>NZ_JAGJEK010000031.1:0-64735 GCF_018101015.1 Pseudoalteromonas sp. MMG005 | reverse complement strand
ACAGAAATGTAACGGGTTTTTTGTTTTTTAAAGTTTGTGATTTTCATTACCAGAATAACTACCCATACTCTAGTATTTTCTTATGCACCGTAGGGTTTATTTTTTGAGCAAGTTACAAATGCTTCTGAAGCAAGCTCACAAAAGGTGAGGTTGTATTGGTTGAGAGAAAAGAAATTGTATTTGTTAAAGCGTGCTGAGTTTACGTTCTTAAAGAGCAGGAGTTTTACTGATACCTTATCACTTATTACCTAAGCTCTATGGCCCTAAAGATAAAAACTCGACCCTTTACTTTTATAGAGCCAAGATAACAGAAAGGTCTTAAATGTCTCATTAGTTTATCAATTGGCCGCTTCGCACTTTTTTTAATGTTTTTCTAATAGAGTACCTATTAATCAGCATATCACTTCCTATTAAATAACGTTCATTTTTTAGCGTTTTGTTTTATAAGTTTTTTATCAATTCTAGATGCGATTACCTTTGAATTTATAGGCTGTAGCTAATGTGTATAGGAGAGGAGGTTTTTAAATTAAACCGGTGAAATAAACTGCTTTGAGAAAGCCTAAAGATGTTAGGTCATATCGCTATTTGCCTCCCCATTTTGCAGCTTCACCTATTTTTATGACAAATATTTGCGATTTATATCTAACTGTATATACTCACAGTAAATAATACTGTATGGAAAACCAGTTGTATGCGACCTCTGACAAAAAGACAAGAACAAGTATTTGAACTCGTCAAAGTATTTATTAAAGATACAGGAATGCCACCAACACGTGCAGAAATTGCAGATGCATTAGGCTTTAAAAGTGCAAATGCTGCAGAAGAGCACTTGAAAGCACTAGCAAAAAAAGGGGTTATTGAGATGGTCCCTGGAGCAAGTAGAGGAATTCGATTAGCCGTCGAAGATGAAGCTGAGCAATTAGGTCTCCCTTTGATTGGCAGGGTTGCTGCTGGTGAACCCATTTTAGCACAGCAACATATCGAAACGCATTGCCAAGTCGATCCGTCTTTATTTAAGCCTGCGGCCGACTACTTATTGCGGGTTAATGGGATGAGTATGAAAGATATTGGTATTATCGATGGAGATTTACTAGCAGTACATCGTACTCAAGTGGCTGAAAATGGCCAAGTAGTTGTTGCCAGAGTGGATGAAGACGTAACTGTAAAGCGCTTAGAGAAAGCAGGTAAACGTGTTTTATTACACGCAGAAAATGACGACTTTTCAGCGATTGAGGTTGACTTGGAGCATGAGTCTTTTGCAATAGAAGGCTTAGCAGTTGGTGTGATAAGAAATGGTAATTGGATGTAATTACATCCAATAGCATCAACTTCATGAAGTAAAATGGTGAGTTTATCTCTAAATTCACCTGTTTCACTTAGGTTTTAATTCTATTGTGCCAAATAAATTCAAACACTTCCCCTCTAGTTGTTTAAAAACACCTTAAAACTTGCAAATTGCTTATTTATTGACTAATTAGTTAATAGTCACGCAGTTTAGCATTCGACGAAAGTCGCAGCTCATGACAGTCATCCGATAATAAAAACACCATGCGCATTTTAGTGAAAAGGTCATTTACTAGCGCAAAATAAAGGGGCGTCACATGAAAGCATGCCATGCGTTTGTAAGCTTATTCGTTTTATTACTCTCGTTTAGTGCGACCAGTAATAGTGCTTACAATATGCGACAAGGAGTGACAGACATAAGTCAAAATGTCTATCAACTCCATATGACTATCTTCCTGATATGTTGTGTTATAGGTGTCATCGTTTTTGCGGTGATGTTTTGGGCACTCATACATCACCGAAAATCTAAAGGCGCTATTGCAGCTCAATTTCACGAAAGTACCAAGGTAGAAATTCTTTGGACTGCGATTCCATTCGTTATATTGGTCGTAATGGCTATACCGGCTACTAAAACGTTGATAGCGATGGAAGATGCTAGTAAAGCAGATCTAACCATTAAAGTGACCGGCTCTCAATGGAAGTGGCATTACGAGTACATGGGCCATGATGTAGATTTTTACTCTGTACTTTCCACACCAAGAGAGCAGATGAATGATAAGGAAGAAAAAGGTGAGCATTATTTGTTGGAAGTGGACAAAGCATTGGTTATACCGACCGGAAAAAAAGTACGATTTCTGATGACCTCTGATGATGTAATTCATTCTTGGTGGGTCCCCGACTTTGCAGTGAAAAAAGATGCAAACCCCGGTTTTATTAATGAAGCTTGGACTAATGTAAATGAGGCAGGAATTTATAGAGGACAATGTGCAGAGCTATGTGGAAAAGATCATGGGTTTATGCCAATCGTCGTTGATGCAAGAGCGCCTGATGAATTTGATCTCTGGTTGGCTCAGGCCAAACAACAAAAATCGATAGAGGCGGCAGCAAGTGCTGCATTACTAGATCAAACGTTAAGCAAAGAAGAATTAATGGCAGTTGGGGAGCAAGTTTACATGGGTTACTGTGCAGCATGCCATCAACCAACAGGAATGGGATTACCTGGTGTGTTTCCTGCCTTAAAGGGGAGCCCTATGGTGACAGGTGATTTGCAACCTCACATTGATATTTTGCTTAATGGTAAACCAGGAACAGCCATGCAGGCATTTGGGAAGCAACTGTCTATCAAACAAATTGCTGGTGTTATTACCTATAAGCGTAATAGCTGGGGTAATGATACTGGTGAAGTGGTTCAACCTAGTCAAATACAATTAGAAATAGACGCGACTAAGGAGAAAGAACAATGAGTACATTGGTTGAATCTCAAGAGCAAAACCATGAACACCACCATATGCCGAAAGGATTTAAGCGTTGGCTTTATACAACAAATCATAAAGATATAGGATCTCTGTATTTAATTTTTTCTCTGACTATGTTCATCGTTGGAGGGGCGATGGCAATGGTCATTCGCGCCGAGCTATTTCAGCCTGGACTGCAACTAGTCGATCCGCATTTTTTCAATCAGATGACTACCGTGCATGGTTTAATTATGGTTTTTGGGGCTGTAATGCCAGCGTTTACGGGGTTAGCAAATTGGATGATACCCATGATGATAGGCGCGCCAGATATGGCGTTACCTAGAATGAATAACTGGAGCTTTTGGATTCTGCCATTCGCTTTTTCAATCCTATTAATGTCATTGTTTATGGAAGGTGGTGGGCCAGCTTTTGGTTGGACATTCTACGCGCCACTATCGACGACATATAGCAATGATAACACCGCGCTATTTGTATTTGCGGTTCATATAATGGGGATCAGCTCAATTATGGGGGCAATTAATGTGATTGTAACCATAGTCAATTTGAGAGCACCAGGTATGACTTGGATGAAGTTACCGTTATTCGTATGGACGTGGTTGATCACCGCATTTCTTTTGATAGCGGTTATGCCTGTATTAGCAGGTGCTGTCACTATGGTATTAACTGATAAGTATTTTGGCACTAGTTTTTTTGACGCAGCAGGTGGTGGTGATCCGGTAATGTTCCAACATATATTTTGGTTCTTTGGCCATCCAGAGGTATACATCATGATTTTGCCCGCTTTTGGGATCATCTCTACCATTGTTCCAACCTTCTCACGGAAAAAATTATTTGGATATGCCTCAATGGTGTATGCGACTTCTTCAATTGCACTACTTTCTTTTGTTGTTTGGGCACATCATATGTTTACTACTGGGATGCCACTGGCTGGCGAGCTATTTTTCATGTATGCGACTATGTTGATCTCGGTTCCAACAGGGGTGAAGGTATTCAATTGGGTGGCGACGATGTGGCGAGGGTCAATAACGTTCGAAATCCCAATGCTGTTTTCCATTGCCTTTATTGTGTTATTTACGTTAGGTGGTTTCTCAGGCTTGATGCTAGCAATAACACCTGCCGATTTTCAGTATCATGATACCTATTTTGTCGTTGCGCACTTTCATTATGTATTGGTAACCGGTGCCGTGTTCTCAATTATGGCAGGAGCTTATTATTGGCTACCGAAATGGACGGGCCACATGTATAACATTGCCCTTGCAAAATGGCACTTTTGGTTGTCATTAGTAAGCGTTAATGTCTTATTCTTTCCTATGCATTTTGTCGGTCTTGCTGGTATGCCTCGGCGTATTCCTGACTACGCCCTCCAGTTTGCGGATTTTAACGCCATAATAAGTATTGGCGGCTTTGCTTTTGGGTTATCGCAGTTATTGTTTGTTTTGGTTGTTTATAAATGTGCTCGTGGTGGAGAGTCTGTCCCAAGCAAAGTTTGGGATGGGGCTGAAGGGCTTGAGTGGGAGGTTGCATCCCCAGCACCATATCATACCTTCAGTACTCCGCCAGAGGTTAAATAATGGAACACAGTGTCTTATTAAAGAAATTATTGTTGAGTGCGGTGGCAATGTTTGCTTTTGCTTTTGCATTAGTGCCTCTTTATGACGTGTTTTGTGATGTGACGGGCCTTAATGGCAAGCCGAATATGGAAGTGGCTGCGAAAAGTCAACAAATTGTCAACTCCAGAACGGTTGATGTGAGCTTTACGACCCATGCACAACAAAGTGCGCCATTTGCTGTGAAAGCGCAGCAGTATATGGTCCAAGTTAAACCTGGTGAGATGACGGAAGTGATATTTTCAGCACAAAACTTAAGTAAAAGTGCACGAGTTATGCAAGCCGTTCCTTCAGTTTCTCCAGGAAGAGCAGCAAAGTATCTACATAAAATGGCATGTTTTTGTTTTGATAAGCAAGCGTTTGCTGCAAGTGAGCAACTTGAGTTCAAGTTATTATTTTATGTAGACACAGAGTTACCCCTTGATGTGAAAGAGTTAACGTTGTCATACACCGTATTTGATATTAGTGACTCAGCACAAGCCAATATTCATACTGTGACTGCAAGTGCAGTCGCAAGTTAGGAGAGATTCGTGGAACAAAAATATGAAAACTATTATGTACCAGAGCAAAGTCAGTGGCCAATAATTGGTGCCGTCGCAATGTTTTTAATTGCCATTGGTGCTGGCTTGACTGTCATGCAAGTTAATTCCGAAAATGCGAGTGGGAGTTATATTTTATATGCAGGGATTGGTGTTTTGATATACATGTTGTTTGGTTGGTTCAAACATGTAATTGAAGAGTCGCAAAAAGGGTTATATTCGGCGCAAATGGATCGTTCATTTCGTCAGGGTATGAGTTGGTTCATTTTTTCTGAGGTAATGTTTTTCTTAGCATTCTTTGGGGCATTGTTTTATGCCCGGGTGTTATCTGTGCCTTGGTTAGGAGGAGCCAGCAATAATGCGATGACTTACGAGGTGCTTTGGCCGAACTTTGAGGCCGTTTGGCCGCTGTTAACTACGCCAGCTGGTGATACCACAAATGCGATGGGGTGGCAGGGCTTACCGTTAATCAACACAATTATTCTTTTAACTTCTTCTGTCACAATTCATTTTGCACATGTCGCTATAGAGCGTGATGAACGAGCAAAACTGAAAGTATTTTTGAGTTTAACTGTGTTACTTGGTGTGGTGTTCTTAGGGTTGCAAGTCGCAGAGTATATGCATGCCTATAATGATCTGAATTTGACATTACAATCAGGGCTTTATGGCAATACATTTTACTTGCTTACAGGGTTTCATGGTATGCATGTGACACTAGGCACTTTGATGTTAATGGTTGTTTTACTGCGTATATTCAAGGGGCATTTGGACTCTAAACAACACTTTGCTTTTCAAGCGGCTGCTTGGTATTGGCATTTTGTTGATGTTGTCTGGTTGTGTTTGTTTGTATTTGTGTATGTTCTATGAGTAATGGTGTGCTATTAAGCGGAAGAAGTTCAAATAGTGCACTACATAAGATAAGTAAAATCACAAACACAGAGTAAATAACCCGGCGCCCGAGGTAAAAAGACATAGGTTTATTTTCTTGAGTGTTAGAGACCATTAAATAAAGTGCTCTAAATAGGTTGAATAAGATAAATAATAATAAAAATACGATAACAAGTTTAATCAACATTTAGAGGCCTATATGCAAGAAGTGAGTCGTTACAAGCTTAGTTCAATTTTGGCGACATTGGCAGTAATACTTATTGTTACTGTGTGTTTATTGCTCGCGCGATGGCAATGGTTAAGGGGGGAAAATAAAGAATCACTACTCAAGCAGGAGCAGGCACACTTAGCCGCGCCGAGGTCTGATTTAAGGAAGTTTCTGGTCACGTCACCGGATCTGCTTCATAGTGCAAAAATAAAAGTTGTGGGGCATTTTGTACAGGGGAATATCTGGTTTTTAGATAACAAAGTTATTGAGGGTCAAACAGGATATGACGTGGTGACCCTATTTGACGCCAATAACCTTAATGGAATGCTGCTTGTTAATTTAGGGTTTGTGGCAGCACCTGCATCTAGAACATTACCTTTATTGAATTTGCCGGATGAGCAAATAGAGCTTAATTTACAGATTAAGAGCAAGGATATTCAAGGTTTTACGCTAGCATCACAGCCAGCAATGGATATTAATCAGCCTAATTTACTTCAATATATCGACCTATCTTATTTTTTGAATATTACTGGGTTAAGTATATATCCATTTTTGACGTATCAAGTAGGTACTCAAGCAGTCGTTGGGCAACCGCATTATCAAGCTGTAGTTATGTCTCCTCAAAAGCATCAAGCCTATGCGCTGCAATGGTTGTTAATAGGCATATCCGCTGCTGCAATTGGATATTTTATGTTGAAAAAAAAGGAAGAAACTCAATGAAAAATAAACCAATGTGGTTATTTCTATGTTGCTGTAGTGTGCCATTTTTGCTTGCTTATATTGCAGTGTCTTTTAATTGGTTACCTGACCGTGTAACAAATAATGGAAAGTTCGTTGAGGGTGAGATTTCTATTGCAGGTTGGCAACAAGAGCCTGGCGTACTTTGGACCATTGCTTTAAATGCACCGATTCATTGTACACGAGCATGCACTCATCAGTTAAATGATTTAACTAATACGTATACAGCGTTAGGGAAAAATAAAAAACGGGTCAGTTTGGCTATTTTAGGGAGAGAGACAGGTGATAGTAAGATGCTGGCATATCCTAGTTTGACCGAACTGGAGGTCGGTAAGTTGTATTTGATAGACCATCGAGGGCTTGTAGTGTTGGCATATGATCATAGCTTTGATGCTCAAGAAAATCGTATGAATCATAAAGGAATGTTGAAAGATCTGAAGAAGTTGTTGAATTATGCAAGAAGTAGTTAGGGGGGAGTATGCAATATAATTATCGAAAAATAGCACTCTTCGGTTGCTTATTGGCTGCTGTAGTTGTCACGTTAGGTGCATATACGCGTTTAAGTAACTCAGGCCTTGGCTGCCCAGATTGGCCAGGGTGTTATGGCTTTATGTCAGTACCTACATTAGCTGAAGATGTGCTTGTTGCGCAGTCTCAATTCCCTGAAAGCAAGATTGAACATGAAAAGGCTTGGATTGAAATGATCCATAGATATTTTGCGGCGATTTTAGGGTTACTTGTTCTGTTTTTGTGTGTAATAGCGATTAAGTATAAGCGGGCAAGTCCTTTACCTACAAAGCTTGTTTGTTTATTAACCTTACTCATTTTATTCCAAGGCGCGTTGGGAATGTGGACGGTAACTATGAATTTGCAACCTTTTATAGTGATGGGGCATTTATTAGGGGGCTTTAGTATTTTATCGTTGTTGTCATTACTCTACTTTCGCGTTGCAACTAGTTTGAGTCCATTGGCTGACAAGGTATCTCACCGGTTTAAAATGGTACTGTTTGTCTTGGGGATATTGGTTATTCAAATTGCTCTAGGTGGTTGGGTGGCCGCGAATTATGCTGCACCTCATTGTACGGGCCTTCCTGCATGTAACAATATGGAGTTGTTTTCAATTAATAGCTTATTTCATTTACCAATTGGCCAAGAAAATTATGAGTATGGCGTATTGCCATTTGAAACGAGGCTGTCTATCCATTTTGTTCATCGATTTTGGGCGCTGGTCACGTCAATTGCGATATTTGTAATGGCTATCAAGCTGTATGCACTCGCAACATCAACAACTTTCAAATATGCCATTCTCTGGGTCGTGGCATTATTGATTATTCAGTTGAGTGTGGGAGCGGCGATTGTATATTTACAATTTCCGCTACTTTTAACCCTCTTTCATAATTTTATGGCAGCTATGTTATTGACTAGCATGGTTAGGTTGTGTTTTTTAATCAAGTACCGATGTGGAGACGTAGTATGAAAACAGCGGTTATGAATCAAAGTGTGTATGCTTCTTGGTGGCACTCAGTGGGTAACTACATTGCCATTTGTAAAGCGAAAGTAGTGGCCATGTTGGTAATCACTGCTTGGGTTGGTATTGCTTTGGCGCCAGAGATGGATCGCAGTTGGGTATCCCAAATAATGAGTTTATTGGGTATTGGTGCTTTAGCGGCAGCGGCAGCGGCCGTTAACCATGTTGTCGACAGAGAAATAGATCAAAAGATGGCGCGAACGCGACACAGACCTGTCGCGACGGACCGATTAACGGTGCGTGATGCATTGTTATTTTCCTCAGGGTTGACCGTGATAGGAGTTGTTGTTCTTTTACTGTGGAGCAACCTACTGTGTACAGTATTAACGCTGCTAGCTCTTTTAGGCTATGCCGTTGTTTATACCCTATTCTTAAAGCGAGCAACCCCCCAAAATATCGTGATTGGTGGGTTAGCTGGTGCGATGCCGCCACTTCTTGGCTGGGTAAGTGAAACTGGGCAGTTAGATGCAGAGCCTTTACTCTTAGTCATGATTATTTTTGCTTGGACCCCTCCACACTTTTGGGCATTGGCGATAGCCCGAAGAAATGACTATCAGCGTGCTAATATTCCGATGTTGCCTGTAACTCATGGTACACAGTTCACACAACTATGCATGATTGTCTATACCATATTACTCGCACTGATCTGCATTGTACCTTATCTAATTTCGATGTCTGGATGGTTTTATTTAGTGTGTTCAAGTCTGTTAAATGGTTGGTTTATAGTTAAAAGTGTGAGTCTGTATTATTGGCCCTCAGATGAGAAAGCGATGGCGCTTTTTCGTTTTTCAATAAGTCATTTACTGCTACTATTTGTCGCTCTTTTTGCAGATAAATGGATTATGTAATGCGTTATATCTTACTTGGGATCGTTTCGGTTTTATTACTTGGGTGTTCAGAAAAACCGGTGGTATCTGATTTGACGGTTCATTATCAACAGCCAAAACTTATCAAACCATTTGCGTTAACAGACCAACATGGCGAAATATTGACTGAGCAAGATTTACCAGGACAATGGACATTGTTGTTTCTAGGGTATACGAGTTGCCCTGATATTTGTCCGATGACATTGGCGAAACTTGCTCAAGTACATCAACGATTACAAAATAGTGTTCCATTGTCTATTTGGTTTATATCGGTAGACCCGCAAAGGGACACTGTTGAAAAGCGTCAAGCATATATAGACTATTTCAATCACGAGTTTAAAGCGATGAGTGGGCCTCACGCGACATTATTTCCGTTTGTACGTGATATTGGGTTAATTTATGCGATTAATAACAGTGAAGACTCAGAGTATTATGTTGATCATAGCGCGTCGGTGGCATTGATTAATCCAAATGGTGAATTAGCGGCTATTTTCAAGGCCAAATACACGGCAAATGAAATTCCATTGATTGATGTTGCTACGCTGATCTCTGATTTTAACCTTATTGCAATGTAAGAACAGAAATACGGGATAATGTGCTTGAATTATAGTGTGCGTTTTTCCGGTATTTATAGCTAACACGCTAATTATTTTTACCTTTTTTGTATTAACTTTTATGGCATTTTTTACATCTGCGTCTAAGCTGAGTTTATAAATATAAATTTACAAGGACAGTGCCCTGCATATGTTAAAACTTTCACCTGAGTTGACGATAAGTCAAGTTGAAGATTTACATCAGCAGTTGCAGCAAGAACTGCATGTAGAGCATGACGTTTGTATTGATATTTCTGAAGTCTGTAGAGCTGATACGGCGTCAATTCAATTGCTTTGTGCGTTACAAAAACATCTCCAGAACATCAATCATCAAATAGTCTGGCACGGGCAAAGTACTGCGTTTACTAATGCAGTCGATGAGTTAGGACTAGTACAATATTTAGCCCTAGATAGTGTTAATTAAGAGGTCAGTATGAAAAAGATTTTGGCTGTAGACGATTCTGCATCAATGCGACAAATGGTCGGATTCACATTAAAAAAAGCGGGTTTTGATGTAACTGAGGCTAAAGATGGCAGTGAGGCGCTTAGTATTGCAAAGCAGCAGGGGTTTGACGCCGTTATATCTGATGTGAATATGCCTGTGATGGATGGTATTACCTTAATTCGTGAACTGCGCTCGCTACCTAATTATAAATTCACCCCGTTGTTAATGTTGACTACTGAATCGGGTTTAGATAAGAAAACCGAAGGTAAAGCAGCAGGGGCTACAGGGTGGATTGTTAAACCGTTTAACCCGGAGCAGTTATTAGCGGTATTAAAAAAGGTTATTCGTTGATCTAGGAGTGCCTTATGAGTATTGATTTAAGTCAATTCTTTGAAGTTTTTTTTGAGGAAAGCTTTGAAGGGTTAGATGCAATGGAAGCCGAGTTACTTAATTTAGAACCAGGCGCTGAAGACTCCGAAACGATCAATACAATTTTCAGAGCCGCACATTCTATTAAAGGTGGCAGTGGCACTTTTGGCTTTACGTCAGTGTCCGATTTTACCCATGTTTTAGAAACACTTTTAGATCAGATCCGTGATGGGCAACGTCAATTAACTGCTGAGCATGTAAACTTGTTACTCAAATCAGTTGATTGTTTGCGGGCTTTATTGGGGGCACTTCAAGCAGAACAAGCACCAGACCTTAGTGAAGCCAATGAGCTAAGGTTAAAATTTGAAGTGATTCTCGGTATGAGTGATGGTGTGGCTGAAGAGCCTGTTGAGTCACTTCAAGAGTCTTCAGGAGAATCCACTTATCAAATTGATTTCAAGCCTTTGCCTCATTTGTTTAAAACCGGTAATGAACCCCTCTACATGATTAGCGAATTAGCTGAACTTGGAGAATTAGAAACCACAGCTTTCTATGATGGGATCCCAAGTATCGAAAATTTAAGTCCAGATGAGTGCTTTTTAAGTTGGCGATTTTTTTTGACAACCATCAAACCTGAATCAGCAATTAAAGAGATTTTTGAATGGGTTGAAGATGATGCACATATTGAAATTACAATGTGCGGCGGGCTATTTGGTAAGGTCGCCAGTAACGCGGATGTAGAAACAGCAAATGTCAATATTGAGAGTAATAGTGGCCTCGAAGCGCCATCACCAAAACCGGTTAAAACTGAAGTGTCAGTCAATTCTCTCGGGAAAAAAGCTGAACCAAAAAAACCATCAGAACAAAGCTCCACGTCTATTCGAGTAGGTATTGATAAGGTCGATTCCCTGATAAATATGGTTGGAGAGCTTGTTATTACACAAGCCATGCTGAGTCAAATCGGAGAGCAGGATATAACAGAGACAACCATTACTTCATTACAGGAAGGTTTGGCGCAGCTTGCTCACAATACTCGAGATCTGCAAGAAAATGTTATGCGCATTAGAATGTTGCCTATTAGTTTTGTATTCAGTCGCTTCCCTCGCTTAGTCCGAGATATATCACAGAAACTTAATAAGCAAGTTGAGTTGAAACTGTTAGGGGAACAAACCGAACTGGATAAAACGGTTATGGAGAAAATCTCCGATCCGATGGTGCATTTAGTGAGAAACTCTTTGGATCATGGATTAGAGACTCCTGAGCAGCGAGTTGCTGCGGGTAAAGATCCAGTAGGCACTGTTACCTTAAATGCATTTCATCAAGGAGGAAACATTGTGATCGAAATTATGGATGATGGGCAAGGTTTAAATACAGAGAAAATTAAAGAAAAAGCCATTGCAAATGGTCTGGTGCAAGAATCCGATGAGCTCAGTGCAGATGAAATAAATGAACTTATTTTCATGCCAGGTTTTTCTACTGCAGACGCAGTGAGTGATATTTCTGGCAGGGGAGTGGGTATGGATGTTGTGCGACGAAATATTCAAGCATTAAATGGCTCTGTTGAGGTGTCGTCTGCACCAGGTGTTGGTTCAACATTTACAATACGTTTACCGTTAACATTAGCGATTCTTGATGGTCAATTGGTCAAGGTTGCTCAGCACACTTACATTATTCCACTCATTTCAATCGTTGAATCGTTACAAATTGATATTTCAAAAGTCAGTCGCGTTGGCAAAGATTTGGATGTATTGAGGCTAAGAGATGAATATATCCCGATTTTGAGACTCTACGACATTTTTAGCCATCAAGGGGCAATTGAAGAGCTTGATAAAACACTCTTAGTTGTTGTGGAAAGTGACAACCATAAAGTTGGCTTACTTGTTGATGATTTATTAGCCCAGCAACAAGTCGTAATTAAGAGCCTTGAAGCTAACTATCAAAAGGTGGATGGAGTATCGGGTGCAACAATACTTGGTGATGGTCGAGTATCATTGATTATTGATATTAGCGGTTTGATAAAACTAAGTGGTTTAAAGCGGCCTGGATCACAAGAGCTTCTAGTAGAAGCGAAAGCTGTTGAGGTTGCATGATGAATGAACAAGCTGATTTAAACCAACAATTAATTCTAGGTGGTCAACAAGATGAAGATCAGTATCTTACATTTATGATGGCTGGTGAAGAATATGGAATGGATATCTTAGCAGTTCAAGAGATTAGAGGTTGGGAGGATGCCACCGTTATTCCTAATGCCCCAGCGTTTGTTAAAGGGGCGATTAACTTACGAGGGACGATAGTCCCCATTATTGATTTACGGTTACGCTTTGGGATTGAAAGTGTGGCGTATAGCCCTCTAACTGTTGTAATTGTTGTGTCAGTTGAGATAAAAGATCAGCTCAAAGTAATGGGCTTAGTCGTAGATGCGGTCTCGGATGTTTATAGTATTTCTGAGGAAAAGGCCAAAGATGTTCCTGATTTTCAGGATTCTGATAATGCACAATATGTGCATGGCTTAGTAAATGTCGGCGAGAAAATGGTTGTGTTACTTAATTTAGCGAGAGTGTTAGATTTGAGCGCAAATTATATGCAGCATGGGTAAAGTGGAGAGAACATGAGTAATCATAATTTACAGGGGCCAATTAATAATAAATTGATGTATGTTGGCATCGTTCAAATTGCCTGTATTGCTTTGGCATTTAAGCTTATAGGTATTGATCTGACACTGATAAATAGTGCAATGATGTTGGTGCCTATTATTGCTGTATTAGCTTGCGTCTTGTACTTGAAGCATTGCTTTAGTCATTATCTCGCTCAACTTGAGTGCGTTGAGCGCGTTTTGCCGTTTTTACAAGTTGAAGAGATAGAAACAATAGCCACGATTGATTTTAGTCATTACTCGCAATTACACCGTGCTTTGACTGCGCAATCAGAGCAGTCCCTTAAATCTGATAAAAGTCATATAGATAGTTTAGTTAGAGCCTTGCGAGTGTGCCAAGCAAATATCATGGTCGCTGATACAGATCTTAATATTACGTATCTGAATGATTCAGTAACCCAAATGTTAAAAGATAACGAAGCTAAGTTACAAGAGAGTTTGCCAAGTTTTCGTGTAGATGGCTTAGTTGGCAGGAATATTGATGCATTCCATGTAAACCCCGCACATCAAAGGAGTTTATTAGGGACTCTGTCTCAGGTATATACGACAAAGATTAAAGTTGCAGGCTTGACGTTTGAGTTAATAGCAACACCAGTATTCAATGATCAGCATGAGCGTATCGCAACATTGGTTGAATGGAAAGATATAACGGAAAAATTAGAGTTTGAGGAGAAGCAGCGAGTGCTGTCCGCACACACAGCTCGTATATCGAGCGCATTAGATGTGTGCCAAGCGAATGTAATGTTAGCCGATCCCGATTTGAATATTGTTTATGCCAATCACTCAGTATTACAAATGTTAACTGCTAATCAAGCACAGCTTAGAAGTGCGCTACCTAATTTTGATGCAAGTAAGTTAATTGGTGAATGTATCGATGTATTTCATGTAAACCCCAGCCATCAACGACACTTATTGGCGAAACTAACACAAACCTACAAGACAGACATTGAGGTGGCTGGCTTTATATTTGGACTGATAGCCACACCGGTATACGATGATAATAATGAAAGACTGGGTACAGTGGTTGAATGGGAAGACAAAACCAAACGTTTGGCTAAAGAGAAAGAAGAGCAAGAACGCGCAAATGAAAATTTACGGGTGAAGCGGGCACTTGATAATGTGGCAACGAATACCATGATTGCAAATGACGAACACAATATCGTCTATATGAACAAAGCCGTTGTTCATATGATGGGCAATGCAGAAAGTGATATTAAGAAAGATTTACCACATTTTGATAGTCGTACTTTACTTGGCTCAAATATTGACATTTTCCACAAGGATCCATCACATCAACGAAGTATGTTAGAGCGTTTGACATCAGTTTATAAAACGGAAATCTTAGTTGGTGGCCGGACATTTGGGTTGGTCGCTAATCCAATTATAGGTGCTGATGGAGAAAGAATTGGTACAGTGGTTGAGTGGAGCGATAGAACAGCGGAGGTAGCGATTGAAGCGGAAGTTAATGGGCTTGTTGTTGCAGCAGGTAAAGGTGATTTAAGCACTAGATTGGAAGAAGCGAATAAACAAGGTTTTTATTTACGTTTAACCCAAGGTTTAAACGAGCTTGTCGGTATTGTTGATGGGGCTGTGTCAGATACGGCACAAATGTTAGATGCGCTGGCCAATGGTGATTTAACACGCCGTGTTAATGCAAATTACCATGGTGCTTTTGACAAGTTAAAGCAAGATGCGAATGCCACCGCTGATAAATTAACCGAGGTGCTCAATCGAATTAATTCTTCCGCGACACTGGTGGCCAGTGGTGCAGAAGAGATTTCACAGGGAAATACTGATCTAAGTCAAAGAACAGAAGAACAAGCTTCGTCATTAGAAGAAACAGCGTCTAGTATGGAAGAAATGACCAGTACGGTTAGACAAAATGCAGATAATGCAAAAATTGCAAATAGCTTAGCTGAGGAGACATGCGATAAAGCAATGCTCGGTGGTGAGGTTGTTAATCGTGCAGTCTCGAGTATGTCTGCAATAAATGAGTCGAGTAAAAAAATAGCAGATATTATTGGCGTGATCGATGAAATTGCTTTCCAGACGAATTTGCTGGCGCTTAATGCGGCCGTTGAAGCCGCTCGAGCGGGTGAACAGGGCCGCGGGTTTGCTGTAGTTGCAGGTGAAGTGCGTAATTTAGCACAGCGCTCGGCTGGTGCGGCAAAAGAAATCAAAGATCTGATCCGTGATAGTGTGGGTAAGGTTGAAGACGGTACAATTCTGGTTAACGAATCAGGAGAAACACTTAAGGATATTGTTGCCTCAGTAAAACGTGTTACGCAGATGATTTCTGATATAGCTGAAGCCTCGGTGGAACAAAGCTCAGGTATTGAGCAAGTGAATAAAGCGGTCACGCAGATGGATGAAATGACTCAACAAAATGCGGCTCTTGTTGAAGAGGCATCTGCCGCAGGTGAGTCGATGGCAGAACAAGCTAACAATATGAAAAAATTGCTTAATTACTTCTCTTTGAATGAGGAATCAGAGGCCACAACGATGGGGTTATCGTCACAAACGCATTCGGTGCCTGAGGCATTAGCTAATCGCCCACCTCAAGCATCTGCACGTATTGAGCATTCCACTGCAAATGAGGGCGCTAATGCACCCGCAACAGGCAATCAATTTGCAGACAATTCGGAAGAGTGGGAAGAGTTTTAATACATGACATAGCGCTTTCTATTCAATAAAAAAGGAGCCTGTGGGATGCGGGAATTTACGTTTACTGATATGGATTTTAAAGTGATTTCTGAGCGGGTGTATCAAGCATGTGGTATTGTGCTTGGCCCGCATAAAAGAGAAATGGTTTATTCTCGAATTGCACGGCGAATAAGGGCGAATGGCCTAACTTCATTTACTGATTATTTGCGGTATTTAGAAACGCATAGTGATGCTGAATTTAGCCACTTTATTAATGCAATTACAACAAACTTAACGTCTTTTTTCAGAGAAAATCATCATTTCGAGTATTTATCGGAGCAAATTATTCCCTCACTTTTAGAGACGAATAGGGAGTCTCGGCGAGTACGAATTTGGTCTGCTGGTTGTTCTACGGGTGAAGAGCCATATAGCATTGCAATGACTATTATGGATAAATTTCCATCATCATGGGACGTGAAAATTTTAGCGACTGATTTAGATTCAAATGTACTTAGCAAAGCGCAACAAGGAGTGTATGAACCGGATACTATTACGGGTTTGGCAGCAAACCAGTTGAAATTATTTTTTCTAAAAAGCGCCGATGAAAAGGCATATAGAGTTAAACCACAGTTACAACAACAGATTTCATTTAAGCGATTAAATTTACTTGAAAACTGGCCTATGAAAGGCCCATTTGATGTGATTTTTTGCCGTAATGTACTGATTTATTTTGATAAGGAAACTAAAGATACGTTATTTAGGCGATATCATGAGATGTTATCACGTGATGGGCATTTGTTTATTGGCCATTCAGAAACGATGGGTAAAGAGCATGATGAATTTAAGAATTTAGGTAAAACCACGTATAAGAAGATATGCAATGGATAAGCAGTTCAAGTCAGTCATAAGTGGTTTTGAACATGTTAAGCGCTTTTGGGATTCCGGTCGTTCGATGGTGGTAGCAAAAGTGCTCCCAGGTGAATTTTATGTGTCTAAAAATGATGAATTAATATCGACAGTATTAGGTTCGTGTATTGCGGCGTGTGTGTATGATGATAGATTAGGCATTGGTGGTATGAATCATTTTATGTTGCCAGGAGTGAAAGGCATGGAAGAAATTCATGCTGATGATTTAAATTGTCGATATGGTCACTGGGCAATGGAATATCTTATAAATGAAGTGCTTAAAAATGGTGCTGCAAGAGAGAATTTAAAAATAAAGTTGTTTGGTGGAGGGAAAATAATCCGCTCAATGACTGATATTGGTGTTGGTAATATACGGTTTGCGAATGCTTATATTAAAGATGAAGCGTTAGATCTGGTATCACACGATGTTGGAGGGCCATGGCCTAGAAAGGTGGTGTTTCATCCTCAAACGGGAAAAGCACAGGTGAAAAAGTTGCGTGAAATGCATAATGATACGATAGAAAAGAGAGAAGTTAGGTATCTACATGACATTGAAACGCAAGACGCAAAAACTGATATAGAGTTGTTTTAGGAGGGAGCATGATTAAAGTACTCGTAATTGATGATTCTCCCTTAATAAGAGGGATACTAACAGAGGTATTGCAACAAGCCGCAGACATTGAAGTCGTTGGATGCGCAGAAGATCCATATCAAGCAAGGGAATTGATTAAAACACTTCACCCTGATGTACTAACACTTGATATAGAAATGCCTAAAATGGATGGCTTAAGCTTTTTAAGAAATTTAATGCGTTTGCGACCTATGCCAGTAGTCATGATTTCGACATTGACTCAGCAAGGATCACCAGCCACGCTTGAGGCTTTAGAAATTGGTGCTGTTGATTTTATTGCTAAACCAAAGGTGAATGTGTCAGAACAGTTACAGGCGTATGCTGATACATTACAAGAAAAGGTCAGAGTTGCTGCTCAAGCACGGATCAGGCCATTTAAGGCGTCAGATCACATTCCTCCAACCATCATAGGCGAGTCACAACAGTACAAAGTCAACGCGATTTTGGCGATTGGGGCTTCGACGGGGGGAACAGAAGCAATTAAAGAAGTATTGATGAAGCTGCCAAAGCATGCCCCTGCTACTGTGATAACACAACATATTCCCCCTGTATTTAGTGCGTCTTTTGCACAACGTATGGATCGTTGCACGAGTGTGCTTGTTAAAGAGGCGGAACATGGAGATGTGTTAGGACCAGGTAAAGTGTTTATTGCGCCAGGGGATAAACATTTAAAAATAGTGAAACGCGGCTCGGTGACGGTCTGTGAGCTGTATGATGGTGATCCTGTGAATCGGCATAAACCTGCTGTAGATGTTTTGTTTGATTCACTGATCCCATTGGCAAAACAAGTGAGTGCCGTGCTTTTAACTGGCATGGGAAGTGATGGTGCAAAAGGGATGTTAAAGTTGCGACAGAACGGAGCAAAGACTGCAGCACAAGATGAAGCGAGTTGTGTGGTGTGGGGTATGCCTCGGGCGGCTGTGCAGCTTGAGGCTGCACAGACTGTTATACCACTTAGTCGAGTAGCTCAGACATTGTTGTCATCAGTCACTAAGTAGAGGTGGCATGTTGGAATCTAATTGTCGTGATGAGACTTAATAATTACCCATGGCTGCGAGTACCAATAGTATTGACCCGGTTTCCCTTTAATCGGGGCGGTACAGTTATACCTTGAGCGACCTAATGTCAGAGCGTGTGAAGAAGTGATGGAGACACTTTTGTCATTTAACCATGTTAGCTCAGCAGTGCCTCCCCCAGATATGAAGCAAGCTAATTGGCCAGTATGGAAGGGCTTGTTGTGGAAGGTGAGTGTGATTATTGGCTTTGATTGTGATGTCACTGAATTATCATATTGCGCAGCTGCGATTGAAAAAGCATTTGAATGTAATTTTGTCTTGAGCGTGTTTAAATCAGCATAAATTCCAGATGCCGGAAAACGTGGGATACGAGTGAAGTCAGAGTAAATGCCCACAGCCCCAGAATGCTGTCCTATGCCAATATAGCCTAACTCCGCAACAAGTTGTTGTAGTGCAGTGTTAAACTCGCCATAAGGGTAAGCTAATAGCTTTGCATTATGCCCCACTTCTTCTTTAATGCGCTGTTCTGACCAGGTGATATCTTGCTTAATTCGTGTGTACCATACATCATGGGTTTCTCTCATTAACTTTTTATGGAGATAATCATGTTGTGCACTGTGATTCGCGATCAATGCTCCTCGTTTGGCAAGCGTTCTTAATTCATCCCAAGTCATGACGTAACTTTGTTGTTCGTCAATGAGCTTGGGGTTGACGAAAATAGTATACGGATAGTTAAATTTTTCAAGTAAGGGGGCGGCATCTGTGATGTTGTTGTCGTAACCATCATCAAAGGTAATGGCGACCGTGTTAGGTCCTACCGCTAGGCCATGCTTTAGTTTCTGTAAGAGTGTGTTTAATGGCACAACTTTAAAATTATTTTCTTTAAGATATTGAAGATGTGCTGTAAATGTATCACTACTTACTGAGGTTACAGCGGGCAGCTTTTCGCTGACGTGATGATACTGTAATATTACTGCGGCAAACACGCTGCGAGTCATCAACATTGAGGCCAAAAATACAATATGGGTCATTTTCTTAGCAAACATAAGTCCTACCACTTCGCTTTACTTTTACTTGCGGGACCGATGATTTTATCAAATATCTCGGTACCCTTGCTAGGTTTAGTTGATACGGCTGTGATTGGGCATCTCTCAAGTGCCCATTATTTAGCCGGTATTGCTTTAGGATCAGGAAGCATTGCGATTCTATTTTGGTTGGCGAGTTTTTTAAGGATGAGTACAACAGGCGTTATCGCACAGGCATTTGGTGCTAAAGACTTCGTAAGAGTTAAGCAACTCCTGTTAAGCAGCTTATTTTTGTCTCTTATTTTTTCGGTTACGCTTATCGCTTTAAGTCCAGTATTAATGTATTTGATAGAGGCATTGTCGGGGGCGTCACCACAAGTGATGTCACAGGCGAACAGTTACTTTTCTATTCGAATTATGAGTGCTCCTGCGGCACTAAGTAATTTAGTATTACTCGGGCTCATGCTTGGCATGCATTATGGGAAAGGCCCATTTTATTTGGTGTTGTTTACCAATATTGTGAATATTGTTTTAGATGTGGTGTTTGTACTCGTACTAGATTTTGGGGTCGCTGGTGCGGCTTGGGCGTCTGTAATCGCGGATTATAGTGCATTGGTGTTAGCAGTATGTTTAGTTAAAAAACTATTCGCTCGTCACGGTGTTTCTTGGGGGGGATCCTTGCCTTCAAAGGAAAGTATTGCAGGTTTGTTGACCCTAAATCGTGATATATTTATCCGCTCTTTGCTGTTGCAGCTATGCTTTAGCTTCATGACTTTTTATGGTGCGCGATTAGGCGAAACGATACTTGCTGCCAATGCTGTGTTGTTGAACTTTCTCATGCTAGTAAGCTTTGCATTAGACGGTATTGCTTATGCTGCCGAAGCGAAAGTGGGTGCAGCGAAAGGGGAAGGGGATGTTCAACAGTTGCATTTGTGGGTTAAGGTAAGCGTATGGTGGGGAAGTATTTTTGCTATTGGATATAGTGTCTTTTTTGCGATATTTGGCTCAGCTATCATCGGATTGCTGACGAATATTCCAGATGTAATTAAGGCTGCTAAGCTTTATTTACCATGGCTTATTGTATTACCAATTATTGCTATGGCATGTTTTTTGTTCGACGGCGTATTTGTCGGCCTAACACGAGCAAAGGAAATGCGTAACTCGATGTTTATTGCACTGATGGTTGGATTTTTTGTACCTTTTTATTTAACGATGGAGTGGGGGAATCATGGCTTATGGTTTGCGATGAGCTGCTTTATGGCAACGAGAGGCCTCACTTTGGTTTATCGTTATAAGAAGATATTTGATCAGGGTGCATTGTTGCAATGACTTGTGAAAAGCGATTAGCAAATATACCAAGATAACCCCATGCAGCAAAAAACAATGCCGGGATTAGTAATCCTAGCCCAATTAGCTGCACCCATGCTTGCTCATAATAGCCATATGCAATGGCTATACAGCTAAGTGCAAACAGTCCCAAGCCAATAAAAAAGCGCCTGAGACTCAGCTTAGGGTGCTGCCCAAGTTTATAAATGATGGCTTTTAACATGGTGCCTTAATAATAAGAGTGCTCACCAGCTTGATGCTCTGTGATATCACGTACCCCGGTGATTTCATCAAACTTGGCTATCATTTCTTTTTCAATTCCTTCTTTAAGGGTCACATCAATCATTGAGCAGCCATTACACCCGCCCCCAAATTGTAATATGGCAATCCCTTCTGCTGTGATCTCAACTAGGCTGACCTGACCACCATGATTCGCTAGCTGCGGGTTGACTTCTGAGGTTAGCATATACTCAACGCGTTCATTTAGGTCCGCATTTTCACTCAGCTTTTTAGCTTTGGCATTGGGGGCCTTCAAGGTAAGTTGTGTGCCCATTTTGTCTGTGACAAAGTCAATTTCAGCTTCATCTAAAAATGGTGCACTTTCAGCATCAACCACGGCATCGAAGCCGTTAAAGTTAAGGCGAATATCACTTTCCTCGACGGCATCAGCAGGACAATAAGATACACCACATTCGGCTTGAGAAGTACCTGGGTTTACGACGAACACACGAATGTTAGTTGCTTCTGCTTGATCGGATAGCAGTTTAGCGAAATGTGATTGAGCTGTTTCTGAAATGGTTATCATAACTGTGACTATTACTTGACTAAATTACTCGGATACTTTGTATGATACTCCCCTCATCGTGTTGTCGCTAGTGTTGGACGTAAAAATTTGGCAACTTCTAATTAGGCTGTTAGCGTTTAAACAATCATCAGTTTTAAGGTCTTGATATGCGGTTTGTATTTTTTTGTTTGGCAATAGCGATATGTTTGCCTCTTTCGGTGGTGGCTAAGCCACTTCATTACTATTTTCCAGAAGATATTCAATTTAACCCAAACATTCCTAAGCCTAGTGAAGTACTTGGGTATGAGGTTGGGCAATGGCATGTGCGACATGATCAATTAGTACAGTATATGAAAGTGTTAGCCAAGAAGAGTGATCGCGTGCAAATAAAAACAATCGGTTACACTCACGAACAACGGCCATTGCTGTTATTGACTATAACGGCACCTGACAAATTACAACACATTGAAAAAATTCGTACCCAACATTTAGCTCGATTATCTTCAGAAGAGACCAGTGTGGGAACACCTGCGGTTGCTTGGATGGGATATAGTGTGCACGGTAATGAGCCATCTGGTAGTAATGCGGCATTGCTGGTGGCGTATTATCTTGCAGCGGCGCAAAACGATGCGGTAACAGAATTATTGAACAACACGGTTATTTTATTGGATCCCTCTCTAAATCCAGATGGTTTAGCGCGTTTTGCTCAATGGGCAAATAGTAATCGAGGTATGAATTTATCAGCGGATCCACAACATCGAGAGCATGTGGAGGCTTGGCCTTCAGGACGCACAAACCATTATATGTTTGACTTAAATAGAGATTGGCTGTTGCTGCAACATCCGGAGTCTCAAGCTCGGGTGTCTGAATTTCATCGATGGAAACCAAATGTTTTAACTGACTTCCATGAAATGGGATCGAATAGCAGTTACTTTTTCCAACCCGGTATTGCATCTCGGACACACCCTCTAACTCCTAAAATGAATGTGACTTTAACTGAGGTATTAGCACAGTTTCATGCTAAGTCTTTAGATGATGATAAGCAGCTCTATTTTACACAAGAAAGCTTTGATGATTTTTATTACGGAAAGGGATCTACTTATCCGGATGCAAATGGCGCTATAGGTATTTTATTTGAGCAAGCAAGCAGCCGAGGTCATGTACAAGACACAATCAATGGACAGCTCAGTTTTGCGCAAACCATAAAAAACCAGTTAACAACCAGTCTGTCGACATTTACAGGGGTAATGGCGAATAAAAAACAACTACTTTCCTATCAACAGCAGTTTTATCAACAGGCAGTCGCTTTGGCAAACAAAGAGAAGTTTGCAGGTTATGTGGTATCTGCTGGGCAAGATCAACAAAAATTTGAAACGTTTTTATCGTTGCTGTCACAGCATCAAATCGAAGGGTTTACATTACAAAAACCCTTTAAAGTGGCTGGCTACCAGTACCAAATAGGTGATATTTATGTGCCATTAGCACAGCCACAATATCGATTAGTTAAAGCGGTATTTTCGGAACAAAAAACGTTTCAAGATAATACTTTCTATGATGTTTCAGGGTGGACATTAGCACATGCATTTAATTTGAATTTTGCTAAAGCAGATAGTACATGGGGGTTAAAAGTGAGCGAGCAACCTTGGAAGTTGCCTGCAAAGCAGCAATATGAAGTGCTTCCAGATGCGTATGCTTATAGCTTTTCATGGCAACAATGGCAGGCTCCAAAAATGCTGAACTTTTTATTGAAGAATAAAATTGAAGCTCGCGTGGCCATGAAAGCATTTAATGCTATAACCACCTCAGGAGAACACGCTTTTGCTTCAGGTAGTATCGTTATTCCATCAGGGCTTCAGCAGAATAAGCGTTGGCTTGCACTGTTGAATATGGCACAAACTAAGTTTTCGGTAAAAATTCACCCCATCACTACAGGTTTAACGAGTAAAGGCATTGATCTAGGGTCTCGCAATATGAGTGCACTCACACGGCCAAAGGTATTGCTTGTGGGAGGTGAAGGGACTAGTCAATATGAAGTTGGTGAAGTTTGGTATCATTTGGATAAACATTTAGGTATCGCGCCAACACTTGTTGAGCAAGATAGAATCGCGCAAGTAAACCTCTCAAAATATAGCCATATCATTTTAACAGATGGTCGTTTTAATCGTTTGTCAGATCGGGCTAAAGTGTTGATCACTGGCTGGGTTAATAAGGGAGGTGTAATTTGGGGTCATAAAAGAGGCGCAAAATGGCTGCTTGATAGTCAAATGCTAAATGCGAAAAGTGTGAGTAAAAAAGAAATGGCTGAGCAGTTTAATACCAAGGATCTGACTTATGGTGATCAAGATGCACTGGGCGGTAAGCAGCGTATCGCTGGCGCTATTTTTTCTACTGAGCTCGATCTTTCACATCCGCTTTCCTTCGGCTTTGAACGTGCGACATTACCTGTGTTTAAAAACAGCACCTGGTTGCTTAAAGCGCCTGAAAAGCCGTTCTTATCGGTCAGCAAATATGTAGAAAAACCTTTATTGTCGGGCTACGCCGCAGCAGAGAATGTTTCGAAAATAAGCGAAGGTGCAGCAGTCATTGCCCACCGGTATGGGGAAGGTAGCGTGATAGCCAGTACAGATAACCCTGTTTTTAGAGGGTATTGGTACGGAAGTAGTCGCTTACTGACAAATGCTATATTTTTTGGTCACACACTATCGGTTCAAGGGCGTTAATGCGGTAGTAAATGCCCAAACTTGCGCTGCACCCGCTTCTAGACACGCGCGTGCAGCTGCATTCATTGTTGCACCGGAGGTTATAATATCATCAACAAGTGCTACATTAAGTCCCTCCATTGAGCCTTCAACGTAAAATGCCCCTTTAATATTATGCTGTCGTTTATGCCGTGATAAATTACTTTGAGCTTGCGTGTTGTGTGACCTGACTAATGTAGGAATAGGCGTGACTGTATTGAGTAAACAGGGTTGCCATGTTTGACTGACTTGATTAAAACCTCGGGTGGCTAATCGAATTGGATGTAGGGGGATGACGATGGTTAAATCAGGCGTAAAAGCTGCGTGCGACAAACATCCACTAAACTGTTGTGTAATAACTTGTTGTAGCGCTTTTTTATAATAGGCTTTGTGTTGAAATTTATAACCCTTTAACCATACTTTTAATTGGCTCTCATACCATCCACATGCAATCAAACCACTACAATTTGGCAGCGCGAAGTCTCTTTGAATATCAGGACGTAATAATAAGTTACCCTCACTATGAGCAAATAGCGGCATATCTTCGAGACAATACGGGCATATGACATCATGTGTTGCTAGAGGGGCATGACAACAAATACAGATATTGGGCATAAGCCAATCGATGATTTTCCTGAGTGCCATCGTTACTTTCCATTGTGTTAGCGGTATTATTACAACAAGTTTGGTTGAGAGTTTTTGAAAATGCAAAATGAAGCGGTTCTGTTACATGGCTGGGGTATGAATGCACAAGTATGGCATTATGTAGAACCAGATATACAGGCGGTATATAAAGGGAATGTGCGCAGTATTAACTTACCGGGCTTCGGTGGCGCATGTTCACCTGCTGGTGATTATTCACTTGCAAGTGCCGCAGAATTACTAGCCAAGCAGCTGCATGCAAACAGTGTTTTAATTGGTTGGTCATTGGGTGGATTATTTGCCCTTTATCTGGCAAAGCATTTTCCAGAGAAAGTGAGTAAAGTCATTTTAATTGCATCAACGCCTTATTTTTGTGAGCAACAACACTGGTTAGGGATCAAACCTGATGTGTTGAATACCTTCCAGGTTCAATTACAAAATAGTGCAGCTAAAACCATTGAGCGATTTTTAGCAATTCAAGCGATGGGAAGTGAAAACGCACGGGAAGATATTAAGCATTTACGGGCTTTGCTCGCAGGATCTCCTGCACCGGATAGTCGAGCACTTAAAGCGGGCCTAGAAATATTAAAACGGGAAGATTTACGGGCTGAAATGAGTGTATTACCACAACCTATTTTTGGTTTATTTGGTCGCTTAGATTCACTAGTACCCAAAGGTGTCATTACACAAATTTGCGAGCTTAACCCACAATTTAACTATGAAGTATTGCCTAAAGCATCACACGCACCATTTATTTCACATCGGCAGGAATTTATAACTTTCCTAAAATCAGTACTTTAAAAATTGAATATAAAAATGGTATTAAAATAGCGAAATCGTGCTTTATTTCCATGACTTTTTGCGCAATAATTAACCATATATAAATGTTTCTGGAGCAGGCTATGCCAATTGGTGACGTATTAAATAATGGGATTGAGGGGTTTAATAGAGCCAGCCAAGGTATTGAGCGTGCTAGTGCTGAAATCAATCGTGCGACTCAGAGTTCGCAAGATGAGAATCAATTGGCACAGCAACGTCAATTGCAAGGGGCCCGTCCAGAAGAGTCAGTAACAGCACCTGTTGCTCAACCAGCTAAGATTGATGAAGCATTAGTGAATTTGAAAGTTGAAGAGTTTAATGCGAAGGCGAATGTGCAATCAATTCGTACTGCAGATGAAGCATTGGGCACTTTGATTGATATTAAGGTTTGAGATTGAAGTAAAATGGTATGAGTATTGTAACGCCACCACCGGCGATGAATTTAAATACTGCCAACGTCTACACTGAAACAGCAAGACGTGATAATCAGCTGCGTGAGGTGATCCCTAAAGCAGCACCTACCTCGGCCACATTTACTGAAAATAAAGCGGTAAATGATGGCGATAAAGCGAAAGCCAATTCTCCCGATGATAACGCATTATATGATAGCTCAGGTAAGCTAGAGAAAAACAAAGTCATTGATGAAAAAGGGGCGCAAAGTGATGATCGTCAAGCCAAATCAGACGGTGATGACACTGCAAGCGAGCAAGAACAAAATGAAGAAAAGGCTGAGCAACAGCAGATCCAAGAATTAAAATCCCGTGATACGGAAGTGAGGTTGCACGAACAAGCGCATGCTCGGGTTGGTGGGCAGTATGCAGGCTCTCCTAGTTATGAATATCAACGAGGTCCTGACGGCAACAATTATGCTGTTGGCGGGCAAGTAATGATTGATGTGGCAGAGATCCCAGGTGACCCTTCTGGTACGATCGAAAAAATGCAAACAGTTCGAGCGGCAGCGTTAGCACCTGCTGAGCCTTCGGGGGCTGACCGGGCAATTGCAGCTGATGCAACACAAAAACAAGCTGCAGCTCAAGCTGAGTTAGCGAAGCAAGTGATCAGTCGAGGAGCAGAAGAGGAGAATCAACAGCAAGATACGACTCGGATTGGAAATTATGAAACTCGTCGGCTTGCTGCTGACGGTGAAGGATTAGCTCTAAGTGATTCTGCAGTGTTAGAATCAGAGAGTGGGCCATTTTCAGTTGCATTACCAATTGAACCAGAAGCTTTTGCGCTAAAATCAGAAGGTGGACCATTTTCGGTGGCTTTGCCAATTGAAAGAGATCCGCAAATTCAGGCGCGTTCGCTGCGTATTAATGATTTTTATCAACAGTCTGTTCGGCCTGAATTATCTGCATCTCTATCACTTCAAGTCTAGTAGAAATTAGGCTCATTTAATACTCCATATCAGACTAATAGCAGATGGATTTACGTATAAAAAACCCGTTCAATGACGGGTTTTTATATAGATAAGGTACTCGTTTATTTTTTCATCTTGGCAAAAGCTTCCGCAAATGCATTGCCCATCGCAGCATTACCATTATCTTTTTTTGGCTTAGCTGTACGGTTTTGCTGTTTGCTTGGTGTTGACTTCTGAACGTGAGGCTTGCTCTTCTTGATATTTTCACTTGGGTGTATTTCATCGTTCAAACGCATAGTAAAGCTGATACGTTTACGAGCTACATCCACTTCAATTACTTTGACCTTAACAATATCACCCGCCTTAACCACCTCACGGGGATCTGAGATAAATTTATTTGTGATTGCGGAAATATGGACCAAACCATCCTGATGTACACCTACATCGATGAAGGCACCAAAATTCGCGACATTTGACACAACCCCCTCTAAAATCATCCCAACTTCCAGGTCTGATATCTTTTCGATCCCGGCTTTAAACTCGGCTGTTTTAAATTCAGGTCGAGGATCTCGGCCGGGCTTATCTAGCTCTTTTATAATATCAGATACGGTTGGCAAGCCAAATTTATCACTCGTAAAGTCGTTTGCGACGAGTGTATTAAGCACTGTACTGTTACCAATTAAATCGGATATTGGAATTTCTTTTACTTGTGCAATTTGTTTGACGACGGGGTAAGCTTCAGGGTGAACAGATGAGGCGTCAAGAGGATCTTTACCATCGATGATGCGCAAGAAACCAGCTGCTTGTTCAAATGCTTTTGGACCGAGTCGTTCAACTTTTTTCAGTTGATTACGTGCCGTAAACGAACCATGCTCATCTCGATATTTAACGATATTATTAGCCAGTGTTTTACTGAGACCTGATACTCGTGTCAAAAGAGGCGCTGAAGCCATATTTACATCAACGCCAACGGAGTTAACACAGTCTTCTACTACTGAGGTTAATGTTTGGCCTAGTTGACTTTGTGACACATCGTGCTGATATTGACCAACACCGATAGATTTTGGCTCGATTTTGACCAATTCGGCTAACGGGTCCTGTAATCTGCGAGCGATAGAAACAGCGCCTCGTAGTGATACGTCTAAATCAGGAAATTCATTCGCAGCGAATTCAGATGCAGAATAAACGGAAGCTCCTGCTTCGCTGACCATAATTTTGCTGAGCTTTAGTTCCTCAGCAGCTTTGAGTAATTCGGAAGCCAGTTTGTCTGATTCTCGAGAGGCAGTTCCGTTGCCAATGGCAATCAATTGCACTTTATGTTGGCGACAAAGCTGTTCAAGTGTCCGTAATGATTTATCCCAATGATTTTGCGGTGCATGTGGAAAAATGGTGTTAGTTGCCAATAATTTTCCAGTACTATCGACCACTGCAATTTTACAGCCTGTACGTAAACCAGGGTCGATCCCTAAGGTAATACGCGGTCCAGCAGGTGCTGCCATTAGTAAGTCTTTTAGGTTTTTCGCAAAAACATCAATTGCACCTGTTTCAGCATTTTCACGTAGTGATCCTAGAAATTCATTTTCTAGATGTAATGATAATTTAATTTTCCACGTCCACTGTACAACAATCATCAACCATTGACTGGCATTGGCAGACGCCACATTGAGCCGATAATGATCGGCTATCATCTGTGCGCAATACTGTTGTGGATTGTCTACCCCAGGTTCTGGATTAATGGCTAATTGTAAGATGCCCTCATTACGTGCCCTTAGCATGGCCAAAGCTCTGTGAGATGGGACTTTAGTGAGCTTTTCACTGTGTTCGAAGTAATCTCGGTACTTGCTGCCGCTGTCTTCTTTTCCTTTTATAACAATCGCTTCAAGTTGACCATTCTGTTGAATGTGACGACGAAATTTAGCGAGTAGTTTGGCGTCTTCGGCGAAACGCTCCATTAAAATGAATTTGGCTCCATCTAACACGGCCTTGATGTCGCTCATTCCAGCTTGGTCATTTAGATATTTTTCAGCAAGTATTTCAGGAGATTGGTTAGCGTCCATGAAAAGCGCATCAGCGAGAGGCTCAAGCCCAGCTTCTATTGCGATTTGCCCTTTGGTACGCCGTTTTGGCTTGTACGGCAAATATAAATCTTCTAACTCGGTTTTGCTTTGTGCATTCGCAATGTCTGTGGCTAGTGCATCAGACAATTTCTCCTGCTCTGTGATTGTATTGAGAATAAAACTTCGGCGCTCTTCTAATTCTCGCAAATAACTCAATCTTTGTTCTAATAGGCGCAGTTGAGTATCGTCTAGTCCGCCAGTGATTTCTTTACGGTAACGGGCAATAAAAGGTACAGTTGCACCTTCATCTAATAAAGCAGTAGCAGCAATGACTTGCTGTTCTTGTGCGTTTAACTCTTGTGCTAAACGTCCAGAGATGTTGCTCATGCAAAATCCTTATAAAGTTCAATACTATACGCGCTAATTCGGCATATATTAATAATACTAACTATATCACAGCATAAATGAATAAGAAGCTTAGCTGGAAGGGTAATCTATTTTGTTTACGAACCATACTTTTTCTCCTTGCGGAGTTTGTACTACAAAGTCATCGTCGACTTGTTTGCCTAATAGAGCACGGGCCATCGGTGAATCAATAGAAATATAATCATGTCGCTCATAAATTTCGTCAGGGCCAACAATGCGAAACTTTTTACATTGTTGTTCGTCATTCTCAATTTCAACCCAAGCACCAAAAAAGACTTTGCCAGTCTGTTGAGACGAATATTCA
Source organism: Pseudoalteromonas sp. MMG005 (assembly GCF_018101015.1). Lineage (NCBI taxonomy): Bacteria > Pseudomonadati > Pseudomonadota > Gammaproteobacteria > Alteromonadales > Pseudoalteromonadaceae > Pseudoalteromonas > Pseudoalteromonas sp. MMG005. The sequence continues at coordinate 34,865 of NZ_JAGJEK010000031.1, read as the reverse complement.
ATAATTTTCAAATCGGGTAAACGCTTTCTTAAATATCTAACTCGCCTATCTATTTGCCTTAATACACGTTTATTGAATGTGTAATCTGCATTCTCAGAGCGATCACCTAAGCTTGCAGCCCATGACACGATTTTTGTGATCTCTGGGCGTTTTTCATGCCAAAGGTGATCATGTTCTTGCTGCAATTTTCGGTACCCTTCAGGGGTGATCAGGTTTGTCTTCATGTCATAAATCGGCTCTGTGTTGATGCTGTGACAACTTAAATAAAAAAGATTTGGATGTCGAGCTTTCTACGTTCGCGGACCTTATTTTTTTACTCTGTAACGTTCGGTAACAAATCTTCTTTTAAGGTATGGTGTCTAGTTATCTATTTTTCAATTATATTAAGCTAAGGTATTAATAAAAAGAAGAATGAGTAATGGGAAGTGAAACCACTAAGGTTTTAGTCGTAGATGATGATATGCGTCTACGCAGTTTATTGGAAAGGTATTTAGTTGAGCAAGGGTTCATTGTTCGCACTGCTGCCAACGGTGAGCAAATGGATCGTTTATTAGAGCGAGAAAACTTTCATCTAATGGTCTTGGACTTGATGCTGCCTGGAGAGGATGGGTTATCAATCTGCCGCCGGCTTAGACAAAAAGAAAATGAAATCCCGATTGTGATGTTAACTGCAAAAGGGGATGAAGTGGATAGAATTATAGGTTTGGAATTGGGAGCTGATGACTATATTCCAAAACCGTTTAATCCACGAGAACTGCTTGCCAGAATTAAAGCCATTTTACGACGCAGGGCAAAAGAAGTTCCAGGTGCGCCAGCAGCAGAAGAAAATGAAGTGGCTTTTGGTATATTCAAACTAAACTTGGCAACACGTGAAATGCATAAAGGTGATGAGGTCATCGCCCTAACAAGTGGAGAGTTTGCGGTATTAAAAGCACTTGTTAATCATCCTAGAGAGCCTTTAAGTCGAGATAAATTAATGAATTTAGCTCGAGGCAGAGATTACAGTGCGTTGGAAAGAAGCATTGATGTACAAGTTTCACGGCTACGCAGAATGATTGAAGAAGATGCAACTAATCCACGTTATATTCAAACCGTTTGGGGTTTAGGGTATGTATTTGTTCCTGATGGCCAAAGTTAGTTAGGCGTATGAGTTTACTTCCAAAAAGTGCATTTGGGCAAACCGTGTTTTTTGTTGGGGCATTATTACTTGTCAATCAAATTATGTCTTATATCACTGTGACTTTGTATGTATTTAAACCAACATTCGAGCAAGTCAACTTGATGTTAGCGAAGCAAGTTAAAACGGTCTTTATTGATTGGGAAGATGGCGTTGAAGTGACATCTGAATTATCAGAGCGATTTTTTGAAATCACTGGTATAGAAGTAATGACACAGAGAGAGGCGTATATTAATGGGTTAGGAGAAGCAAAAGAATATACTTTATTGTCGAAAAGTATGTCAGAGCAATTGAATGGCTCAGCACGTGTACGGATCAGCCAAGGTGATCCTGTCGTGTATTGGGTTGAAGCCCCTCAAGCGCCTGGTTATTGGGTTCGTGTACCTTTGACAGGTTTTAGTGAAACCAAGCTGGAGTTTTTAATTTTTTATTTATCGAGTATCGGTTTTTTAAGTGTGCTCGGTGGCTGGTGGTTTGCTCGACATTTAAACCGACCCTTAAAAGCATTGCAGACAGCGGCAGGACGAGTCGGAGTAGGCGATTTTTCTACACGATTAGTTGAACGTGGTTCAACAGAGGTGATTGAAGTAACAAAAGCATTTAATCAAATGTCAAAAGGGATTGCTGAACTTGAAAGTGATCGCCGGTTGCTAATGGCTGGAGTGTCTCATGATTTAAGAACGCCGTTAACGCGCATTCGTTTAGCCACGGAAATGATGGCTGATGAGGAAGATTATTTGAAGGAAGGCATCATTGATGATATTGAAGATATGAATGCCATAATTGATCAATTTATTGAATACTTACGGCATCATAATTCTGGTGAAATGGTCTTAGAGGACGTGAACACTGTTGTTGAGGAAGTTGTACATGCCGAGCAGCAGCATCAACGTACTATTCATTTGTCAACACAAGAAGAATTAACACCAGTATTGATGAATTCAGTTGCACTCAAGCGGGTACTGACAAACATGATTGAGAATGCGATTCGGTATTCAGATGCCGCGATTGAAGTGTCCACTGAATATAATGTACTTGATAAATCCGTACTAATTAAGGTACAAGATAGAGGGCCAGGGATACCGGAAGAAGAACTGGAAAGTGTCTTTGAGCCATTTAAACAGGGCGATCAAGCTCGAGGTAGTGAAGGAAGTGGACTTGGCTTAGCAATTATTAAACGGATAGTGACCACTCATGGAGGAGAAGTAAGATTGCAAAACCGCCCTGATGGCGGTTTAAGTGCCCAAGTGCAGCTTCCTAGCGCAGGTAAGGCGTCAGATAAAATTTAATATTGGATAAAAGTATGACGCAGTTAATTGTATTGGGGGCAGGTTGGCTTGGCCAACCTTTGTGTCGGCAGGCGAACGAACGAGGCTGGCAAGTACAGGGAACACGGCGAAATCCTGACCCTACAGTACCATTTGAACGACAGTTCAGTTTGTTAGAAGAGCGGATTACCCATACCTTATCATTGCACAATGCTTGGTGGGTATGCGCTATACCACCAAGAGCAAGAAATAAAGATAGTCAGTACCTACATACTTTAGAGCATGCTTTAACATTGAGTAAAGATATGTCCGCTAAAGGCTTTTTACTGTGCTCAAGTACCGGGGTGTATAGCCGTGCCGACGGGTTATACAATGAACACAGCTCTATTGAGACTTCAACAGACCGGCAGCAAATGTTGGTTAATGCGGAGCGCATGGTATTGAATCAGGGTGGCAAAGTTTTGAGATTAGCTGGTTTGGTTGGGCCAAATAGAGAGCCAGGTCAATTTATTGCAGCAAAGGCACTGAAAAGTTCATCGCATGGGCATGTTAATATGGTACATCAGCAAGATGTTTTAAATGGTATATTTACTGTTCTATCTAACTGGCACCATAACCAAGCAATATATAATTTATGTCATCCATGGCACCCGACGCGTGCGCAGTATTATCAACAAAAATGTCAATTATTGGAAACCCAGCCCCCCACATTTTCGTGTGACACAGAAAGCGAACGTATTATTGATGGTTCGGCTATAGAGCAACTTGGTTTTGAATATTTACATGCTATCTAACGAATATGGAGAAACCTCTATTCGCTGTTGCGTTTGAATGTTAAGTGTCCGCCTAAACGGTATTTGCTGCCAGGAGAAATTAAACGAGCAAAACTGACGATGCCTTCATACGACCAAGTACGGCGAATAACTTGTAAGCAAGGCTCTTCATTAAATAAGCTTAACCATTGGCAAACTTCAATGGACGGCATAATCGCCTCAACAGTGTGGCGGGCTTCCGTCAAAGGTGCCACTTGCGATAAATATTCGTGTGGTGTAGTTAAGTTGAAGTCTTGCTGCAAATAATTGCTGGCAAGTGTAGGGTTAACAAATCGTTCCTCCACTTGTAGTGGTTGCTCATTTTCATTGTGGACTAAGACACTTCGGTAGACTTGACTGTCTATATCGACACCTAAAGCTATGGCTATGGGTGCAATGGCAGATATGGACTCTAGCGATAAGACGCTGCAAGAATATGCACCGTTACGGGCTTGAACTTCATCAGAAATATTCTTAATTTCTAATAAGGAAGACTGTGATTTAAGGCTTGCTACAAATGTGCCTAAACCTTGACTCCGTGTCAAAATTCCCGCATTTGTTAACTCACTGAGCGCTCTACGTGCTGTCATGCGACTTACCGAAAATTGTTCTGCTAATTCATTTTCTGATGGAACGCGTTGATCCTCAACCCAGTTTGCGGTTCTAATATTGTCGATAATATGTTGTTTTATAAGTGCAAATTTAGGTTGTTGGGTCATACCAAGCATGCCGAATTAAGAGTCATGTATGCAAAAGATGGCACAACTTTCTTGTATATACAAGTAACCTTGTTACACTCATATCAGATATTTATTTTCGGAGCTGTGGCGATGATTGAGCCTGATTTAGTAATTTGTGATGTGAACCTTGCAACGATGGACGTTGACCGTTCTGATGCTTATGGCATGATTGAGCAGGGAGCTGTAATGATTAAAGATGGCACTATAGCTTGGTTAGGTAAGCAAGCCGATATGCCTAAATTTGATGCTTTAGTGACTCCTGTACATTCTGGAAAAGGCGCATGGCTAACACCGAGCCTAATTGATTGCCACACACATATTCTATTTGCAGGTAATCGTGCTACAGAATTTGAACAACGTTTGCAAGGTGTATCCTACCAACAGATTGCTCAGCAAGGTGGCGGGATTGCTAGTACAGTTCGTGCGACACGTGAGGCAGATCACGAAACATTATTTGTTAATGCAAAGACACGTTTAAATAGCTTATTAAGAGAAGGTGTTACAACGGTTGAGAGTAAAACAGGTTATGGTTTAGATACAGAAAATGAACTTAAATTACTCGAAGTAAACACGCTTTTATCTGCGCATCACCCGATAGATATTCATAGTACGTTTTTAGGGGCTCATGCATTACCCCCCGAGTATGCCGGGCGTGCTGATGAGTATATTGATATTGTATGTAATGACATGCTGCCTCGTGTAGCTGAACTGAACTTGGCCACCGCGGTTGATGTTTTTTGCGAAAATGTTGGGTTTAGTTATGAACAAACACGTCGAGTGTTTGAGGCAGCTACTAAACTCGGGCTAAAAGTGAAGTGTCACGCAGAGCAATTATCTAATCAAAAAGGCACTGAATTAGTTGCTGAGTTTAAAGGTTTATCGGCAGATCATATTGAGTATTTAGATGAAACTGGTGTGATTGCTATGGCTAATGCCGGCACGACTGCCGTACTACTTCCCGGAGCATTTTATTTTCTGAGAGAAACGCAGCTACCACCTATTGAATTACTGCGAAAACATCATGTATCTATGGCCATTGCGAGTGATTTTAATCCAGGGACGGCGCCACTATGTTCGTTGCGGTTAATGTTAAACATGGGTTGTACATTGTTTAGAATGACACCAGAAGAAACCCTCAAAGGGGTAACTTGTGAAGCTGCTAAGGCGCTTGGTTTATCGGACCGAGGTGTTTTAAAAGAAGGGATGCGAGCAGACATTGCGTTATGGGATATTAGTCATCCTGCGCAATTAAGTTACCAATTTGGCGTGAATGATCTGTTAAATCTCTGGATCTTAGGTAAACTTATTCAGTATTAATTTTTTGCAATGGGGTATTGATGTCGGCTTTCACACATATGTGGTCCGTCACCGCGATCCCCGTACTCAATGGATTGCAACAGGGGGTCATTCCTCTTCTAGCGGCTTTGCTAGCGGGTGTCATATTGATGGGCAGCATGGCTGTAATCGTGTTGAGTAAAAAACCGCGACTGCGTATTTTACATGCAGTGACGGCGGGAATAGGGCTGGCAGCACTCGCCATGAATACTGATTGGGTTCAGTATGTTTTTGGACTGACCCTAATCCTGCATATTATGTATAACTTACGATATAGTGAAGGTGCTCATCTTGTATTGAGCTGTGTATATGCACTGATATTTATTATGTTGTTGGGAGGGCATATCGTATGGTCTTGGTCACACGTACTGAGTGTTGCAGTGCTAGGCCTGCTGTATATTGGGCAGCTTTGCCTTCTTGGTAATGATGAAGAGGTTGAGACGGTTCAAAGTGAAGCCGCAAGTGACCAAGCTCATGATGTGTTAGGTTTGCCTGATCGGGCAAGTTTAAGAGCTGCTTTTAATGAGTTTAGAACTTTAGACCCAGGACCTGCAATGTTGGTGATGATCCGCCTTGAAGGTTTTGAGCAAGTTAATCTACATTTAGGTCGGGAATTTGGAGATTTACTGCTTGCGCAATCAGCAAATAGAATTAAACAACAATTACACAGCCATGATGTTATTGCGATTGCAAATGGTAACGATATGGCAAGGGTTGCTCATTTAGGTGGACTCCATTTTGTTTTCGTATGTGGACTGAGTAACCAAAAACACCTCCATGAACAACTCATTGATGATATTTTACGTAGTACGCTAAAACCCTTTAATGTTGGAAATTGTACCTTAGAAGTGAGTGCGCGGGCGAGTTATGTCAACTGTGATGAAGAGCTTGGTCAATTTGATAATTTACTTACATGTGGGTTTTTGGCATTAGATAGTCAACCAAATCGCGCTGTCTGTGCATATCAACAACAAATGCAAATTACTAAATTAGAACAACAGGCGCGTTTGGCTGAACTTGCCCATATTGATTTTCGCAGTGAATTCGAGCTGTACTTTCAACCCGTGATCCGTCATCAAGATAACGAGATAGAGTTTTTAGAGTTATTGTTACGTTGGCAACATCCTAAGCAGGGAATTTTGGCTGCGGGTAGATTTATTGATGATATTCGTTTGGCTGGATTAGCTGTGCCAGTTGCACATTATGTCATCGAGCGGGCAGCTGAAATTGCCATGGCGTTGAGAATGGACAATATTCATATGCCGTTGAGCGTAAACGTATTTGGCCCTGAAATGCTGCATGAAGAATTTATTGAATTTCTGGATAGGATTCTACTGGAACATCATTTATTACCTGGGGACTTAATTATTGAGTGTCCATCAGCTCTGTTTATGTCATTGGATGCACAAGGTGTTGCTATGGTGGCACGTTTAAGAAGTATTGGCGTTCGATTGTGTGTAGATGGATTTGGAGAAGCGCCATTAATTCTAGCGAAGTTACCAAAGCTTTCTGTAGATTACGTGAAAGTTGGGCGGTCTCTAACTGCTGAACATCAGCAGCAAGGACAGTTTAAAAGTGTAGTCCGGGGCATGGTAGAAATGCAGCAGCAGCTTAATAGTAAAGTAATTTGCGAAGGAGTTGAAACTCAAGAGCAGCTTAACTTTGTACAAAGCTTAGAAACATTTGCTGCTCAAGGCTATTTTTTTGCTAGACCGTTAAGCAGCGTAGGTATGATAAGCTGGCTGAAACAATGGAAACTAGAGCATTAATGGCGTGATTTTGAATTAATTCTCGACGCGTTGGCGACTCGTAAGGTAGCTACACACTAAACCGCTAAGTACTTGACCTGCCTCAACCAACCCTTGCGCCAACCCCTGGGGGTGATTAGCGGGGGCCGCTTCACACAAATGTAAATAAGCGGTATTACTTTGCTCGGCAGATAATGATACAAAGTGTTCAGCATCGTTGGTTGTAAAGCCACAGTTTGTATAGGCACTTACAGGCATGCCACTAATACTATCTACGTCCACTTCAACTCCCATAGGGGCAGTATTGTCAAAGCGATCTAAACCCGTTTTAATCGCTTGAGTTAACGTGCATCTTCGCGTCACAAGGATATCTTGATAAGTGGTATAGCTAAAATTCGCTGTATCTAAGGCTTCTAAAATTGCTTGATTATTTTTTTGAGCATGTAAACCTACGACATGATAATCACTTAACATGTTTTGTTGGTAGGCATAATGAAATCCATTGCCACTGTGACGCCCTTCTATCGCTCTAAAGTCTGCGTGTGGGTCAAAGTTAATCGCATGGCATGCTTGCCCTGTTACTGAGTGAAGTGCTTGTATAATACCCAAGCAGTTATTATGACCCCCACCAATAATGATAGGCTCTAAACCAGCTGCAAATACCATTTTGAGGACATTACTGACACGTTGATCTATATCGGCACATAGATGACGTAATTCAGCCAATTGTTCAGGTTGCTTATTGCATAAGTTTTTACTCGTCTTTTGAAGATCATCACATATGACCTCCCCTAAGAGCAGTACATTTTTAGGGTCTAAAAATTGGTTACAGGGTAAATTCAAAAATCGTTGTAAAAATGCTTGCCACCCTAATGTCGCACCACCTTGACCACAATTTGCACGAGGACCAATATCCTCATTAATACCAACGAGTACATACTTGATACCAAAAGCGGCTGCATCTTTAAGTGCTTGCAGAGTCTCTAACTGTGTATCAAGAAAAGTTAAAGACTGCCAGAATTTTTGCTCATTCTCACGAGTCGTTACAAGGCTGGCAATATCAGCTTCGCGATAAATATGTAGGTGTTCAGTCATGGTGCTCTAGTCTTGCGTATCGTCGGTTTCTAAGATAAGTTCTTCAGCGGAAATAATGATGCCGGTGCTATCTGCATATAGGTAATCATCATCAAAAAATGATACGCCAGCAAAATTAACAGGGACACCGTGTTCGCCAGCCCCTTCACTATCGGCAGATACGGGGGTAGATGAAATAGCTTGAATGCCTATATTGCACTCTTCAAGTTCATCGACATGGCGTATAGCACCATATACGATAATACCTTGCCAATTGTTTTCGACAGCCAATTCAGCTAAATCTATATCAATTAACGCGCGTCGAGTTGAGCCGCCACCATCAATTAATAAAATAGTGTCACTGCCATCTTGCTCTAACGTTGAGCGGATCAATTCGTTATTCTCAAAACATTTAATCGTTTTAATGCGCCCACAGAAAGCTGTTTGCCCACCAAAGTTAATAAACATAGGTTCGAGTACATCAACGACGTCAGCGAAATGATCGCACAAGTCTGAAGTGCTGTAGTCCATACTTTAAATCCTCTGAAAAAATAACGAAAGTCCATTTTAGTATACTCCCATAAATGGTCATAGCAATGGGTAAACAGTAACTTACATATTAGTGTCGCAAAACTGTCACGGCTTTGTTATTTAGCTCTTCTATGCTGAAAATGTGAGCAAAGTAATAGGTGAGCATTATGAAAGGTAAATTAGCGCAGTTAGACACCGTATTGTATTTTGCAGTGTTTACACCTAGCCCAAAAAACTGGTGGCGGGTTGTTGCGTTAGCATTTTCGAAAAGTGGCAATGGTGGGCTTTATATTCTACTGGCTTTAATTTGTGCTGTATTTTTGGAGCCTTTAGGGCAAAAATTTGCACTGACTGCAGTATTAGCATTTGCGATTGAAAGACCTCTGTATTTCTTTTTAAAAAAACGGATTGCTCGTGTACGGCCATGTGATTGTTTTGCTCTTAAAGCGCTGTTAACGCCGGCAGACAAATTTAGCCTTCCTTCTGGTCACAGTGCGGGAGCATGGTTATATGCAATTTGTGTCATAGAGCATTTGAGTGTTCCGCTGTGGCCATTAATAATTTGGGCATCAGGTGTGTCGTTATCACGAGTTGTGGTAGGCGTCCATTACCCCTTAGATGTTGTGGTTGGTGCGATGATGGGGATTGGGTGTGCCAGTCTAGCGATTTTTTTAGTAGGGATATTATGAAAATATTATACGGCGTACAGGGAACAGGTAATGGCCATATTACGCGGGCGCGAGTAATGGCAGAGTGTTTTACAGAAAAAAATATCGATGTTGACTATATATTTTCTGGTCGCAAAGACAGTGAATATTTTGATATGCAGCCTTTTGGCCATTATCAAACAAGAGCAGGGCTAAGCTTTTCCACACGTAATGGTCAAGTTGATCAAATCGAGACATTAAAAAACTTAAAGATCGGCCAATTTATTAAAGATGTTCGAAACCTTGATGTAACTCAGTATGATGTTGTCTTTAACGACTTTGAACCGATCACCGCATGGGCTGCTAAACGCGCCAAAATACCGGTTATAGCGATGAGTCATCAAGCTGCATTTTTATGTCCCGAAGTGCCTATATATAGTCACAGTTTTCTTAAACGTACACTTTTAAAGCAGTTTGCGCCCGCGGATGTTTATTTAGGTGTGCATTGGCAGCCATTTGCAAAAAATATTATTCCGCCTTTTATACCTTATGATAAGCCAGTTAATCATTGCAGCTCAATCGCGAATAAAGTGTTGGTATATTTGCCATTTGAAAACCTCAACCGTGTTTTAGAGTTGCTACAAGATTTTCCTGATAAAGAGTTTTACTGCTATCACCCAGATGCTAATAATCAGTCACAAGCGCATATTCATCTTCGAAAGCCAAATAGGCAGGGTTTTTTAAAAGACCTTGTAAACACGAGCGGAGTGATAGGTAATGCCGGTTTTGAACTATCAAGTGAAGCTTTAAAATTTGGCAAAAAACTTTTATTGAAGCCATTGGCTGGTCAATTTGAGCAATTGGCAAACGCACATACGTTAGAGGAGATGGGGTTTGCTCGGGTTATGCACTATTTAAGTTCTGACGCGTTAGAAGAATTTCTTGAATTGCCCAGCGGAAAGAGTATCGATTTTCCAACTAACCCATATGCATTGGTTGATTGGCTTATGTCAAAGCAATGGCATGATTTAGACTCGCTCCATAAAACGCTGTGGCAAGGCTTGTCATTACCAACGGATAAAGCGGCATAACTATTTGCTTTGTTCAGTATTTTTGCAATAGTTGGCAGTGATTTTTATTAATTTCAAAGGGGTTCTAATACGCATTGGCGCATATTCTCAGCTATACTGTCTGCTAAGTAGCAAAAAATATAGGTAACAGTATGGCCTTATTGGAAAATTTAACCATTAAACGGCGTTTGCAACTCAATGCCCTTGTTGTGGGCATCGCAATGTTAGTGATGTTGTTTGTGATTATTCTCGAAGCAAAAACGATGCTTAGGCTCAATGAAACGATTGAATATGCTGAAGAATTAGATATTCATGAGTTAGCTATGCGCAAGTATGAGAAAAATTTCCTATTCTATAAGGACACGGATGCGTTAAAGCAATTTGAAGCGGAATATGCAGAGCTTCAACAAAAAATTGAATCTTTGTCAGTGATATTCGATGAATTCGGTATTGATGCGGCTCAATTGAATGAGTTTAAACGGCTAGCGGCTTCTTACAACCAAGACTTTCATAGTGTTGTGGAGCTGCAAAAAACCATTGGATTACATCCAAAAGATGCCCTTTATGGTGAATTAAGAGGGGCTGTGCATGAGGTAGAAACGTTACTTAAAGAACGGCAAAACTTTGAATTATTAACCACTATGTTGCAGTTGCGTCGAGCTGAAAAAGACTTCATGTTACGATTGGATTTAAAGTATTTAACTAAATTCGATAAACTCATCTCAACTTTTAGCACGCAGATTTCTCAAGCTGGTTTTGATAATAACTATCAGAACAACTTACTTTCGCTCGTTGATGAATATCAGAATAAATTTGAGGCCTTAGTCAGTGCACAACAAACACTGGGATTAAGCTTAGATGATGGTGCATTGGGTAAAATGAAAATCAATGTGCAAAAAAGTGATAAGGTTGTTGCTGAGATTGTCGAACAAACAAAATTGGAAATTAAACTTAACGCAGATGAAACGCAATTTGTGGGCATTGCTATTTTTGTTATAGCTGCTGTGATAGTGATGATTTTAGTGTTGTTAACAAGCAGTTCTATTATTAATCCTGTGGAGCGAGTTTATCAAACCATTGAACGGATCCGTCGAGAGAATAATCTAGGGCTAACGATAGAGCAAACGGGTAACGATGAGATAACAATTATGACCCGAGATTTTAATAGTTTAGTCAATGATTTTGGGATATTAATTTCAGAGGTTAATTCAGCGCTAGGTACAATTAACGATGCCACGTTACATTTAACAGAAACAACGGCGCAAACCAGCTCTGGAATGCACGAGCAATTACACGAAGCAGATATGGTAGCCACTGCTGCAACAGAAATGCAAGCGACCATTCAAGATATTTCACATAATACGGAAGCCGCAGCACAAAAAGCAGAGTCAACTAACAATAATGCGCAGCAAGGTCGGAGTGAAGTTGATGCGACCATTAAACATATTATGGTGTTGTCGGAGTCTTTAGCAGGTGCGTCGGATGTGGTATCTCAATTAGAGAAAGATGGCGAGACGATTGGTTCTGTGTTGGATGTTATACGGGGTATTGCCGAACAGACCAATTTGTTGGCATTAAATGCGGCCATAGAAGCAGCGCGAGCTGGCGAGCAAGGCCGAGGTTTTGCTGTGGTTGCAGATGAAGTACGGTCATTGGCACAGCGCACGCAAGACTCGACACAAGAGATAGAAAGTATTATTTCGACGTTACAACAGCGTACGCGTGAAGTGGTTAATATCATGGAGCAATGTCGTGTGCAAGGCAGTGAAAGTGTTTCTCAAGCGGAGAAAGCAGGTGAGTTTCTAACTTTAATTACTACAGATGTGCAAACAATTATGGATATGAGCACACATATCGCCACGGCAATTGATGAGCAAAATCAAGTTGCCTCAGAGGTAAATAAAAATGTAGTGCGTATTAGGGATATTGCCCAAGTGGCATCTGAACATGCGCAATCAAATGCTCAAAGTAGCGAGGAAGTGTCTGAGCAAGCCAGTGTGCTGCATCAAGCCGTTGCAAAATATAAGGTGTAATACACATCTAAAAATAGCGCAAATAAACGCGGCTTTTGCTGCGTTTTTTTGTGTGTGGCTAAATGGGTTTTATAAGAAGGGTTATGGGATAAACTTAATTGGTACACTATCTAATTGAGCGTGATATTGCTCCGTTCGTTCGAGATAGGTTTGCCAATATAATTGATAATTAACGCATAGTTCTCTGAGATATTGCCAGCTGAAGAGCCCTGAGTTGTGACCATCATTAAAATGCAGCTTAACTGCGTAATGACCAACTGGCTCGAGCCGTTCAATTTTGACAGCGTGTTTATTGAGCACTAACTTGCTGGGTGTCGTACCATGCCCTTGAACTTCCGCCGATGGGGAATGAGTACGAAGATACTCGCAACTTAACGTGTGCATTTGTGCATCATCAAAGTAGATGTCGAGCATCTTACTTTTACGGTGATAGTGTAATTTAGTTACTACATACATAGAAATGTCGGTCCATAAAAAAACGGAGCATATGCTCCGTTTTATCATAGTTTTGCTCGTTATAAAATAAAGCGGCTTAAGTCTTCATCTTGCACTAAAATGTCCAAATGCTTTTCAACGTATTGTGCATTTATTTCGATGGCTTCACCATTCTTCTCTGATGCATCAAATGAAATTTCTTCCATCAATTTTTCCATCACAGTATGAAGGCGGCGTGCGCCAATATTTTCAGTTTTTTCGTTTACTCGCCATGCAGCTTCTGCAATACGAGTGAGTGCATCTTCAGTGAAGTTAATATCAACCAACTCGGTTTTCAATAAAGCTTGTTGTTGCTCAGTTAAAGATGCATGAGGCTCTGTGAGGATACGCTCAAAATCTTTGGCGGTCAGTGCTTCAAGTTCAACACGAATGGGCAAGCGCCCTTGCAGCTCAGGGATCAAATCAGACGGTTTGGACATTTGAAATGCACCAGAGGCAATAAACAAGATATGATCTGTCTTAACCATTCCATGTTTAGTACTGACTGTAGACCCTTCAATTAGAGGCAAAAGGTCGCGCTGCACGCCTTCACGGCTTACATCTGGGCCTTGGGCTTCTCCGCGCTTACAAATCTTATCAATTTCATCAATAAAGACGATACCGTTTTGTTCAACTGAAAAAATAGCCTGCTCTTTAAGCTCTTCAGGGTTTACCATTTTAGCGGCTTCTTCTTCGATGAGCAGTTTAAAAGCATCTTTGATTTTAAGCTTACGACTTTTCTTTTTCTCGCCGGTCATGTTTTGGAACATGCCCTGTAGTTGATTTGTCATTTCCTCCATACCTGGAGGTGCCATGATCTCAACTTGAGGCTGAGACTCAGCAATATCAATATCTATTTCTTTATCGTCTAGCTGTCCTTCACGCAGCTTTTTACGGAACACCTGACGAGTCGAATTGTTATCTGCGGGCTGTGACTCACCCCAGGCGTCTTTAGCGGGTGGTAATAAGGCATCAAGAATACGTTCTTCTGCTGCTTCTTCTGCACGGTGTTGGTGTTTCTTAGACTGCTGTTCACGCGTCATTTTGATTGAGATATCGACTAAGTCACGGATAATAGTCTCAACTTCTTTACCTACATAGCCCACTTCGGTGAACTTTGTGGCTTCTACTTTTAAAAAAGGTGCGTTTGCTAGTTTGGCTAGGCGGCGTGCAATTTCAGTTTTACCAACCCCTGTTGGGCCGATCATTAAAATGTTTTTTGGTGTTACTTCAGCGCGCAAGTCATCATTCAACTGCATGCGACGCCAGCGGTTACGCAGTGCAATAGCAACCGCTTTCTTCGCTTTATTTTGACCAATAATATGTTGATCTAGTTCGTGGACTATTTCTCTTGGGGTCATTGCGGTCATGGCAATTCCTCTTACAATTCTTCGATGGTTTGGAAATTGTTGGTAAATACGCAAATATCGCCTGCAATCGTAAGGCTTTTCTCAACAATTTCAACGGCGCTTAAATCAGTATTTTCTAATAATGCAGTGGCTGCCGATTGGGCAAAGTTACCGCCACTACCAATTGCGATTAAGTCGTTTTCGGGCTGAACAACATCACCGTTACCTGTGATGATCAAGGAGGCGGTTTCATCAGCCACAGCAAGCAATGCTTCTAACTTACGCAGAGCTCGGTCACTACGCCAATCTTTAGCCATTTCTACAGCCGCTTTGGTGAGGTGTCCTTGATGCATTTCAAGTTTACTTTCAAAGCGTTCAAATAGAGTAAAAGCGTCTGCAGTACCGCCGGCAAATCCAGCAAGTACTTTGCCGTTATATAAACGGCGTACTTTGCGGGCGTTGCCTTTCATTACGGTATTACCAAGTGATACTTGGCCATCTCCGCCAATAACCACTTTATTGTCACGACGGACGCTTACGATGGTAGTCATAGTATTCCTTAATTGAGAGGCTGTGTGTGCCTCGCATTAAATTTAATTACAACATAGATGAGGGCGATTGGACTAAAATCAAGTCCAGCCCCATATAGCGCAGCCAATAATATGGATACGCTTTAGTTTATTCTTGTCACTTTCGGCTTTACGTTTGCTATCGTATGGCCCCAGACGTACGCGGTACCATACGCCGTTACTGCCTTCTGTTCGTTTTATTTCCGCAATTAAGCCTGCGAAGGCCATTTTGGCTTTCAGCGCTTCGGCTTCTGGATATGTTCTCAGCGAGGCACACTGCATTTGATAAGGACCGTTACGCTTAATTTCTTTGACGTCGACTTTGACTTCATGATTTCTTATCTCTTCTAGAAACTCAGGATCCCTTGGCTTTTCTGGGGCTGTGTCTATCTTCTTAGCGACCGTTTTTGGCATTTGTGCTTGATTGACTTGTCCTGGGTCAGCATTGGTTTTGATATACCACAAGCCATATGTGAACCCAGTAATTAAAATCACTGCGGCGATACTTAAAAAAACAGGAAAAGGTTTACGCTGTGATACTTGCGCATTCTTCTTGTTTTTAGCGCTCTGACGAGTTTTTGGTTGTCTATTTATATAGTCGTGCTGTGCCATAAATTACTAATAGGTATCCATAGGATCGATGTCAATGCTCCACCGAACTCTATTTGCAAGCTTATGTTCACTAATATAGCTCAAAAGCTGTGCAAGATAGCGATGCAAAACAGGTCGTTCGGGGGCTTGTATGTGTAATTGGTATCTATACTTACCGGCAACACGCTCCATCGGAGCTGGAATCGGCCCGAGTAATTGTATACCAGAGTATGGGGTTGCAGGAACTAAATCAGTTAAAAAGTCTATTACCAATTTAGCATTAGTACCCTCTACCCGTACTAATGCTAAATGAGTGTAGGGAGGAAGCTCTACTTCTTGTCGTTCTTTTAGCGCATAACGTGCAAAATCTTGGTAGCCATTATTCACTAAATCTTGGAGCAAAGGGTGATCAGGAAAGTGGGTTTGTAATAACACAGTGCCGGGTTCTCCGCTTCTGCCAGCCCGGCCCGCCACTTGTGTAATTAATTGTGCCATATGCTCTGTGGCGCGAAAGTCACTTGAGTATAACCCTCCATCGACATCCAACATGACAACTAGATTAACATCGGCAAAATGATGACCTTTTGCGAGCATTTGTGTACCTACCAAAATGCGACTTCCACCGGCATTAATATCAGCTAAGGCAGTTTCTAAAGCGCCTTTTCTTCTAGTTGAATCTCTGTCTATTCTACTTATCGGCGTATCAGGGAAGTGACCCTTTAAAAAATCTTCAAGTTGCTCAGTACCTAAGCCTACAGGCATAATTTGGGTGCTACCACAATCTGGGCATTGTGCAGGAACATAGCTTTGCTGTGAGCAGTGGTGGCATACTAATCTTGCCATCGCTTTGTGAAATGTTGTGTTAGCACTGCAATGAGTGCATTGACTTAACCAGCCACACTCGTGGCATAGCAAGGTGGGGGCATAACCTCTGCGATTTAGAAAGACCATCACTTGTTTCGCACACGCTAACGTGCGTTCAATGTGCTGAAGCGTGGATGGTGCAAACCCTCCTTGTTCAATTTGGCCTTTCATATCAATTAGTAAAAATTGGTTTGCTACTTTTGTTTCTGCTCTTTTTGATAATGTGAGCAGTTGAAATTTACTATTAATTGCTTTATGCAAGGTCTCAAGTGCCGGAGTTGCGGTGCCGAGAATTAGGGGAATATTTGCGTGGGCACTGCGATATACCGCTAAGTCCCTTGCGTGATAGCGCAAACCATCTTGTTGTTTAAAAGAACTATCATGTTCTTCATCGACGACCATCATACCCAAATTTTTAAAGGGTAAGAAAATACTTGAACGAGTGCCGATAACGAGTGCACAACTGCCTTGCTCCGTTCTACGCCATACGTGTAAGCGCTCATTATCTGTTAAGTTTGAATGCCATAAATCAATGGGTGTATCAGGAAAGCGTCGTCGAAATCGATTCACTGTTTGCGGTGTTAGGCCAATCTCAGGTACTAACACAAGTGCTTGACGGCCTGAGTTAACTATTTTCTCTAAACATTGTAGGTACACTTCAGTCTTACCACTGCCGGTAATGCCTTCGAGTAAAAATGTACGATAACCTTGTTGCTGGTTAATAACACTAAAGGCGGCTGCTTGTTCTTCATTCAGTCGGGGTTTTGAGTTTATTGTTCTAGACGCTTGCGTCCATTTCGTATCATGTTCTAAAGATTTTTCGACGAGTGCTTTCTCTTGTAAAGCGTCAATTTGTTGTTTTGTAAATCCCAAGGCTTTGAGCTCTGTGACACTTGATGCACCAGAACCCGCTAGTTGAGAGAGTAGTGCTTGTTGTTTTTTTGAACGGAGCTTGGGTAACTCAGCACCTTTAGCCGTTAATGTTACAGTGGCTACGGTGGTTTTGTCAGGGTGTTCACCACTGCGTAATGAGGCTGGTAAAGCGGTAAACAATGTCTCACCTAAAGGGTGACAGTAGTACTGTGCGGTGAAACGCAAAAGCTCGATATGCTGAGCTGATAAGATGGGGTAGCAATCGATAATACGCGTAATCGGTTTAATTTTATTGGCTGGGACGTTGGAATGGTTTTTGAGTGCCACAACCAACGCTACTAAAGTTCGATTAGCAAAGGAAACTTCTACACGGCAGCCGACAGTTACAGTTTGGGCTTCGATTAGTAAGTAATCAAAGGTACGTGGGAGCGGGACTTTAATGACAACTTCGACAAAGGACATTGCAAGCTCGTATCTAAATGGGTGATGCTAATTTACTAGAGAGGGACCTAAAAACCCAGTTTAAACTGGGGAAAAGCAGGTGAGTGTACAAAATTTAGTAAAATAGTGTATTTATTGCTTGTGGATCGTGCTTTAGTTACTTAAAATACGCGTCCAATTATTTGTATAACTACGTATGGTGCCAAACTTCGGGTTTGGAGAGCGATACGGCCTAACCAGAGGTTGCTATGAAAGAAGGTATTCACCCTAAGTATGAAACGATCAATGCATCTTGTTCATGTGGTAACAAGTTCGCAACTCGTTCAACTCTATGTAAAGACATTCACTTAGACGTTTGTTCTGAGTGTCACCCGTTCTATACTGGTAAGCAAAAAATCTTAGACACAGGTGGTCGTGTTGACCGCTTTAACAAGCGTTTCGGTTCACTTAGCAGTAAGTAAGCAAAGACGTTTGAAAAAAAAGCACCTACGGGTGCTTTTTTTATATCTTTTATTTATATCTCTTTTCGATAAAGTTTAAGCTCGAATTTTTATTGTCTATATTCACTATTGAATTCACGACATTTCATTTTTTATCAGTTGCTTCTATATTCCTAAATAGTGCCGTAAAGTATTTTGCGTACCTTGGTGTTTTTTTTGCATAATAATTCGAAGAGTAGCGACGTTTTTAATGGTTATTTTGTTGTTAAAATTCATTAAGATCTTCTAAAAGATGTAAAAATGCTATTTTTTGGATTTTATTAGCTTATTTTGTTATTCGTCTCTTTTTTGGGTTGTTTTTCATTCGATATGAGTGATAGTTTACTTATTTTTAAGCGAGTAAGAACGAATAAATGTAGATAAAGTAAGTTAAATACCAGTAAAAGTCAGAGAAAATGCTTGTAAAGTGTCATCACAGGATAGACCTGATATTGCTTGAATATATTTGCAAACAAGGTATTGTTTACTTAATTGCGGAACTTCACTCTCACTTTTAACTTCTTGCAGGAATATATCGCGTCATGTCAGACTTTCGTGAACAAGCTTTACATTATCATGCTCATCCCGTTCCAGGTAAAATCAGTGTTGAACTGACCAAACCAGCGGAAACCGTAAAAGACCTCGCATTGGCGTATAGCCCCGGTGTGGCCGAACCCGTGCGCGAAATCGCGGCAGATCCAGCAAACGCGTATAAATATACTGGTAAAGGCAATATGGTGGCCGTGATCAGTAACGGTACGGCTATTTTAGGACTAGGAAATTTGGGGCCGCTTGCCTCTAAACCTGTAATGGAAGGTAAATCTTTACTTTTTAAGCGTTTTGCGGGGCTTGACTCCATAGATATTGAAGTAAAGCATCGAACAACTGAAGACTTTATTAATACGGTTGCAAACATAGCAGATACTTTTGGTGGTATTAATCTCGAAGATATTAAAGCGCCTGAGTGCTTTGAAATTGAGAAAGCACTGATAGAACGTTGTGATATTCCAGTGTTTCACGATGACCAACACGGTACAGCAATTGTAACTGCAGCCGGTATGCTTAATGCATTAGAGATCCAAGGAAAAAACATTCAAGATGCTATTATTGTGTGTCTTGGTGCAGGAGCTGCGGCTATTGCCTGTATGGAGCTGTTAATTAAGTGCGGTGCTCAACGTGAACATATATATATGTTAGACCGTAAAGGTGTTATTCATACGCGTCGTGATGATTTAAATGAATACAAGCAATTATTTGCAAACAACACAGATAAGCGTACGTTACAAGATGTAATCGCTGATGCTGATGTGTTTGTTGGCGTATCTGGACCAGATTTACTCTCAGCTGATGATTTGAAGTTGATGAATGAAAAGCCTGTTGTATTTGCCTGCTCAAATCCTGATCCAGAAATTAATCCTGAATTGGCACATAGTGCTCGCAAAGATTTGATTATGGCAACCGGTCGTTCAGATTATCCAAATCAAGTGAATAACGTGCTATGTTTCCCGTTTATTTTCCGTGGAGCATTGGATGTGCGTGCAACAGCGATTAATGACGAGATGAAGATAGCAGCCGTTGAAGCTATCCGAAGTATTGCCAAAGAAGCTGTTCCTGAACAAGTATTAAAAGCGGCTGATGTAGAAAGCTTAGAGTTTGGAGCACAGTATATTATTCCTAAACCGATGGATCCGCGTTTATTGCCACGTATAGCGAAAGCAGTTGCTCATGCTGCGATTGACTCAGGCGTTGCCCAAATAGCTTTGCCAGAAAATTATATGGCAGATCTTGAAGCGTAGTAAATGATTGATGTTGTATGTAAAAAGCCAATCTTATTTTGATTGGCTTTTTATGTTTATGCAGCTCTATTTTTCAATGAGTGAACTAAAATAACTCATCTTGTACAGGTAGAGGCTCATCAAATGGCGTACTAGATCCAGTATCTAATACATATTTTGTGGGGGCAGTGCCTGATTCAAAATATTCAAAACGACTGGTGAAATCATTTTTGTGGCTGAGCAAGCCGGTTTTTAAATCTATACGTACCGAAATTAACCCAGGCGGAGGGTCTATCGGTGCGAGGGGTTCATCCACCAGTGCAGAGCGCATGAATTCAATCCAAGCAGGCTGCGCTGAAATAGCGCCGGACTCAGCGCCTACAAGTTGGTTTTTACCTAAACTATTATTGTAGGCCGCTCGACCTAATGGTTTGCTAGCATCATCGAATCCCACCCATACAGTGGTAAGCACATTTTGGTTAAATCCACTAAACCATGTGTCGATTGCTTCGTTGGTTGTGCCTGTTTTACCAGATAAATCACGGCGTTTTAGATTTTGAGCGCGCCAACCGGTACCTGTCCATCCTGTTTTATGTCGCCAGCTACCTCCACCCCAAATAGCACTATGCATGGCACTAGAGACTAGAAAAGCATTTTGTTCAGTAATAACTTGCGGTGCACAAAGGTGTGTCTGCATATCTTGTTGTTCTTCATCACATGCGATTAAGGGCTGGGCAGTGCCAAGTGTATTTCCGTAGGCATCTTGAATTTCACTAATGAAATAAGGATCAATTAAATGACCTCTGTTGGCAAAAGTGCTCATACCTCTGGCCATTTCAAGCGGAGTCATGGCTGCGCTACCCAGCGCCAAGGACTCGCTCCGATTAATATCTTCATCTTGGAATCCAAATTTTAATAAATGGTCGGCACTTTCTTGTAACCCTACGCCACGCAAAAGGCGAACTGACACAACATTTTTGGATTGTGCTAATGCACGGCGAATACGAATTGGACCACTGTAAACATCTGGGCTGTTCCTAGGTCTCCATGAGTATCCTTGGGTTTTATCCCAGTGATTTATAGGGGCATCATTAATAATCGTAGCAAGAGAGTAGTCACTTTCAAGGGCTGCCGAATAAATAAAAGGCTTGATGTTTGAACCGACCTGTCTTTTTGCTTGTGTTGCACGATTGTACTGACTTTGTGCAAAGCTATAGCCACCGACCAATGCTTTGATACGCCCATCTTGTGGATCGAGTGATACGAGTGCGCTGGAAGGTGTAGGGTACTGACTGAGTTGCCATTGCTGATTATGGTTTCTTATCCATATTTGCATACCCGGAGATAAAATGTCGTCAACGGTCTTAGGTGGTAATCCTTGTCGCGTCTGAGAAATGAAACTACGAGCCCAATTTAGTCCACTCCATTCAATCGTATGATAAGCGCCAGCTTTGCTCAAAACTGTTGCTGATTTTTCAGAAATATGGGTCACAACAGCCGCCTTCAGTGGCGCAATCTCCTTTACTGTTTTTAAGTAAGATATTATGGCTTGTTCGTTCCAGGGAATATCAATTGTTGGCTGCCATAGCGTTTTTTCTGGTCCTCGGTAACCATGGCGCATATCATATTTATGCAGGTTGTTAACGAGAGCACGTTGGGCTGCAGCTTGAATATCAGACTCGACACTGGTAAAGACTCTAAATCCACTATTATAGGCTTTATCTGTACCGTAGCGTTCTACCATATATGCGCGTACCATTTCAGAAATATAAGGCGCATATAGTTCTATTTCAGCGCCATGACGGCGCGCAGTAATTGGTGCTTCTTTCGCTTTATGATAAGTAGCTTGATCAATGTAGTGCTCTTTAAACATACGACCAAGCACGACATTTCTACGCTGTTTTGCACGAGTTGGGTTGCTAATAGGGTTGAGGGCTGAAGGTGCTTTTGGAAGCCCTGCTATCATAGCCATTTGAGCAAGCGTGAGTTCACCCAACTCTTTACCATAATATACTTGTGCTGCAGCACCAATACCAAAGGCTCTATGACCGAGTTCTATTTTATTAAGGTATAAAGCCAATATCTCATCTTTACTTAGTAATTGTTCAATATGCAACGCGATGAAAATTTCTTTAACTTTACGAATGTACGCTTTCTCCCTTGTTAAGAAGAAATTTCTTGCTAGCTGCATGGTAATCGTACTCGCGCCTTGCTTCTTTTCACCAGTACTTACTAAAACAAGAAATGAGCGCACAATCCCTATGGGATCGATGCCGAAGTGCTCGTAAAAGCGATTATCCTCAGTTGCGAGTATGGCATCAATAAGCGGTTGGGGAATATCCTCGATGCGCACAGGAATACGCCTTTTTTCACCGAATTGATTTATTAACTTACCGTCTTTGGTAAATACTTGCATCGGTGTTTGTAATTGTACCTCTTTAAGCACTGCGACACTGGGGATATCTGATTTGACATAGTAATAAAGACTGATTAATGTTAATAGACCTAAAATGGTACACGCGATGAAAAACTGTATAGCTCTCTTCAATATTGTCACGGAATATTCCCTAGTTAGGCTCCCAATTATAGGTAGACACTGCTAGTATATCTGAATAAAAAATGATTAATAACTATTGTACGTATAATTATAACTCGTTCATACATAAAACAAAGGATATTAGGCGACAGGCATGCTTAGCAAATTATTCAAAAAACAAGCGCCGATGATGTTCGGTATCGATATTGGCTCACATTGCGCCAAAGCGGTACTGTTATCACAATCTAATACTGGTTTTAGGGTTGAAGCGGTTGCAATAGAGCCTGTCCCAAAAGGTGCAATGTCTGAACGTGCGATCCAAGATATTGAAGCGATAGGCCGTGTTATTAGTAAACTTAAAAAGCGTTTACCCAAACATACACCGTATGCAGCAGTCGCAGTATCAGGTCAAAGCGTCATTACTAAAGTAATTTTCATGGATGTTTCATTAACTGATGCTGAATTAGAGTCGCAAATTGCGATAGAAGCCGATAGTTTGATACCTTATCCGTTGGATGAGGTTAGCCTAGATTTTGAAAAGATCTCTGTTAATGAAGCCGATCCGTCTAGAGTAAATGTACTGTTGTCAGCAGCGCGTACTGAAAGTGTGCAAGCACGTGTTAACGCGTTAGATGATGCCGGTTATAAAACAAAAGTTGTCGATGTAGAAAGTTATGCGCTTGGACGTTCTTTAGATGTTTTGTATGGGCAATTGCCTTCCGATGCATTTGATAAAGTGGTTGCGGTGATTGATATTGGCGCTGTGATTACGTTAGTGAGTGTGATTCAATCTGGAAAAGCGATTTATACAAGAGATCAAGTGTTTGGTGGAGAGCAGTACACAAATAGTATTGTTGCCTATTACAATAAAAGTTTTGATGAAGCTGAAATTGCTAAAACGACCGGAGATTTACCCCCTAACTATACTTTTGAAGTACTTGCCCCTTTTCAGACAGCGTTATTGCAGCAAGTAAGAAGAGCTGTACAAATGTTCATGACGACTAGCGGTAAAGATCACGTAGATTATGTAGTACTAACAGGAGGAACTTCGCTGGTTGAGGGGTTGGATAGATTGTTAGTGGATGAACTAGGTATTCATACCATAGTGGCTGATCCATTTGCGGATATGGAAGTATCGCCAAAGGTAGACCGTAATGTATTGCAACGGCACCGAGCGCAGTTTGCTATAGCGACGGGTTTGGCACTTAGGAGTTTTACATCATGCCACATATAAATCTACTTCCGTGGAGAGAACAAGAACGACAAGCATCACAGCAGAAGTTTTTGACAATAATAGGCTTAATTATCGGTGTGGTTTGTTTAGTGATGTATTTCATCGGTGCGTTTTACGATAGTCTAACCACAGGGCAAAATATTAAAAATAATTATTTAAAAGCGGAGATCTCTAAGTTAGATACGCGAATTATTGCGATCAATGATTTAAATAAGCAGAAAAACAATTTGCAAAGACGCATTCGTTTGATTGAAGAATTACAAAGTAATCGAAATTTGGGTACTCAAATAATAGATGAAATTACGCGAGTAGTACCTGCAGGTGTGTACCTTACAAGCTTAGAGCGAAAAGGTAACTTATTGAAAGTTGTGGGTAGAAGTGAGTCAAATAATCGACTATCACAAATGCTGAGACAAGTTGAAGCATCATATTTATTGGAACGACCTATCATTCAAGGTATTGTCGCTGGTGAGCAACGGTCGCGTTTATTGAGTGATTTTAGCATGCATTTTTATGTAAAGTCATTTCAACAAATTGAAGATTCTCAGCGTGGAAAGTAACTTTAGGGTGGCAATATAAACTGTGAATTTTGACTTGAAATCTCTACAAGATATTGATTGGAATGAAATTGAGCTAGACAATATCGGTGAATGGCCTTTTGTCGTTAAAGTTTTATGCTGTGTCATAGTCGTCGTAATTACTTTTGTGGTCGGATATAGTTTACTTGTGTCTACCTCAATTAGCCGGTATGAAAGCGCGGTTAATGCGGAAGAAGAGTTTAGAACGAGTTATCGCATAAAATATGCTCGCGCAAATAACTTAGATTTATATCGTCAGCAAATGTTAGATATGGAAGCACAATTTTCCCAACTATTACGCCGGCTACCAACGTCGAATGAAACACCAGGGTTATTAGATGATTTAACATATGTGGGTACTTCAAGCGGCTTAACATTTTTGAAAATAGGGTGGCTGCCTGAAGTCAAGAAAGAGTTCTACACTGAATTACCGATTAAACTTGAAATAGTAGGAACTTACCATGAATTTGGTAAGTTTGTTGGGAAGGTGGCTCAGTTACCTAGAATAGTGAGTTTGCACGATTTTCAGATCGAAAATGCGGGTAATAATGATTTGGTATTTAGTGTGATAGCCAAAACGTATCGTTATGAACAGGGGGAGCGTAAGTGATGTATCGTTTACCATGCTTATTTTTTAGTACGCTACTATTATGTGCATGTAATGATGATACTGCTGAACAAAAAGAATATATTGATCAAATACAGGCGAGTGCAACGCCCAAAGTTGAGCCTATTCCAGAAATGCGAGAGTTTATACATTTTGCTTATGATGCGGAAAATTTGCGCAGCCCTTTTGTGGCACCAGAGCCAGAAGTAATAGAAAGTAAAATGGTGCAGATACGAAATTGCCTGCATCCAGATCCGAATCGAGCCAGAGATCCATTGGAAAAATATCCATTGGATAACTTAGAAATGAAAGGCACAATTGCCACAACTAATGCCACATGGGCCTTAATTAAAGCATCAGATCAAGGACTATATAGGATTAAGCAAGGCCAATATATGGGGTTGTATCATGGTGAAGTGGTTAGTGTGAATCCTGATCATATCGAGTTATTAGAATTAATACCCGACGGTACTGGTTGTTGGAAAGAACGGTTAACAAAAGTAGAAATACATGAATCAGAAGAAACCGGTACAAGTGAATAACAATAAAGGTAGCACTATTATGGCTCGCAAGGGTTTGAATTTTTGGTTAAACGCAACGTTTTCTGTGGTCCTGTTTACTTTTTCTGGGTTGGTTCAAGCTGTCCCTATGCTTTATGACGTTCGCTATAATCCAGTGCCAAATGATGAAACGGAATTACAATTTGTTTTTGATGAGCAATTAGATATAGAGCCAGTAGTTAAAGTATTAAATTCACCGGCTAGATTAGAGTTGTTTTTTCCTGATGCAGAATTTGAAGAAAGTTTAAAATTACTTGAGGTAAATAAAGCGGGCATAAAACGCATTGAAAGCAATATGGGTAAACAGGGCTTCTCCGTGACGGTTGTTATGGACAAGTTAAAGCTTTATAAGACCCGAGTAAAAAACAATTTAGTTTATTTACAGGTTTCAGAAAACCCGATTGCACTCGAGACGTTAGACCCTGCAAGTGACACTGTTGCAACACACATTAATACAATCCAGTCGATTGACTTTCGTCGCGGAGAAAGAGGTGAAGCTAAAGTGTTTGCTTTTTTAGAAAGTGGGCATGCTGCAATTGATGTGCAAGAACGAGGCGGGAAGATCATAGCTGATTTCCACCATACAGCGATCCTTGATGAGCATTTATATGAACTGGATGTATTAGATTTTGGTACTGTTGTTAGTAAGGTTGAAACATTTAAAGAAGAAAATAAAACGCGTTTAGTGATTGAGCCAAACACAGCATTTAAATATACCTACCAGCAATTAGATAGTATTTTTACTTTAACGGTAGAAAAAGATAATGAACAGCAGGTGTTTGGAGAAAAGAAAAATTATCAAGGGCAGCCAATTACACTTAATTTTCAGGATATCCCTGTTCGTTCAGTGCTACAGATTATTGCAGACACAAATAACTTCAATCTAGTAACGAGTGATTCGGTCAGCGGCAATATTACTCTGCGTTTAGATGGGGTACCTTGGGATCAGGCACTTGATGTGGTTTTGCGAGTAAAAGGACTAGACAAGCGGATGGAGGGGTCAATTTTAATGGTTGCGCCTTCAGAAGAGTTAGCTGCACGAGAAGCGAAAGAATTACAAGCACGTAAACAAGTCGAAGAGTTAGAGCCTTTGTACAGCGAGTATATCCAATTAAATTATGCGAAGGCAGAAGAATTTGCGGATTTGTTAAAAACGGATATCAACAGTATCATTAGTGAACGAGGGAGTGTATCTGTCGATAATCGTACAAATACGTTGTTGATTAAAGATAGCGCAAGAAGTATTGAAAGTATTCGACGCATGGTTGAGACATTAGACGTACCAGTAAAGCAGGTACGTATAGAATCTCGTATGGTAACGGTTAAGGACAACGTACAAGAGGATATAGGAATTCGATGGGGGTTTAGTGACCAACAAGGCTCTGATGCGATTTCAGGCTCGTTACAAGGCGCAAATGAGTTATCCAATGGTACTATCCCTGCATTTACAGATCGATTAAATGTAAACTTACCAGTAGCGGGTACTTCGGCAGGTAGAATTGGTGTTCATATTGCAAAATTGGCAGATGGAACGTTAATAGACTTGGAATTGTCTGCATTAGAGCAAGAAAATAAGGGAGAGATAATTGCAACTCCGAGTATTACAACAGCAAACCAGAAGAAAGCGCGCATAGAACAAGGTACAGAAATTCCTTATGTTGAGGCTTCTTCTAGTGGTGCGGCTTCTGTCAGTTTTAAAAAGGCAGTGTTAAGTTTAGAAGTTACACCACAAATCACACCAGATAACAAAATTATACTAGACTTGGTGATTACGCAGGACACACGCGGTGATAATGTACAAACGCCAAGTGGACCCGCTGTTGCAATCAATACACAGCAGATTCAGACCCAAGTTTTGGTAGAAAATGGTCAGACTGTGGTGTTAGGCGGTATTTATCAACAGGAAATTACCAGCGCAGTAAGCAAGATTCCGTTGTTAGGTGACCTT
Organism: Pseudoalteromonas sp. MMG005; assembly: GCF_018101015.1. Taxonomy (NCBI): domain Bacteria; kingdom Pseudomonadati; phylum Pseudomonadota; class Gammaproteobacteria; order Alteromonadales; family Pseudoalteromonadaceae; genus Pseudoalteromonas; species Pseudoalteromonas sp. MMG005. The sequence continues at coordinate 7,552 of NZ_JAGJEK010000031.1, read as the reverse complement.
CCGTATTTAGGGATGTTGTTTAGAAATACCCGTGAGATTAATGAAAAGAAAGAATTATTGATATTTGTAACCCCAAAAATAATGTTAGATGGTCAGTAATTGACTAATAATAGGTTGATTTTAGGTTCAGTAGATGCTTTTTATACTATTTGACTTGAAATCGTTCACGAATTACTGAGATAATCCCCCCCTTAATTTTGGGGCCAGGTCGTTAGGCGGGGTTTTATTTCAAATTTTAGAGTTCGTTAGTACTAAAAAGATATGGCTGAGAAACGTAATATATTTCTAGTGGGCCCGATGGGGGCTGGTAAGAGCACGATTGGTCGGCACCTTGCTGATCAATTACACCTTGAATTTGTAGACTCGGATCAAGAAATTGAACGCCGTACTGGCGCAGATATTGCGTGGGTGTTTGATCTTGAAGGTGAGGATGGATTTAGAACACGCGAAGAAGGCGTGATTTCAGATCTAACCGAGCTACAAGGGATTGTTTTAGCAACTGGTGGAGGTTCGGTAGTCAGCAAAGAAGTGCGTAACAAGTTATCTGCGCGCGGTATTGTTGTTTACCTAGAAACACCAATTGAAAAACAAGTTGCTCGTACACAGCGTGACAAGCGCCGTCCACTATTGCAAACAGAAGAAGCGCCAAGAGATGTTCTTGAGCGTTTGGCTGAAGAGCGCGAACCACTTTATAAAGAAGTGGCAGATCACATTGTTCGAACAGATGAGCAAAGCGCAAAAGTAGTTGCGAATCAAATAATAGATAAACTAGACTTCTAGTGAAATGACCAATATGAGAGGGATGCATGCTTGAATTAAAAGTGGATTTGAACGAGCGTAGTTATCCAATTTATATTGGTCAGAATCTATTGTCTGATGGGCAGAAATTAAAACACTATGTTGGTACATGCCGACCTGTTATCGTGACTAACCAAACTATAGCACCATTGTATTTGAATGGTTTATTACGTAGTTTAGATGAGCACGCCCCCTTACATATTGTTCTACCGGATGGAGAGCAATATAAAACATTAGAGTATTTTGAACAGGTATCAGCCTTTTTGTTGGAAAACAATTGTGGGCGAGACACTTGTTTAATTGCTTTAGGCGGGGGAGTAATAGGAGATCTGACAGGGTTCGTTGCAGCATGTTATCAGCGTGGTATTCCTTTTATACAAATACCAACAACCTTATTATCACAAGTCGACTCATCTGTCGGTGGCAAAACCGCTGTAAATCATCCTCTTGGTAAAAACATGATAGGGGCTTTTTATCAACCAATTGCCGTTTTTATTGATACTGATACACTTCTGACATTACCACCTCGAGAGTTTTCGGCAGGTATGGCTGAAGTGGTTAAGTATGGCTTAATTTATGATGTTGACTTTCTAGCCTTCCTTGAAGATAACCATGCAAAGTTAAAAGCGTTAAACGTCGACTCACTGATGCAAGTTATCCATCGTTGCTGCCAAATTAAAGCTGAAATAGTTGCACATGATGAGAAGGAGGCTGGCTTGCGTGCATTGCTAAATCTAGGTCACACTTTTGGTCATGCTATTGAAGCACAGATGGGCTATGGAAAATGGCTGCATGGTGAAGCGGTATCTTCAGGTATGATGTTGGCTATTAAGTTAGCATATCAACGTGGTGCATTAACTGCTAAAGAAGTTGAAAGAATTGAAGGTTTGTTATCTTTGTATGACTTACCTATTGATATTCCTGATAATATGACTAGTGCTGAATTCTTATTTCATATGCGTAAAGATAAAAAGAATAAGCAAGGCCGCATTCGCTTTATCGTACCAACGAAGTTGGGTAATTGCGCATTGGTAGACGATGTTTCTGATGACGCTGTGAGTACGCTAATAGGGCGCTAATGCAATCTCAAATATTGCCCAGTAGAGCTGCTTTAGTTAATCGAATTGAATTACAGTTTGAATATGGGCAGAATTTGATTTGCTTAATAGGGGCTTCTGGATTAGGAAAAAGCTATTTAGCAGAGTCATTCATTACAGATAAATATGCTGAATTTAATAAAGCATTTATTAAATTATCAGCAAACTCAAAAGATATAGATCTAACAGTTCAATTATTACAGCACAGTTTTCGCTCCCCATTAATTGATCAAACTCTCACCTTAAGTGAGAATTTCGTAAATTTACACAATCATTCTCCATCAGGCCCTTGCTTATGGGTTTTGGATGGCGCGCGACATTTATCTGATGAAATGATCGCGGAGCTACAAAACATAGCAAAACAGGGCATTGAAAAAATATATATTCTTGTCACTGCACAATCACCGATGATGGTCCCGCAAGCATTGGATTTACATTTAGAGCCACTCTCATTGTCTGAGTCCAAGACGCTAATGAAAATGTTTTTTAAGCAGTTGCCTGTTGATGAAGATCCAATTTTTCAAACCTTTTTGAGTGCATCTCATGGTAACCCTGCAATCTTGTTAGATTGGCAGCCTGAAACGCAACAGTTAGAAAAACCAGCATCCAGTAAATTTATAAAGATGCAGTGGCATTTGACATTGCTGACTGTTTTATTGGCACTTTTGATGGTTGCTTTTGTGTATCAAAAAGAAATTACGAGCTTGATACCCGAGATGAGTGAGGAAAAAGCAGTTGTTAACACCGTACTGCCAAGCACTCGGATTTTAAAAACACCATTGCATAGTAATGAGTTAATCATAGGTGATGGCAGTAAGACTGAAGTCTCAGATGATGTTTTGAATGGAACAGCTGTTGTGTCAATTGGTGATCCACTAGAAGTACAAAATAAGACAGAGACGAGTGCAATTTTTTCTGCGCTTACCCACACTCCTCAAAAAACCGAAGTGGATAAGATTGTGACGAACAATAAACCGAAGCAACTTTCGGTAACCGTTACGTCTGAACTTAGAAAAGAAGAAAGTGCCGAGTTTTTAGAATTAAATGAGGTGGTTGCGGATGTGGAAAGTGTTAGCGTTGTTGATGATCACTTGAATCTGTTATCTGAGCCTGATTCTAACTGGGTTATTCAATTATTAGCGGTAAAAGATAAAACAATTGCAGAAGCTTTTGTTTCTGCTCATGAGCAACGCGTTAGTGATTTAAAAATTTACGGCACAAACCGAGCCGAGGTTGTATGGTGGATAGTTATCCAAAGTGGTTACTCTACAATCGATGCGGCAAAAATAGGAAAAGCGAAATTGCCAAAAGATTTGCTCACGGGACAACCATTCTTTAAAAAGCAGACTAAAATCAAGCAGGAAATTGCTTTGTTCATTCGGTAATTGGTAGATTTTAGTGTAAAATCGCGCAACTTCAAAATAAATAGAGTCAGTATGCAACAAAAGACCCGAGCCTTTTTAAAATGGGCAGGCGGAAAATATAGTCTGGTAGATGGCATAGCGCAACGTTTATCGTTAGCAAGTCAAAGTGCCGATACTCTAGTTGAGCCTTTTGTTGGTGCTGGTTCAGTGTTTTTGAATACGGACTTTAAGCGCTATGTCTTAAACGATATTAATGCCGATTTGATCAATTTGTATAATGAATTGAAGCTCCAACCTGATGAGTTTGTAAGCGATGCTCGTAAACTCTTTGTTGATCTCAATAATCATGCTGATGCTTATTATGACTACCGAAAGCAGTTTAACGCAAGCGTTGATATTTATGAGCGCGCAATTCTTTTTTTATATATGAATAGACATGGCTACAATGGTTTATGCAGATATAATTTAAAAGGCATTTTTAACGTACCGTTTGGCAAGTATAAGAAACCATATTTCCCAGAGAAAGAACTATACACATTTGCACAAAAGGCACAAAAAGCGACTTTTACGTGTAAAGGTTACGCTCAGGTATTTAAGAGTTTGCCGAATAATGCCGTCGTATATTGTGATCCACCATACGTCCCGTTAAGTAAGACGGCTTCATTTACCTCTTATGCGAAAGGTGGTTTTGATTTGAATGATCAAGCTATTTTAGCCAATTTAGCGGAAGTTTCAGCATTTGAGCAGTCGACACCTGTTTTGATATCCAATCACGATACGGCTTGGACACGTAAAATCTACAGTCAAGCATCGTTAGATGTTATTCAAGTAAAAAGAACGATCAGTCCAAAAGGAGGGAGCCGAAATAAGGTGAATGAATTAATGGCGCTTTATTGTAAAAGTTAACCATTCTTCCTTTTAAAGAAATTAGTTGAGAATGTAATTAACCAAGATAACAAGTGCGACAACGAACCCCGTAACAAGTGCTATACCAACGGCAGCATAAGGTAAAAAAGAGCCAGAATTGAAATCAAACTCATATTTGCCGTGACTTTGTACGCCAAATAGAGCCGCTAATACACTTTGGAAAATGCTGAGTAACTTCATGTCGTAGCAGTCCTTTTTTACAGGTGTGACGTTAACCTATTGCTGTTATCACTCGATTGTTTAGAGCCTAAAAGTAATTCGAGTAAATCCAAGTAATGGAACTGGGCACTGCTACTCTCACCTGTTAACCATGCGTACCAGCTTGTGTGGGCTTCACGTTTACAGATTAAAGTATTTTGATTTGTGGTCTGAAGTGTTGTATTACAGCCACAATTATTGTGTTCTGCAAGTACTAATTGAGCATTATCATATGAAATTGCACCTAAAGAAACAATCGCAATCGCTGAAAGCCCAAGCATCCGTGTTTTTAGCCGACTCAACATAATAACTACCCTCACTTACAAGTTATCATTAGATAATACACAATAGATGCTCATAAAACAAACACAATTATTATAGCTTAGTCGATATCAAATTCAATGAGGTCGATTACGCTCATTTTCACTGGGGTCGGAGTAAAAATTGCGGTAAAGTGAGCCTGATAACTCGATATATCAGGAAGTATTATAGTGTCTGAAAAAGCAAAATACCTTATTGCTCCGTCTATTCTATCAGCAGACTTTGCAAGGTTAGGCGAAGATGTAGAGCGCGTTCTTAAATCTGGTGCGGATGTTGTACATTTTGATGTCATGGATAACCATTATGTGCCTAACTTAACAATAGGACCAATGGTCTGCAAAGCGCTTCGGAATTATGGTATTACCGCACCAATCGATGTGCATTTAATGGTTAAGCCTGTTGATAGACTAATTCCCGACTTTGCGAATGCTGGTGCGAGTATTATTACATTTCATCCAGAAGCAAGTGAGCATATTGATCGCACAATTAGCTTGATTAAAGAACATGGCTGCCAAGCAGGGTTAGTGTTCAATCCTGCGACGCCGTTACATTATCTTGACCATGTTATACATAAGCTTGATGTCATTTTATTAATGTCAGTAAACCCAGGTTTTGGTGGTCAAAGCTTTATCCCAGAAACGATAAGTAAGTTAAAAAGAGTTAAGACACTTATCAGAAACTCAGGGAGAGACATTCGTCTAGAAGTTGATGGTGGTATCAAAGTAGACAATATCGCAGAAGTAGCCGCTGCAGGTGCAGATATGTTTGTGGCGGGGTCAGCCATATTTAGCCAACCAGATTATAAAACGGTTATAGAGCAAATGCGTGATGAACTTGCAAAGGTTGGATCATGAGTTATCAAGGTGTGTTGTTCGATCTAGATGGAACGTTAGTTGATAGCGTCGAAGATATGTATATGGCTTTAAACCTGACATTGACTGAGGTAGCCTATCCGATCGTCAGCTACGCGCAAGTTAAAACATGGGTGGGTAATGGCATTACAATGTTGGTGAAGCGTGGTTTAACAGGAGACATGCTAGTTAACCCTGAGTTGAGCCAATCGCTTGTAGATAACGCAATTGTCCGGTTCAAGGTGCACTATCATGATATTGTGGGTAATTACGCCGCTTTGTATGCACATGTAGAGACAGGTTTGTCTGCGCTGGCGCATTTACCTAAGGCTGTGGTGACCAATAAAGACAGGGCTTTTACCGAGCAGCTTTTAGATAAACTATCACTTAATCACCATTTTGAAGTGCTTGTTTGTGGTGATGATACGGCGAAAAAGCCAAATCCTGAACCGGTTTTAATGGCATGCAAAGCGTTGGGTATTAAACCGAGCGATGCGATAATGATTGGCGATTCGAAAAGCGATATATTGGCGGCCAAAAATGCAGAAGTAGACGTTATCGCCTTAAAATACGGTTATAACCAAGGCTGCAATTTAGAAGATTTTAATCCAGAGTACCTCTGTGAGGGATTCTTAGATATAATCCCTATTTTAACCAAGCGAATTTAATATTTAGATATAAAGGAACATCATGAGCAAACCAGTAGTGTTGAGTGGCATGCAGCCAACAGGTGGTATGACGATAGGCAATTATGTTGGTGCTATTAACCAGTGGCTTAACTTGCAAGAAAATCATGAAAGTTACTTTATGCTTGCTGACCTTCATGCCATTACAGTGCGTCAAAAACCAGAAGAACTTCGTGACCGTGTACTAAATGGAATCGCACTATATGTTGCTTGCGGTATTGATCCTGAAAAAGCAGCGCTTTTTGTGCAATCACAAGTGCCAGAGCATGCCCAGTTAGGTTGGGTACTGAATTGTTACGCCCAAATGGGTGAATTGAATCGCATGACACAGTTCAAAGACAAGTCGGCAAAACATGCAAATAATATTAATGTTGGACTATTTTCGTATCCTGCATTGCAGGCTGCTGATATATTATTATATCAAGCGGCTCAAGTGCCAGTCGGTGAAGACCAAAAGCAACATTTAGAACTCACAAGAGATATCGCTACGCGGTTTAATAACTTATATGGTGATGTGTTTAAATTACCAGAACCATATATACCGGAGCTGGGAGCACGTGTGATGAGTTTGCAGGATCCATTAAAGAAGATGTCTAAATCAGATGATAATCCTAATGCGTTTATTATGATGTTAGATGAGCCGAAAAAAATAGAGAAAAAGCTTAAAAAAGCAGTAACGGATTCCGATGAGCAAGCACGTATTTACTTTGATAGAGCAGAGAAGCCAGGTGTATCTAATTTACTGACGTTACTTTCGGTAGCAACTAAGCGCGCTATTGTCGATTTAGTCCCTGAGTATGAAGACAAGATGTATGGCCATTTGAAGAAAGATACCGCAGATGCTGTTGTCGCAATGATTGAGCCGATCCAATCTCGATTCAAAGAGATCCGTGAAGATCAAAGTCGTCTTGATGAGATCATGAGAAGTGGGGCTGAAAAAGCAAGTACGCGAGCTCAAATAACATTAAATGCAGTATATGATGCTGTGGGCTTTATTCCTCGTCCATGATGTCATTTAATATATTTTAATGTAAGCCGGAAAACTGCAAAGTGATCCGGCTTTTTGTTTTATATTTATCTATTAAATAAATGAAGTAGAAACAAACTGAAATTTGAGGCTGTTTTTCATACATAATGATGATGTTAGGCCCATTTTGCTTGTTATTTGCCCGAACTCACTGTTTTTTTGTTTTTATTAAAAATAATGCTTGATCAAAAAAAGGATCTCCCTATAATGCGACCCCACTGACACGGAGCAACACGCTGAAAAGCAAAATGAAACCAGGTCAGCGTCAAGTGAAACTTAATTC
>NZ_JAGJEK010000030.1:0-68637 GCF_018101015.1 Pseudoalteromonas sp. MMG005 | reverse complement strand
CTATTTAGAGGTGGGGTTTTTATTACGCTCACCTCGTTGTCTTCCTGACACAGGTCAGGATCTAGAGAAGCGAATGCACCTCACTTCTTTGTCTTCCTGACGAAGGTCAGGATCCATAAGAGTTGGAAAGGTTATGGTCACAATAACCCTGAAACTCCTTAGGAGAGACTACGCTCTTATGGTGTAATGATGTTGTACTCATCATTGCTGCTATTTGAAATACGTTTTACAGGACGTGTTTCACAGAGTAATAAAATGATGTTATTTTCGATAATTTTACATGTGAGTCTTTAGGGTTTTATTTTTATAAAAGTGGGGAAACCGAAATAGGGTTATCGTAAATATTATGATTGTTGTCGCTCAGAATTTGCTTTAAATAGCTCGATGTTTCGTTTCTTATTATAAAGCACTTAGCCCTTGACGATGTCTGTGATTTGGTTGAAGTGACTTTGATTTGTCTTTTGCCGTAAAAATACGCTTGATTTATCGATTGGATTATTAGGATATTGACTTGATTCAATACGTGTCTGATTGAGTTTATAGATAGGCGCCACTCTACAAAAGGGCGACGCACTTTTATTTATCTACAACCTCTTTCTGGCGTTGTATGATCCCAACATACTTCTTGGCCTGTGCAATGTACAGTATCGTTACAGCCTCTGCTGTTACATGCTCGCGCTGTTTTTGGACCTGCGCCAGCTACGTAAAGTGTCGCTGCTTCTGAAAGCGTATTGGTTGGGGTGAGTTGTTTTAATTGTTTTTTATTTATAGATATCTTCATGACTTAGCTCCTTGTTGTACGTTGATAGTTATGTTCAGAATGTATACCTACATCAGTGTAGGTTTTTTCATTGTATATTATATACAATTGCATGATCAATCTTTGTTTTGGTTAAAATAAATACAGTTGAGGGATGTTAAGCTAAAGTACTAAGTACTGACAGAAACTAAAAAGTAGTATTATATTATCCCCGACCTTACAATACACAGCAAAAGACCGTTTGTTACTTTTGAGGGTATATTGTTCAATTTTCCAGGCTTTAAGTCGACTATAATAACTGTGGTGAGCACGTACATATTTTATACTTCTCTTGTTTACTTTTATCCTCTTTGGGAATCTCGGATCGGTGTTATCTCATCACTATCAATACCCTTATTAGTATTAATGACATTTTTCGCTGCGCAATTTAATCGCAGCCGAATAGCGATTGCATGTCTCGTTTGGTTACTATTTATAGCTAGTCAACATGAAGCAGTGTTTTGGTTAGATTGGTGGCGGAAAAACCAGTCTTGGTTAATTTTAAGTATATCACTATGGTTTACAGTACTAGCGTTAATAAAAGATCGCGCCTTTTTGTCAATTCATGCCGTCTCACGTATTATTTACTTCATTTTATGTGCTGGTGTTTCTTTTTATTGGCTGAAATTTAATGTTGAAATTGTTTCGTTCGTATCTCAAGTCAACTTACTAATAGAGCTTAAAGAGTATTTCCCTGTCATTTTTCCAAGCGCTGTATTTGGTTTTTTATTGCTGTTATTGAGTCTCAAATCCAAGGATCTTACTGTTGCAGTATTGTTTACAAGCAGCGTGATATGGCAGCTGTATAGTTCAAACACCCTTGCTTTATCTGCGGAAGTTATATGTGTCATGGTGGCACTGATTTATCTTTTAGTAGTATGTATTGAGTCTTACTTTCTAGCTTATCGAGATGACTTAACAGGGTTACCAACACGAAGAGCACTCAAGCAGTTGTCATTATCATTGAGTCGTCGTTACACGGTAGCGATGATTGATATTGATCATTTTAAAAAGTTTAATGATACCTATGGTCATGATATTGGCGACCAAGTTTTAAAGTTGGTCGCGACAAAGCTTGCAAATATCAAAGGAGGGGGGCGCGTATTTCGTTACGGTGGTGAAGAGTTTACTGCGGTATTTCCACGTAAAAATACAGAGGTGTGTCTGCCATATTTAGAAAGTTTACGAAAGGATGTCGCGAGCTACGATATGGTGATCCGGGATGCTTCACGCGTTGGGAAAAAGTTTAGAAAAGCGCATAAATCGCAATCCTACAAAACGGTTAATGTGACAATCTCGATTGGCATCGCACAAAAAAGTTCAAAACAACACTTCGATCAAGTATTAAAGCATGCTGATTTAGCTTTATATCGCGCTAAAAAACGGGGACGCAATAATGTAAGTGAGTAAGCTTAATCGTTAGCTATCCCATGTGCTTATATTTACAGCATATGGATAGTTACATGATTTAACAGCTTGAAACGCAGTTTTACTTCTCTTTTCCTCTCGTAATACCTCGGTTTAATTTGTTGTTTTAAAAAGAAATAAGTGTAAGTTGTTGTATCATTAACTTGTTTTTTAACCCCCGGTTAACTTCAGTTTCATGCACTGCTCTCATACTGAACCGTTAGTCATTTTTCATTCATCTTGGTGGCTCTAGTTTAGCTTTCACACAAATTAAACAAACGTTATTGGCTGTAATTTGGCCATGAAAAAGTGTAGAAGGTGAGTATGAAAAAATCTGTTATAGCATTGTCTATTCTTGCATCTGTTCCCATGATTTCGAATAGTGTACGCGCACAGGATATCGGTAAACCAATTGAGAAAATAGAAGTGACGGGATCTAAAATTAAGCGCTCAGATATGGAGACAGCAAGTCCTGTTACAATTATTGGTGCTGAGGATATCAAAGCCTCAGGCGCCGTGACCATTGATGATATTTTACAGGATATGACTGCTGCTGGCGGCGCTATGACCAACCCTGGAGTTAATAATGGCTCAGGCGGCAACGCCAGTATCAACCTTCGCGGAATGGGGGACCAAAGAACCTTAGTACTAGTCAATGGCCGGCGTATGATTAACTCTGGTACTGGGGCCGCATCTACTGTTGATTTAAACACGATACCGATATCAATGATTAAATATGTAGAAGTACTCAAAGATGGTGCTTCTGCTGTTTACGGCACCGATGCAGTTGCAGGTGTGGTTAATATTATTTTGAAAGATGATTTCGAGGGAGCGGAGTTAAATGCTCAGACAGGTCTAAGTAGTGAAGGAGACGCACAAAGAAATAGCATTGCTCTTACTTTTGGCAATAGTTTTGATAAAGGAAATATGGTCTTTGGTTTGCAATATATGGACCGCGGTGAAGCAAGCCAAGCGGACCGTGATTTTTCCGCATGCCCAATTACGGAAAGTGATGACGGTAAAGAGTTACTGTGTGGGGGATCCTCAATTACACCTAATGGCCATGTATATTTAGAGAACGGTAAAGAGTTACAAGGTCGTCCTGATGGCTCTTATAGTGAATATAATCCAGAATCAGATCCATATAATTATTCGCAAGACAGCTATTTGTACACTCCGATGAAGAGCTTAAATTTAACAGGGCTTGTTAATTATGAGCTATCAAATGAAACGACTTTATTTACAGAGGCAATGTACACAAAGCGTTGGTCAGAGCAACAAATGGCACCACAGCCGATTTGGTTTGATTTTACTTACTCTGAAGCAATGGGCGACGATTTGCTTGAGCATGGCGCTGAGTATGGAGATACCATTCATTATCGTCGTCGAATGACAGATACAGGTACGCGGGATTTTTCTCAAGTAGTTGATACACTTAGAACAGTAGTAGGCTTAGAAGGGATATTGGAAAATGATTATAATTGGGATGTCGCGTTAAATTTTGGCAGAAATGACTCAGTTGATAAGCTGTCTAATTTACACAATGTGGGTAGCCTCACTGAAGATATAGAGAGTGGCAAGTTTAATCCGCTCGATCAAACAGCTTGGTCGGCAGAGAATATGTCTGATTATATTTACACCGAGCAAAATACTGGCGGTAGTCAAATGCTTAATTTGAGTGCTTCTCTTTCTGGTGAATTGTGGGAATTACCTGCAGGCTATATGGGGTTCGCGACTGGGGTTGAAAATCGTACTGAAAAAGCGTGGTATACACCAGATTCATTGACTTCACAGGGGCTTGCTAACGATCCTAAAGTAGAGCCTACCAGTGGCTCTTATGATGTTAGTGAAGCTTTTTTAGAGTTAGCAGTACCAGTATTAGCTGATTTACCTTTTGCGCAGAGCGTAGATTTAAGTGCGGCGGTAAGGACATTTGACTATTCAAGTTTTGGCAGTGATTCAACTTGGAAGCTGGGTTTTACTTGGAAAGTCAATGATGAACTGATGTTCCGTGGGGTGCGCTCGACTGCATTTAGAGCGCCCACAGTTGATGAGCTGTATGGGGGGAACTCACCATCGTTTGAGCAAATTAATCATGCACTACTTGATAGCCAAGCAGAGGTCACCGTAGGTGGTAATGATCAGTTAACACCTGAAGAAGCTAACACGATTACCGCTGGGCTTGTTTATGAACCACTATGGCTACAGGGTATATCAATGACACTTGATTATTACGACATCGCAATTAGCAATGCTATCGGCAGTGTTGATAATCAGTTTATTGTGGACAGCTGCATAGACAGTACGGGGCAGTTAAAGAATCAGGATACAGCGGTATGTCAATCTGCGAATGTGCAAGTATCAAATGGCAAGGCAACATTTAATAACCAATTACAAAACATTGGTCAAGAAACAACGCGCGGCCTAGATTTAAATTTACTCTATAAGTTTGAGGCCATGGGTTATCATTGGTCAGCAGGGTTAGACACGTCATTTTTGCATGAGCGAGTCGTGACTAACGCAGGAGAAACGATTGATTATACCGGGCTGATCACTTCAGGCTCAGGAGGCTATGCTGATATTAAATCTAACTTAAGCTTAGCTTTGAAAGCCGATGACTGGTATGCCAATTATAAGGTGCGCTATATTTCTGGTATGGACAGTTATGCCTGCTTAAGTGAATCATCACCCTGTTATGCACCACGTACTCCTTCAGTGATGTATCATGATATATCAGGAAGTTATTTTATAAATGATAGTATAAAAATCTCTGCGGGGATCAACAACTTATTTGATAAACAACCGCCGTATTATACAGGGAATAATGATTCAAATACGGATCCATATACCTATGATACGTTAGGTCGTTACTTCTATGCAGGGGTTAATGTAAAGTTCTAATTAGCCCATTGAAAGAGGGTTAAACTAAAAAAGGCACTGTTAATACAGTGCCTTTTGCGCTTGCAAAGTTTAAAATGTCCACGCAAGGTGAATTTGTGGAACCGATTCATTTACAGTTCCGCCAAGTTTATTACGCCATATTTGCCACTCAATCCCCAGCATCAATGTATCACTTTTGTTACCCAGAGCATGGCCTAAATCCCATTGAAGAATGGGCTGGGCGAGTAGCCAGTCATTGACATAAATACCAAATTCATTTTGGCGAGAACCAATATATTCAGCGTGACCTGTAAATAAAAATTTATGATCCCCTAAAGTGAACGGGTAACCCCATGCCAAATCAAACATCCATGCATTGCTTTGCGACGGTGCCCCTTGCTTTGCGACACCAGCACTATCATCAAAATAACCCGTTATTGTGGTTGATACATAAGTAAACCCAGGAATATCCCAGCTAAGCTTAATACCGGGTAAATATTTAACCACTTTTGGGTCGCCAGCAATGTTAACCCCCATTACCAGCCCAACATCTTTGAGAATACCTTTTTGAAATGAGTAGCCGCTGACAGCACTTAAACTGACGGTCGAGTACCACTCCATATAGAAGTCACGGTCTTGATAGTTATCTTGTATATCGTCATCTAAATAATCGACAAAGAAAAAGTTTTCACCGTAGTCATAAGCGGATGCATGCTGAAGTGAAAAAACACTGGTTTTTGCTTCACTAAGGGTAAAAGGGTTAGTAAATTCCCCATAGTTGAGATGAAGTTGGGTTTTACTCCAGTTTGCGGCGAAAACCGGCATAGAGTAAAGGTATATAGAGGCAAGCGCAAATAAGAGTAGTTTCGTCATTGTTTAGTACATTCCATAAGTACGTGAGCGACAACGAAGAGTATAGCAAAGGCACCAAAAATGGTGCCTAATATTCAATTTATAGCTTGTTGCGTTTCAAGCAAATAATGGTAACGGCAGTAATGGCGAGTATAAAACAATAGTATGAAGACGTTGATACATCCCAGGGGCTAATTTTAAATGTGGCACCTAGCAAGAGTGCTTGAGCGCCGTAAGGTAATGAGCCTTGCATAACACAGGCAAAAATATCCAGTAAACTGGCTGAGCGTTTTGCCGGTATTTCGCCATCATCAGCTAATTTTTTAGCGACGGGTCCTGCAACAATGATACTGACTGTGTTATTCGCAATACATAAATTGCTTGTTAGTACGAGTGCCGCAATACCAAGTTGGTCTGCAACTTGGCGGTGCCATTTTGCTATGATGGCAGTGAGTCCTTGGATCTTTTTAGCCAAATAGTCTAAGCCACCATTAATACGTATGAACTCAGAGAGTCCACCGATAAACATTGAAAGTAAAAATATTTCCTGCATGCTACTAAAGCCTTCGTATATATCCTTTACAAAACTGGCCATTTCATAGTCTCCAGTAAAGCCCATTGCTGCCGCAAAAATAATTCCGCTAAATAGCACGACAAATACATTCATTCCCGCTACGGCTAGGAATAAAATAAATGCGTAAGGTAGCACTAATAGCCAGTCAAACTCTTTAGTTTCGACAACTTGGGCCTCGGGTGTTAAAAATACTAACAGGCATACTGTTAATACGGCAGCTGGAAGTGCAATTTTTAGATTTTCTCTAAATTTATCTTTCATTTCACACCCTTGAGTACGAGTTGCAGCAATCGTGGTGTCTGAAATAATCGATAAGTTATCACCAAACATGGCCCCGGAGACAATCGTACCAGCCATTAACGCTGGATCAATTCCTGTTTTAATTGATACAGCTAATGCTATTGGTCCTATTGCGCCAATGGTGCCCATTGACGTGCCCATGGCAGTGGAGACAACCGCGGAGATCAAAAATAACCCAGGCAGTAAAAAGGCTGGTGGAATAAGAGACAAACCCGCATTTACAACCGCATCAACCCCACCTGTTGCACTGGCAACCGCAGAGAAAGCACCCGCTAGCAAGTAAATGAGACACATTGTTATGATGTTGCTGTGCCCAGCACCTTTTATAAAGGTTTCAACACTTTCATTTATAGAGGTTTTATTGATTAAAAATGCGATGACAATCGCAGGTAAAATAGCGACGGGGGCCGGGAGTTGGTAAAACGCATAATCAACCCCTTGAGACTGCAAATACAAACCAACACCCAAAAATAGGCCGACAAAGGTAAGTAACGGTAACAAAGACAACTTTGCGGCTAGTTTATTCATTGGCTCGTGCATTGAGACCTCATATCAAAAATATTTTTTATTGTTATGTCGCCATTGTTTTCACATTCAAGCGCATAATTCAAGTAATAGTTATAATGGATGTGTGAATGTATAGATGGCTAGATGGTTTGTCAATTATATTTGGTAACAATAATAAGCCGTTTAATACAGCTTATTATTTCACAGAGCGGTATAGCCTATTTTTATTGAATACATTGATGTAAATTCAAAGCGTTACGAGGTTGACGTTACTCATGAAGAGAAACAAGAGAAGTTTTCTCTAAAAAACTCAGTTCTCTGGATGGATACAAGTGCAGCACGCTTGTGTGGAAATTCAAACTCAAACTCGGTTTTAAAGCCCAATTTATGTATTTGATTGAGTAAACGGTGGTTGTCACTTCTGGGCTCTAATATGATCTTGTGGGTACGTATATCATCGAGGAAGATAAAGTGAGAGATTGCTGTACACCAGGCTTTAAAGAATTTGCTTCCCCGAAATAGCTCATTGCCGACTAATTGGTGCAGCCCTCTATCGAAGGCTTGCCATGGGTAGTGCGATGCGATGCTCTCTTTTGCACTTCAATAGAGTTCGAAGTAACCAAATGGCACTTCATTAAAGTAGCCGATAAGTGGCAACTCAAAGGGTGAGGCGAGTTTATTATGTATGTATTCACTTAATGCTTTTTCTGACCACGCTTGATCCCAAAACTGTGCTACACACGGATTGTTCATCTACTGATGAAATAGCGCTAAATCGGATTCAGGATCTATGACCCTAAAACTAATAGTGTGGTTTATATCACGATCGCTTCTTTTATATAATCGTTTACCGGCCAAATAGGGCTGGCCCATAGGAGAAGTTGTGCTCGGGGAAGTTTTAAAATGAGAGTCGTTAGGGCGACAGAGTAATAATTCAGGACAGTTATAAAATTCATACCTTGAGAAGCTAAAAATATTTATATGCTTGCCAAGCTGTTGTGAAGCTGGGTTTGATTGCCATGCGGGATCTTTGAATTGTAAGTGGTTGATATGTTGATAATAGTGGAATATTTTATCAATAAATATAGTGAGCTCTTGTATGGATGCGATGTTGTGCGTGGACAAATAAACAATGATTAAAAACAACGGTACCAAGTTGCTCTCAATTTAGGCAAATGCGCTTGTTTAACGCTGTACTGTGAGAATGCATATTGTGTGCTGCCATCCTTTTTCTTTAAAACATGTCTGAGCCCCTTACGTTAAAGTACTGGTTATGTTCAGTTAGTGACTAGATCATGGTAGAGCGCGATACATTGCTACTGGTGCTCATGACATTGTGTTTGATAAATCGCGCATTTTAAAATGACCGAAGAGTATCAATGTTCCCTAATTGGGTATTGTGACTTCTAGTGCTTTTAACCAAAAAGCGTTTGTTTGCTGCTTTTGCATGCGATTAGTAATTGTTTTTATTATCTTTCGAGTCTTAGTAAGGGGTTTAAATGAAAATACGAGGGGGTAAAAACCGCATAGCGGTTATTTAATACGCCATAGAACAAAGTAAATAGGTTAATAGATATAAGAAAATAACAGATGATTTCTATTTGTAATCTCGGTATAACGACTCGTAACTTAATAGGAGCTTGATATGATTAAAATAGCTGTTTTTGGTGCGAATGGAAGAATGGGTAAAGTGCTATGTGAAGCAAGCCTATCAGCACAGTACGCACAATTGTCGACAGCGTTAGTGCGAGAATCTAACGTATTGATAGGACAACCCGTTGGGCCTGTCATTGGATGTCGAGACACTGAAGTGGCATTCGCCAGTGAGAAATCACTTAATTCAGACGTAGATGTTGCAATTGATTTTACATTACCTGAGGGAATGAAAGCGCATTTGGCTCTTGCGATAAAGCAACGAGTACCTATGGTGATTGGTACTACAGGGCTTAGCGACGAAGAGATGAGCACCTTAAAAGACGCAGCTCAGTATATTCCCATTGTGTTTTCAAGAAACTATTCGGTGGGGATTAATTTATTAGAAAATTTGGTTCAGGTTGCAGCAAAAACCTTGTCAGAGGATATTGATATCGAAATATTTGAAGCCCATCATCGCCATAAAATAGACGCACCATCAGGCACTGCGCTGATGATTGGCGAGGCAATTGCGAAAGCAAAAGGATGGGATCATGCTGAGGTTGCAAAGTTTGATAGAAGCCAAGATGGTGGCGAAAAATCTCAACAAGAGATTGGTTATTCAGTGATGAGAGGGGGGGACATAGTAGGAGAACATACGGCTTACTTCGCTGCAGAGGGCGAAAGGCTTGAACTTACCCATAAAGCAAGTTCAAGAATGACCTTTGCGAAAGGTGCAGTAAGGGCTGCAGCATGGGTCAAAGATAAACCAAATGGACTTTATACCATGCAGGACGTGCTTGATTTGCATTAGATAATATGTACTTTTAACCTCTTAATGGTTTTTTTTGGCCTTAACTGCTATTTCTCATGTTTTTAATGGTTTTATTAGACGAACCTGACAAAGTGCTGTAAACTACAACGAATTTGCCAAAAATTATTACTGCGTGTTACCAAGCGCTTTGTGAACGGGATGAAAGCGTAATAGCTAGCTCCCGTTTTTTACCATTTAGGAGGTTATCTTGACTAAATCCGCTCTGTTAGTCCTTGAAGACGGCACAGTGTTTCGCGGTACTGCGATCGGCGCTGACGGCTTGTCAGTCGGTGAAGTAGTATTCAATACGTCTATGACTGGTTATCAAGAAATTTTGACGGACCCGTCGTACGCGGAACAAATTGTAACGCTGACTTACCCACATATCGGTAATACCGGAACTAACAGTGAAGACGAAGAAGCGGACCAGATCTGGGCGAAAGGCCTAGTGATCCGCGATTTGCCTTTACTCGCTAGTAATTTCCGTAACGAGCAATCGTTAAGCGATTACCTAAAAGAACGTAATATCTTAGGGATAGCGGATATTGATACACGTAAATTAACGCGTATTTTACGTGATAAAGGCGCGCAAAATGGGTGTATTATTGCGGGTGACTCACTTGATGAGCAACAAGCATTAGAAGCGGCAAAAGCATTCCCAGGTTTAAAAGGCATGGATTTGGCAAAAGTAGTCTGTACGAAAGAACAGTATACTTGGGCGGATTCAAGCTGGACTTTGGGTGAAGGCTACCGCACGCTTGCGGCAGAAGAAGAAAAATTCCATGTAGTTGCATATGACTTTGGCGTGAAGAAGAATATTCTACGTATGCTGGTGGATCGAGGTTGTAAGTTAACAGTGGTACCTGCAGAAACCTCCGCTGCAGACGTGTTAGCACTAAACCCAGATGGTATTTTCTTGTCAAATGGACCTGGCGACCCTGAGCCATGTACCTATGCTATTGATGCAATTAAAACTTTCCTAGAAACAGACACACCAATCTTTGGTATTTGTTTAGGTCATCAATTATTGGCATTAGCTTCAGGTGCACAAACAGTTAAGATGAAGTTTGGTCACCATGGTGGTAACCATCCAGTAAAAGACCTAGACCGTAACGTGGTGATGATCACTGCACAAAACCATGGCTTCGCAGCGGATGAAGCAAGCTTACCAGATACACTACGTGCAACGCACAAATCATTATTTGATGGTACTTTACAAGGTATTCACCGTACAGATAAGCCTGCATTTAGTTTCCAAGGTCACCCAGAGGCAAGCCCAGGTCCGCATGATGCAGCGCCTTTGTTTGACCATTTCATTGAACTAATGCTAGCTCGTAAAGCTTAATTGAGACCGGAGTAATAATGCCAAAACGTACTGATTTAAAAAGCATTCTTATCTTAGGCGCAGGCCCAATTGTGATTGGCCAAGCCTGTGAATTTGACTACTCAGGTGCTCAAGCGTGTAAAGCACTAAGAGAAGAAGGTTATCGAGTTATTCTTGTTAACTCAAACCCTGCGACGATTATGACAGACCCTGAAATGGCTGATGCGACGTACATCGAGCCAATTCATTGGGAAGTTGTTGAAAAGATTATTGAAAAAGAAAAGCCTGATGCTGTCCTACCGACTATGGGTGGTCAAACAGCATTGAACTGTGCGCTAGACTTAGATAAATACGGTGTATTAGCTAAGCATGGTGTAGAGCTTATTGGCGCGACAGCAGATGCTATCGATAAAGCTGAAAACCGCGAACGCTTTGACGTTGCGATGAAAAATATCGGCTTGGAGTGTCCTCGCGCAGAAATTGCACATACAATTGATGAAGCACACGACGTGCTTACTCGTATTGGCTTCCCATGTATTATTCGTCCTTCATTCACTATGGGTGGAACCGGTGGTGGTGTTGCTTATAACCAAGAAGAGTTCGATGAAATTTGTACTCGTGGTCTTGACCTTTCACCAACGAGCGAATTGTTAATAGATGAAAGCTTGATTGGTTGGAAAGAGTACGAAATGGAAGTTGTTCGTGACAAAAACGACAACTGTATCATTGTATGTGCTATTGAAAACTTCGATCCAATGGGTGTTCACACAGGTGATTCAATCACGGTTGCTCCAGCACAAACACTGACTGATAAAGAATACCAATTGATGCGTAATGCTTCGATGGCGGTTCTGCGTGAAATCGGTGTTGAAACAGGTGGTTCAAACGTACAGTTTGGTGTTAACCCTGATGATGGCCGTATGGTTATTATTGAGATGAACCCACGTGTATCTCGTTCGTCTGCGCTTGCTTCAAAAGCAACTGGCTTCCCGATTGCAAAAATTGCGGCCAAGCTGGCAATTGGCTATACCCTTGATGAACTGCAAAATGACATTACGGGCGGCGCAACACCAGCTTCTTTTGAGCCGTCAATTGACTATGTTGTTACTAAGATCCCACGCTTTAACTTTGAAAAGTTTGCTGGTGCCAATGACCGTTTAACAACACAGATGAAGTCTGTGGGTGAAGTGATGGCAATTGGGCGCAACCAACAAGAGTCATTACATAAAGCATTACGTGGCTTAGAAGTGGGTGCAAACGGGTTTAACCCGATTGTGGCACTTGATGACCCTAAAGCGAAAGAGAAAATCATTCGCGAATTACGCGAGCCCGGTGCGGAGCGTATTTGGTACATTGCAGATGCAATGCGTCATGGTATGAGTGTTGAAGATGTATTTGAGTTGACTAAAGTTGACCGTTGGTACTTAGTGCAAATCGAAGACATTATCAAAGATGAAGCAACTATTGCCGATGTTGGTTTAGCGGGTTTAACTAAAGACTTCTTGCGTCGTCTTAAGCGTAAAGGGTTTGCTGATGCACGTATTGCTGAGATTGCAGGTGTATCAGAAAAAGAAATTCGTAAAAAGCGTCACCAATTAGAAATTTTGCCAGTATATAAGCGTGTAGATACATGTGCGGCAGAGTTTAGCTCAGACACCGCTTACATGTACTCTACTTATGATGAAGAGTGTGAAGCGAATCCGTCTGATAAAGATAAAATCATGGTGATTGGTGGTGGTCCAAACCGTATCGGTCAAGGTATTGAATTCGATTACTGTTGTGTGCACGCAGCACTTGCATTACGTGAAGATGGTTACGAAACTATCATGGTTAACTGTAACCCTGAAACGGTTTCAACGGATTATGACACATCTGATCGCCTATTCTTCGAACCAATTACGCTTGAAGATGTCCTTGAGATTGTACGTGTTGAAAAGCCTGTGGGTGTTATCGTTCAGTACGGTGGTCAAACACCACTGAAATTAGCGCGTGAGCTTGAAGCAAATGGTGTTCCAATCATTGGCACGTCACCAGATGCAATTGACCGTGCTGAAGACCGTGAACGCTTCCAGCAATTGGTTGACCGTTTAGACCTTTTACAGCCTGAAAATGCAACGGTAACGTCAACGGAAGAAGCGATTGCTAAGTCTCAAGAGATTGGCTTTCCATTAGTTGTTCGTCCATCCTATGTTCTAGGTGGTCGTGCAATGGAAATCGTTTATGACGAAGATGATTTACGCCGTTATATGACAGAGGCTGTACAAGCGTCAAATGAAGCACCTGTATTGCTTGACCGTTTCTTAGATGATGCGATTGAAGTTGACGTAGATGCAATTTGTGATGGCGAGCAAGTTATTATTGGCGGCATCATGGAGCACATTGAGCAAGCGGGTGTTCACTCTGGTGACTCTGCATGTTCATTGCCAGCACATTCTTTACCGCAAGATATACAAGACGTTATGCGTAAGCAAGTAACTGGTATGGCGCTTGAACTTGGGGTTGTTGGTTTAATGAATACGCAGTTTGCTGTTAAAGATGGCAAAGTGTATTTAATTGAAGTAAACCCACGTGCTGCTCGTACAGTGCCGTTTGTTTCAAAAGCAACAGGTGTAGCATTGGCTAAAGTGGCAGCGCGTTGTATGGCGGGTCAAACCTTAGCAAGCCAAGGTGTTACTGAAGAGATTATTCCACCGTACTACAGTGTAAAAGAAGTGGTACTGCCGTTTGCTAAGTTCCAAGGTGTTGATCCATTACGTGGCCCAGAGATGCGTTCAACGGGTGAAGTGATGGGTGTTGGTGATAATTTCGCCGATGCGTTTGCAAAAGCACAATTAGGTGCGGGTAATGCTTTACCACGCGGTGGCCGCGCGCTACTATCTGTGCGTAACAGCGACAAGTCACGTATTGTTGAATTAGCAAAAACCATGAGAGAAATTGGTTTTGAGCTAGATGCAACAAACGGTACCGCAAAAGCCCTTGAAGAAGCAGGCATTGAAGTTCGCCGTGTGAACAAGGTATTTGAAGGCCGACCTCATATTCTTGACCGTATCAAAAATGGTGAGTATAGCTACATTGTAAATACCACTGAAGGTCGCCAAGCAATTGAAGACTCGAAGGTGTTACGTCGTGGTGCATTAAGACATAAGACAAATTACACCACAACGCTTAATGCAGCGTTTGCTAACTGTACTGCGCATGCTGCAGATGACAGAAATGTAGTGAACTCTGTACAAGAATTACACCAACGATTGAACTAAGGACAAAGCCAAGGCCTAGAAACCTTGGCGATAAGTGAGATACTTATGCAATCAATTCCGATGACAGTACGAGGTGAGCAATTACTTCGTGAAGAACTAAACCATTTAAAATCGGTAGTTCGCCCTAAAATAGTTGCCGATATCGCCGATGCGCGTGAACATGGCGACTTAAAAGAAAATGCTGAATATCATGCTGCGCGTGAGCAGCAAGGTTTTTGTGAAGGCCGAATTCAAGAAATTGAAGCGAAGCTTTCCACTTCTCAAATTATTGATGTCACAAAGGTTGCCAATAACGGTAAAGTGATATTTGGTACAACCGTAACGATCGTTAATGTTGATACTGATGAAGAAGTGAAATACCGCATTGTTGGTGATGATGAAGCTGATATTAAAAGTAATTTAATTTCGGTTAATTCACCTATCGCGCGTGGACTAATTGGAAAAGAGTTAGATGATACAGCGAATATTCAAACACCAAATGGTGCTGTTGAATATGAAATCATCGAAGTTGAATATATTTAAGTATTAAACTAAATCAGTAAAAGGCCGAGCAATGCTCGGCTTTTTTATTTTTAGTATATCGTGTCTTCTGAAGGAGTAGCTGTACATATAGGAAATAATTTGTGAGAGTACTTAGTTTCCAGAATAGTTGGCGGGTTAGCTTGGCTAGCAAATACTAAGCAGTGGTGTAGATCTACTGATTGGTTCAGAAAAAATGCTTAATAAGTATGTAAATAGTAAAACCGAATTATATAATTTTCTATGTATTGGTTACCTCAAAACCAGTATTACATTAATGGTTTGTCCATTGAATAAAATAACGTGATAACCCCCATTGTTGTGATTGTTATGTAAACTATTTGATAAAAACAGCAGAAGGGAAATTAATTCGATGTATTTGGGTTTTTTCTCCTGTATTTTGACGGTTAACATTCGTCTGTTCAACATATTGTCGCCTGCAGCAAGCTGCGCATTAGAGTAAATAACCAATCAAAAATGGCTTTAAATTGTATGGACGTGTTCGTCGTACACATTAAGGAAACCCCTCGTGCGGATAAATAAATCTTTTCTCAATTACTCTCGTGTGATCCATGTTTATGTATCTATGGCGTTATTAACACTGATGGTGTTTTTTTCCATTACAGGGGTAACGTTGAATCACCCAGAATGGTTTGCAGATAACGAAGCGTATGTTGATGAATTGGAACTTCAATTGCCTCGTTCATTACTTGGGGTAGAGCACCAAGGTGAACTCATAAAATATTTGCATCAACAAAGTTGGTTTAATGGTAAGAGACTTACATTAGAGCGAGATGAGTATGAGCTGTTTATCAGTGATAAGGGCCCGGGCGCACATTTGGCCATTACAGTGGATCTAGAAAGTGGTGACGCGTTTATAGAAAAAACAAATTATGGCATGTGGGCAAAACTCAATGATTTACATAAAGGCCGCAATAGTGGTGCAGTGTGGCGATTGGTTATTGATGTCAGCGCCATATTAATGATTTTATTTAGTGTTACGGGTTTGGTGTTAGCACTGGCCCAGAGACGAGTAAATAAAACTCTAGCGCTAAGCTTAGTAACCACGTTAGGGGTCTTTTTTTGCTATTTATTTTATGTATAGCACGGTTTAATTTTTTGAGGAGAGAAAATGATAAAAAAATGGTTGTTTCTATTGGTGGTACAGTTCTTTGTGGTTAGTAAAGCACAAAGCTCGGAAATAGAACTCTCTATCAATTTAGCAAAACAGACGGGGGAATATCATAATCCTTATGTCGCAGTGTGGATTGAAAACGATGAGGGAAAAAGTGTACGGACGTTAGTGCTTTGGCGCGAAGGTGCTAAATGGTTAAAAGATATTCGCACATGGTGGCGAAAAGTGGGCAGACGAGATTCAGCTCTAGTCGATGCCATCACTTCTGCAACACGTCCAGCGGGAGATTATCGTTTGAATTTTAAAGCGAGTGATGATCAAGGGAAAAGACTAGAGAATGGCAATTATACCTTGAAAATTGAAGTCGTTAGAGAGAACGGTGGTCGAGCCATTATTAAGAAAAAGTTTAGCTTAAATGGGCAGGCGCAGACTTATACCCTTAAAGCTACCCCAGAAACAAATATCGCAACATTTTCGATTAAGGAATAAAAAAGTATGTCTAAATTAAAGTTATTCGCTATTTTAGTATTGTCAATGGCTACCTCGGCACAGGCACATAACCGTTGGATTTTACCTACTCATTTTAGTGTGTCGGGCGAAGAACAGGTATGGATAATGGCCGATGTTACGGCATCTAACGAAACGTTTAACGTCGATAAGCCAATGGGTTCAGACAGGTTTAGTATTATTAAACCAAATGGTGAACGTGCTCGTCCAAGTTCAAGCTTTCGAGGTCACCGTAAAAGCGTAGTGGACATTAATTTAGTGGAAGACGGAACGTATAAAATGTTTTTGGATAGTGATGTCAGTTACTGGACCAGTTATGAAATAAAAGGAAAGGATGGTACGCAGTGGCTACGCAATACAAGCAAAGCGAATCGTGATGCTAAACTTCCCAAAGGCGCTAAAAATGTCAACACGCTGGCCTCTAAATCGCAAGTTATGACCTTCGTAACACTCAATGCACCCACAGAGAACTACCGTTTAACCAAGCAGGGTTTAGAGTTGAAGCCAATTACACATCCGTCTGACATTGCTCAAAATGAAAAAGCACAACTGCAATTTGTGTTTGATGGCTTGCCACAAAAAGGCGTAGAAGTTGAAATTATTAAAGATGGTGCGCGCTATAGGAACAATTTGGATGCATTGAAATTGACCTCTGACCAAAAGGGGCAGATCTCGTTTACATTACCAGAGGCAGGTAGATACTTATTAATTGCTGAATTTAAAAAATCGCAAAAGAATAACCCATTGGCTGATGAAATGGGTGGCCAAGTATTCTTTACTTTTGAGGCGGTATTGAACTAAGCCTCTGTACATGTACTTTATATCACAGTCATGATTGCCTATATTATTGGCAATCATGTATCGTTTTATTTGTCAGTAAAGAGCGTACAGAAAAAGGTGTTACTTTATTTTTAACATCTACAGTGACTTTGGCGATGTCTAAATACTGAAAGTCACCAGGGCCGTTCAGTTGCCATAATCCAGCAGCTATTTTCGATAAGCAAAATGCTTTTGTATCTCCATGACTGACTAAAATGGGAAAGTCATACGTATTTGCAAGTTTGTTCAATGCCTCTTTATATACTTTAAACCCATCGCACTTCTTTTGGCGAGTATCAGTGCATGCTTTGTCATGTTTTGGAGGAGCAAATATATCTGCTTGCATAAATATCACCGCCGCAGTTAGGTTTTCATTTAAATGAGATGTTAGCCAGTTTAAGTTATGTGAGTCTCTGACTTGTACTTGCGCGCGTGCGATTTTTTTATCTGATTTTAAAATTTGCTTACGACCATTATTAGTGCCAACCACGTGCAAGGTCATAAAACGAACATTATTATGTAGCCAAGCTTGATTCTCAGGTTGCGCTGTTTGCCGTGTGTATTTGTTAAGTTTTGCTGAGGTGTGAGTGAACTCTGTACGAATGAAATCTAATCGTTCGAGCTCGTCATACCTTGGTTTTAGGCTTTTTCTATCGCAGTCAGTCCAATCATTGTCTCCAGGCGTATAAATAAAAGGTTGTGTACTTATCTGGCTAATGAGTGTGTAATTTTCTTTTAGTATCGTGTTTGTGCAAGGTACCGCACCGGATTTAATGTCTCCAACATGTACAACAAAGTCATGAGGTGTACTTTGTGCTGCTTTATAAAGTATGCCGGTAGGATTACTGAGCATTTTTGCATCCACATCAGAATAAGGCATATCACCATATACAAGAAACTGACTAGGTTGAGCGGAAGTAAACAGGGCCGTGCCAACGAGCGTAAATAACAAGGGTAGCTTGAGCATATGCGTTCTAAGTGGAGAAGTAGAGTTTCTACGATATATCATTAGGCAATGTAAATAAAAGTGTTAATTGAGAAAAAATGTAGGGTTTGTGCCATCAGAAGCTGGGTTTAATACCAAGGAACTAACGTGGCTATCGCACTTTTAATCGTGAGTAGGAGGGTGGTGTTAGAGTGTTTTTAGTAGATTTTGGGAGTAAGCTCGATAAGATAAACAGTAGAGAAAATCGTTTAGTAAATGCTACCGTTCTATATGCCACCGCTACTCAGGCTTGTCGATGTTGCATATGTGCAACACCGTTATATAAAATCACTCCACGACAGAGGCTACATCGATTGTTATTCTTGTGTCGAAACTTTAATTGGAGCATGAGAAAAATATGAAAGAAATACTGCCTATATTCTGGTTACTTTATATGGCATTAATGTCATTAACAACACAAGCAAAACAAGCTGATGTCATGGAGATTGAAGCGGTATTTGCCGCTTATATGGACAAATATAATGACTATTTACGCCATGGTGAGTTGACGAACAAGACGCAATTGTATCATGATAAAATGATGGTACTTTCTGGCCGAAGTGGGGCAGCAGTTACATCAGCTAATAAATTTAACGAACAGGTTAAAGGCTTTTTAGATAACTTAAAAAAGCAAGGTGTTACACGTGTTTCATGGGAGAAAGTGGGCATTCAACAATTGAGTGACTCAGTTGCAATTGTGAGTAACAGAGCTGTCCGTTATTTGAAAACCGGTGAAGTACATAACCGAGTGGGGGCGACGTATTTTATCAATAAAGTTGGTGGAAGTTGGAAAATATCTGCTTTCACAGTGCACTCACCAAATACAGTATTACCAATATAAAGATAAGGAAAAAATGGAAAACTGGGATGACTATCGGCTGATTTTGGCGTTACATCGAGGCAAAACATTGCGCGGTGCAGCTGAGATATTAACGCTAAATCACTCGACAGTTTCAAGGAGAGTATTGGCATTAAAGAATAAGTACAATGCAGATGTGTTTGAGTCGAATCAATCTGGATTTGTGCTAACCTGTTTTGGCAAAACCTTATTACACTCGGCGCAAGAAATTGAAAAGCTGATATTAAGCGATTTACGCCGAGAGCAAAGTGTCAATGCGGATCTATCGGGTAATATTCATTTATCAGTGCCACCTGCAATTGCGCAATTCTTAATTTTTGACGCGTTACATGATTTTCAATTGCAGCATAAAAATATCTCTTTACATGTACATACTTCATACTCTTTAGCTGATTTAGATAGATCTGAAGCAGACGTTGTTGTGAGGGTATCTAATACACCCGATGAGCATTTAGTTGGACATCGCTTATTCCCCATTTATTTGGGTTATTATGCCAGTGAGGCATATTTACAAGCGAAGGAGTGTTCACAATATCAATGGATAACTAATGTGTATCAACAGGCAGCACCAACCTGGATTGCTCAATCTCCCTTTCCTGATGCACCGATTGGATTTACAATCGAAGATTTAGTCTTGCGTCATTACGCGGCTTTAAAAGGTCAAGGAATGATACTCGGTGCCTGTTATATTGCAGACACGTTAGGACTTAAGCGCTTAAACACTCAGTCGTTAATGATACATCAAGATATATGGGTGTTAACTCACCCAGACCTTAAAGATGTTCCACGTATTCGCGCGTTAATGCGCTTTTTAACACACGCGATACGTCAGAAAAAACCGTTAATATTCGGTGAAATTAAAGAGTGAAAACCCAAGCACGATTGAGCTTGGGTCAATCAGAACGTTATATTGGTAGCGTTAGCACTCGATAATATTCACAGCCAATCCACCGCGGGCTGTTTCTTTATATTTTGTCTTCATGTCATTACCAGTATCTAGCATGGTTTTAATGACTTTATCGAGCGATACCTTTTGGTCACCAGTACCTCTAATGGCAAGTCGAGAGGCGTTGATGGCTTTGACGGCGCCCATCGCATTTCGTTCGATACAAGGTACTTGCACTAAACCACCAACAGGGTCGCAGGTTAAGCCTAAATTGTGTTCCATACCAATCTCTGCAGCATTTTCAACATGTACGACATTGCCGCCCATAATTTCTGTTAATGCGCCTGCGGCCATTGAGCACGCAACGCCGACTTCACCTTGGCAGCCTACTTCAGCACCAGAAATAGAGGCATTTTTTTTGTATAAAATACCAATTGCTGCAGCTGTCAGTAAGTAACGGGTGGCAATTTCTTCGTCAACTTCTCGAATAAATGTGTGATAGTACATTAATACTGATGGTAAAATACCGGCGGCACCATTGGTCGGTGCTGTTACAACACGGCCGCCAGCAGCATTTTCTTCATTAACGGCAAGGGCAAACAAATCAACCCAGTCCATGGCCCGTAATGGATCATTACTGTTTTCTACATTGAGCTTTAAATACAGACTAGGTGCTCGACGCTTAACTTTTAAGCCACCAGGTAAAATACCTTCGGTTCTCATACCGCGCTCGATACACGCTTTCATGACTTCCCAGATATTAAACAATTCAGCTTTGATTTCTGCCTGTGTACGCAATGTTTTTTCATTTGCCATCATTAAAGATGAAACACTCAGGCCTGAGTCTTTACATAAAGCAAGGAGTTCAGCTGCATTTTCAAATAGGTAAGGAGCAGGGTTTTGTTCTCTTATATCTAGCGCCGCTTGCTTTTCACAGTCAAACTGTTCGTCAGTTACAATGAAGCCACCGCCGATTGAATAATATACTTGGCTATGCAGACGTTCGTCACCATTAAAAGCAACAATTTCCATTGCGTTAGAGTGCTTTGGAAGGGTTTTTCTACGGTGAAATACGATGGCGCCTTGCTTAGGAAAAGCTGCTTTGTGGGTTTTATCTAAGTAGATCACTTGTTCTTTTTCGATTTGATCTAAGATAGATGGAACAGCATCAGCGTCGATGGTCTCAGGATCATAACCTGCAAGACCTAAAATAACCGCTTTACCTGAACCGTGGCCAATACCAGTTTGACCTAATGAGCCGTATAGCTCGACTTTAACAGCAGTAACGTCTTCGATCATTCCTTTAGATTGTAAATCTTGTACGAATAAACGAGACGCGCGCATTGGACCGACGGTATGCGACGACGAAGGTCCAATACCGATACTAAACATATCGAATGCACTAATCATAATTTATACTCAACATTGCCTTTGAACGGGCGCACATCATAACTTTAAAATGCATAATTGTAACCAGTTCAATTATGAATTTATTATGCTTACTCAACCAATTTAACAAAGTTTTTAACGACACTGGCGGTTGCCCCCCATAGGAGACCATATGGTGTTAAAAAGCCGTCCATTTGACGTGACTTACCAGCATATTCAACATGCATAGTTTGCCAGTTATTATGATCTATCAGGTGTGAGAGTTTGATGGTAAAAGCATGATCAACTTCAGCACTTTTAGTATGCCATATGGCATGCTTTTCAAGTGTTGCCACGATAGGTCTAATACAAAACCCTGTTAAAGTATTATGTTCGTTGAGCTGCCCTATGGTGTTTATGTATTGTGATTCTATTCCCAGCTCTTCTTGTGTTTCTCGCACGGCCGTGTGTGTTTTTGATTTGTCACTGGGTTCTACTTTGCCCCCAGGAAAACAAATTTGACTTGGGTGATGTGCCAGATAAGCGGGGCGTTTGCAAAATAGTAAAGCAGCTTCACCGTGTTCTTCAATTAAAGGTAACAAAATGGCGCTGTCACGAACGCTGGTATGTGGTTGATGGTCGCTTGTTGTATCAGCATGAATATGAAATCTGGCAATAACATCAGATAGTTTCACTGTTTCTCCAAACGAGATTTATTGTTTACTAAGTATAGGTAAGATTTTTTGTACTTTATGAAAAGTTTCTTGATATTCTAAATCAGCTTCCGAATCAGCAACAATTCCGCCACCGGCCCAACAAAATATTGTATTGTTGTGGCATATTAGTGTTCTGATGGTAATGGATGTATCCATTCGACCACATGCACTTAAATAGCCAATTGAACCACAATATACACTGCGTCGGTGCGGCTCTAGCTCTTCGATGATTTCCATGGCTCTAATTTTTGGTGCGCCTGTTATCGACCCTCCAGGGAATGCTGCATATAATTGATCAACTGCGGTTTTTCCTTGTGCAAGTTCGCTGGTAACGGTGCTTACTAAGTGATGCACCGCGGGGAAGCTCTCAATGGCAAACAGTTTGGGGACAGATACGGAGCCAGGCCGAGCAACCTTACCAAGATCATTTCTTAATAAGTCGACAATCATCACATTCTCAGCACGATCTTTCGCACTATTTTGCAGTGTTATGGCTTGTTGGCGATCGGCATCGGCGTTTGCAAGTCTGGGTAGAGTACCTTTGATAGGTTTTGATTCAACTTTGTTGTGATTAACGAGCAAAAACCGTTCTGGTGATACCGATAAAACTGCGCCATAAGGCAAATTAATATAGGCAGAAAAGGGGGCTTTATTTTGAGTTTGCAAGCGTTTATATGCTGCCCAGGGATTGCCAGAGTATTGTGCACTGAAGCGTTGTGCGAGATTAATCTGATAACAGTCACCACTTTTTAAGTAAGCTTGAATGTGTGAAAATTTATCAAAGTATTCTTGTTGTGTAAGGTTCGATGTCCAATCGCTGTTTAATGAGAAGTCGTTGTTACTCTCAGCGCTGTTTTTCGGTGTAGATAAGTCGAAGTAATCGGATAAGTTATCGACGTTTGGTTGCGACACATAATACCAAGTATCTGTTAAGTTATCTTTGATCAACGCATCTAGGTAGAGGCCAACGACCATATCAGGTAACGCAATATCTTGTTGTGCTGATTCAGGCACTCGTTCTATATAACGGCCTAAATCATAACCAAAATAACCTAACCAACCGCCTGAAAATGGCAATTCAAATGGCGCGGGCTGTTTAGATAACATATTTAAGTGGGTATTCATGGCCTCGAACCAATTTAATTCTATTTTATTTCCATCTAGAAAAATTGCTTGAGATTTGGCTTCAAGTATATGTGTCGGGTTAATGCTGATAATGTCATAGCGACTATTTTCATGTTGAGCATGACTAGAATCGAGCAAAATTGCGTATGGTAAGTGGGCAAATTGCTCAAAAAGTGCCACAGTGGAGAGTGATATATCTAATTTTTTACAATTGATTTGCTCATTTATCATTTACTTGAACCTGAAAACTAGCCCGAAACGGGCGGGGAGGGTATCATACTTATCTCGTTTTCTACAGTCACCCAAGGGTCACTGTAAACCGTCATTATCGTCTAGATGTATTCTGTTATTGACTATTGTGGTTAATAGCACAAATTAAGGAACCGTCATGAGTATGATCCGTCAGCAAGATTTCATCGACAGTATTGAAGATGCTTTGCAATATATCTCTTTTTATCACCCGTTGGATTTTGTTCAAGCATTAGAGAAGGCTTATCACAAAGAAGAAAGTAAAGCTGCAAAAGATGCCATTGCGCAAATTTTGATAAATTCTCGCATGTCTGCAGAAGGCAAACGCCCGCTGTGTCAAGATACAGGTATCGTGACCTGTTTTGTTAAAGTTGGCATGGATGTGAAATGGGATCAAACGGATTTAACTGTTCAACAAATGGTTGATGAAGGTACTCGTCGCGCATATTTAAATCCAGACAATCCTCTGCGTGCTTCTATTGTAGCAGACCCTGCAGGGAGTCGTAAAAACACCAAAGACAATACACCATCGGTTGTGCACATTGATATGGTGGCTGGCGCTGAAGTGGAAGTAATGATTGCCGCGAAAGGTGGTGGTTCAGAGAATAAAACAAAAATGGTAATGCTTAACCCATCAGATGATGTGGCTGCATGGGTTGAAAAAACACTGCCAACAATGGGGGCGGGTTGGTGCCCACCGGGTATGTTAGGAATAGGTATTGGTGGTACTGCGGAAAAGGCCGCGGTGCTGGCAAAAGAATCGCTGATGGATCCGGTTGATATTCATGAATTACAAGCTCGAGGCGCTGAAACAGCAGAAGAAAAATTGCGTCTAGAGATTTTCGAGCGAGCGAACAAACTAGGGATCGGTGCTCAAGGTCTTGGTGGGCTAACAACAGTGGTTGACATAAAAATAAAAACAGCGCCTACCCATGCGGCATCAAAACCTGTGGTTATGATCCCAAATTGTGCAGCTACACGCCATGTACACTTTACGCTCGATGGTTCAGGACCTGCAGATTTAAAAGCGCCAAAACTAGAAGATTGGCCTGAAGTGACATGGGAAGTGGGTGAAGATACGCGTCGCGTTAACCTTGATACGCTGACAAAAGAAGATACCCATGACTGGAAAATGGGTGAGACAGTATTACTTTCAGGCAAAATTTTAACGGGCCGTGATGCTGCACATAAACGTTTACAAGATATGATCAATTCAGGTGAAGGTTTACCTAAAAATGTAGACTTCAATAATAAATTTATTTATTACGTAGGCCCTGTTGATGCTGTCGGTGATGAAGCGGTGGGCCCAGCTGGTCCAACAACGGCAACACGTATGGATAAATTCACAGACTTGATGCTCGAAAGTACTGGCATTGTTGGTATGATTGGTAAAGCAGAACGAGGTCCAGCGACCGTTGAATCAATTAAACAAAATAAATCAGTGTATTTAATGGCTGTCGGTGGTGCTGCATACTTGGTTGCGAAGGCAATTAAAAAAGCGCGGGTCGTTGCTTTTGAAGATTTGGGAATGGAAGCTATCTATGAATTTGAAGTAGAAGATATGCCGGTAACTGTTGCGGTAGATAGCACTGGTGCCAATGCGCATGAACAAGGCCCTGCAATCTGGAAAGCAAAAATAGAAGAGTTAGACAGTAAGTTAAAATAAACTTATTAACAGTTTAATCATAACCGCATAGAAGGTCACTTCAATGCGGTTTTTTTGTAATTATATCTGTACATTGGGGTCGAGCTTTACGTTTACGTAAAGGGTCCTTGCTGATAATTAAGATATTTTAACTGTATAAGTTGTTATTTAAATAAATATTGAATTATTTACCTATATTTTTGGTTATATTTAAAATAATAATTTAAATATGCAAGCAATTGTAGGTTGATCATCTCATTTCCTAGTAACACCAAACAGATAGTGATAGAGTTTTGCCAGTTTCAGCGCTACTCACCCCAATGGGGCAAAAATTTCGGAGAACTATAAAGTGGCTGTTTTTAACCAAGTTGAATTTGATAACCATGAACAAGTGGTGTTTTGTGCCGATGAGGCGTCAGGCTTAAAAGCCATTATAGCAGTACATAGCACTAAGCTAGGTCCTGCCGTAGGCGGTTGCCGCTTGTGGGATTATGCAGAAGATGAAGATGCTGTGTATGATGTACTGCGCCTGTCAAAGGGAATGACGTATAAAAATGCGGTCGCTCGTTTACCATTTGGTGGCGGAAAATCAGTCATTATAGGTGATGCTAAGACAATCAAGTCGGATGCACTATTTAAGGCTTTTGGCAGACACCTTGAGCGTTTAGGTGGCAGCTATTATTCAGCAGAAGATGTTAACATTACTACCGGTGATGTAATGGTTATGAATCAAGAAACTAATTATGTATTAGGT
Source organism: Pseudoalteromonas sp. MMG005 (assembly GCF_018101015.1). NCBI lineage: Bacteria > Pseudomonadati > Pseudomonadota > Gammaproteobacteria > Alteromonadales > Pseudoalteromonadaceae > Pseudoalteromonas > Pseudoalteromonas sp. MMG005. The sequence continues at coordinate 42,724 of NZ_JAGJEK010000030.1, read as the reverse complement.
CTTGAAGGTAAAAGTGGTAACCCATCACCATTTACTGCTCTAGGTACGTTCTTAGGGATCAAAGCGGCATATCAGCATAAGCATGGACATCAAGATTTAGCGGGTGTTAAAGTCGCAGTACAAGGGCTTGGCGCGGTTGCTTATGGCTTGTGTAAGCACTTACATGAGGCGGGCGCAGAGTTGTTCGTGACAGACATAAATATGGCGTCCGTTGATAGAGTGGTAACTGATTTTGGTGCAACTGCTGTTGGTATCGATGAGATTTACGACCTTGATGTGGATGTTTACGCTCCATGTGCTTTAGGCGCAACGGTAAATGATGAAACTATTCCGAGAATTAAAGCGAATATCATTGCAGGCTGCGCTAATAACCAGCTTGCAGAGTCTCGACATGGTGAGATATTACGTGAAAAAGGCGTGTTGTACGCACCTGATTATGTGATTAACGCTGGGGGTATCATTAATGTGTTTTATGAAACCCAACCACAAGGGTACGATGAAGCACTTGCAACTAAGCATGTTGAAGGCATTTTTGAGACATTAGCAGAGATTTTTACTCGCTCTGAGTCTGAACAAAAGTCTACTCACATTATTGCGGATGAATTGGCACAAGAGATAATAGCAAACGGTTTATAATCGATAGACTATAATTTCAATGAAAAATGATAAGGCATGCTCTGGCATGCCTTTTTTATGTGAGAGTGATGAGTATTGAAAACTTTGAATATGAAAACATGGCCTAGAGCAGACCACTTTAGATTTTATCAAGCGTTTTCGGAGCCGTTTTTTAATATAACAGTTGAATTAGAGCTTGGTAAGTTACACGCGTGGTCGAAAGCGCGCAAAGTGCCGTTTTCACACTGTTATTTATATTGTTTGTCACGAGCGATAGATGCTTATGAGCCCATGCGCTATCGAATTGTGGGTGATACGGTGGTGGTGACTGATGATGTGGTTTTGAGTACGGTGTTTTTAAATGATGACGAGACTTTTCGCTTTGTGCCATTGAATAAGGGCACCGACTTATTCGAGTTCTCTCAAAGTACGGCGCTCGCACAACAATTGCATTCAAAACAGTCCTTGATTAATGATGCTTTTTTGTCAAGGTCCACTGATTTAAACCAGGTGTATGTTTCCATTTTGCCTTGGTTCAAGTTTTCCAGTTTTAGCCATGCCCATACAGCAAGAGACGTAGAAAATGGCATTCCAAAATTTGTATTTGGGAAATATGATTCTATAACTAATACAACACCGTTAAATATTGAAGTCCATCATGGCCTTATGGATGGGCTTCATGTTGCTAAATTCCTCACGGAAATTGAGGTTCAAATAGCGAAAGCAAGTAAAGAATAAGCTCGTTTTTTAGTCGTTTGAAGCACTCTACGTTTGTTGGTGAATAAATTGCAATAATTTTTTTGGAGTTAACATTTTGACCCCTTTAAAATCAATTGGTTACATGTAAAATTTACCAAAATAATATATCCATTACAATATTTTGTGCGGTTGTAATAAATTGTAAAGAAGATTGGTTAAGTGCTTTATAATCAACGGCTACAGGCGCTGGGGTAGAAAATCATTGTTAATTTTTTGTTTTCTATCGAGTTTATTTTTTCTTGTCAACAAAAATTGTTTTGCCCGTGAAGTTGACACATGGACTTGCATTTAGCATTATTGGACAGTTGATATCTGTTAAAAGATATCAGGGTTGCTCTTTTAAAGAGTGATAAAATTATAAAAGTAACATTACTTAATTGGTTGGGAACTATGTCTGTTAAAATCAGAAAGAGTCTTGTAGCTACAGCACTTTTAGGTGCTACAGCATTTGCAAGCAGCAATGTGATTGCAGATCCTTTGAACGACGTACAAAAAGTAGGTCAACAAACTCAAAAGGCTGCTCAAAAGTCTCAAGAAAAAATCGACAACATTTTCGGTCAGACGCAAGAATTGGTCGGCGAATATCGCAGTGTTGTAGACGAAACAGAACTTCTTAAAGTTTATAATGATCACGTTGAACGTTTGGTTATGGACCAACGTGCAGGTATCGAATCTTTCGACCGTCAAATCGGAACTATCGAAAAGACCAAACAAGACGTTGTGCCTTTGATGTATCGCATGATCGATACGCTTGAGCAATTCATCAAAGCGGACGTTCCGTTTGATACTGAAACTCGTATGGGTCGAGTTGAAAAACTACGCGGATTACTTTCTAACTCAAAAGTAACGACTTCTGAGAAGTTCCGTCAAGTTCTAGATGCATATACAATTGAAACTGGTTACAGTTCAGGTATTGCTGCATCACAAGGTTCTTTAGAAATCAGCGGAAAGAATATTAACGTTGACTTCGCGCGCTTAGGGCGTATTGCCTACGTTGCTCAATCATTTGATATGAAGCACGCTTGGGTATGGAACAACGATTCAAAGCAGTGGGATGCATTAGGTGAAGAATACCTTAAGCCGATTAAAGATATGATCCGTATCGCTCGTAATCAGGCAGCCCCAGATCTTGTTGCATTACCAATCTTTGGCGCGGAGTAATATAAAAATGAAGAAACTATTTAAAGGTTTTGCAGTTGCTGCAGCACTATCTGTTTCTGCAGGTGCCGCGCTTAACGCACATGCAAACACAGAAGCACTAGACAAAATCCTTCAAGAAGTTAAGCAGTCGCGTATTTCTGAAGGTAATATCAACAAGAAACGTGAGCAAGAGTTCTTATCAGCACGTGCTGATAAGCAAGCTTTGTTTAACAAAGCGAAGCGCGAACTAGCTGCTGAAAAAGCACGTGGCGTTCGTTTAAACAAAGAATTCAAGCAAAACGAAATTACACTTGCTGAGAAAGAAGTTGAACTAAACAACGCAACGGGTACGCTTGGTGAGATGTTCGGTGTTGTTCGTCGTTCTGCATCAGAAGCAATTGGTTCAATTGAAGCGTCTTTAGTAAGTGCTGAAAAACCAGGTCGAGCTGAAGTACTTCGTTCATTAGCAGCAGCAAAAGAGCTTCCGACTACTCGTGAGTTAGAAGAGCTTTGGATTGCTTTCCAAACTGAGATGACTGAGTCTGCAAAAGTTTCTACTTTTGAAGCGCAAGTTGCTGAGTTAAGTGGTGAAGTGAAGGTTAAGCAAGTAACTCGTGTTGGTAACTTCAACCTTGTAACGAAAGACGGTTATGTACTATACGATGCGGCAAATAAAGCAATCGTACCTTTAGGTAAACAACCTGATGGATACGTACTAAATCAAGTTAATGAACTACTAGGTACTTCAGCTGGTTCATATGCTAAGTTTTATGTTGACCCGACTCGTGGTTCAATTTTACGTTTGAACACACAGCGTGCGACAGTTGAAGAGCGTTGGCATCAGGGTGATACAGTTGGTTATATCATTACTGTATTACTTATTATTGGTGCGTTGTTAGCGCTAGTTCGCTTTATTGATTTAATGATCGTTGGCGGCAAAATGAAAGCGCAAATGAAAAACATCAATACACCTAACGCAAATAACCCGCTTGGTCGTATCTTGAAAGTTTACCAAGATAACAAGAACCAAGACGTTGAAAACCTTGAGCTTAAGCTTGATGAAGCTATTTTACGTGAAACACCACGTGTAGAAGCTGGTATCAACATTATCAAGATTCTTGCAGCTATTGCACCTTTACTAGGTCTACTAGGTACGGTTGTAGGTATGATCATGACGTTTGAATCAATCACGTTATTTGGTACTGGTGACCCGAAAATCATGGCAGGTAACATCTCTCTAGCGCTAGTAACTACAGCACTAGGTCTGATTGCTGCTCTACCTCTAATCCTATTACACGCTATCGTTTCAGGTCGTAGTAAATCTGTACTACATATCCTTGACGAGCAAAGTGCTGGCATCGTTGCAGCACATGCGGAGAAGGAGAAAGCCTAATGCTAGTCCTGATGGAGACCTGGGAATCTATCAGGGATTTTGTTGGCACAGGCGGCCAAGTATTATACGTGGTCGCGATAGCACTCTTTCTTATGTGGGTTTTAATGATAGAGCGCTATTGGTTCCTACTTGCTGAATACCCGAGAATGAAAGCGGATATTGTAGCTAAGTGGGACGCCCGCCAAGACACAACGTCTTGGTACGCACACAGAATTCGTGATGCATGGATTTCTGAAGCGTCTGAGAAATTAGATGAGCGTATGTTGATTATCAAAACATTGGTAGCTATGTGTCCATTAATAGGCTTACTAGGAACCGTAACAGGTATGATCACAGTTTTTGAAACTATGGCTACCCAAGGTACTGGTAACGCACGTTTGATGGCATCAGGTATTTCAATGGCAACGGTACCAACGATGGCTGGAATGGTTGCGGCACTGTCAGGTGTTTTCTTTAGCACTCGCCTTGAAGCAAGAGCGAAAATGGCTAAAGCAAGCCTTGTGGACAGTCTGCCACATCACTAGAGAGAGAAATAAATATGGCACGTAAACAACGTTTTCGTGAAGACGAAGAAGCAGCAGTAGATATGACACCGATGCTAGACATCGTATTCATCATGCTGATCTTCTTCATCGTTACCACTTCTTTCGTGAAAGAAGCAGGTATTGAAGTTAAGAAGCCTAAGGCTGCTCAAGCTCAACAGACCAAGAATGCTAATGTCTTTATCGCTATCCGTGAAAATGGTGAGATTTGGATGGATAAGCGTCAAGTAGATGTTGAGCGTGTTAGTGCGAACCTTGAAAGTATCATTGCAGAACAACCGACTGAAACCATCATTATCCAAGCGGATAAAGGTGCTAAACACGGTGTAGTTGTGAAGGTAATGGACCAAATCAAGGCGACTGATGACGGCCTTAAGATTTCAATCGCTGGAGCTAAGTAATGATTCGTTTTCTGTTTTCACTGATTGCAGGTGGGGCAGTTACTTTCGGCTTGTTCTTTTTTATGTCTTATTTGATCTCCGGCGGTGCCGATAGATCAAATGAGCAAAAAGAGCAGATAGTTGTCGAAATTTTGACGAATCCGCCTGAATCAGAGGTGCAGGAGCGGAAACGTGTTCCGCCTCCACCGCCACCTCCACCGAAGCAGCCGCCTAAACCGCAGCCGCCTCAACCTGAAAATGCAAACCCTGCAGCAGGTGCTATTGGCTTTAACATGCCTAGCATCAACTTAGGGGGAACAGCTGGTGGTCTTAGTGGTCCTGGTGCATTTGGACGCGATGGTGATGCTACACCTATCGTTCGAATTGAGCCTAAGTACCCAACACAAGCTGCGCGTGATGGTAAAGAAGGTTGGGTACAACTTTCATTTACAATTAACGAGCTTGGTGGCGTTGATGACGTAAAAGTTATTGCCGCAGAGCCAAAGCGTATATTTAATCGTGAAGCGATTAGAGCGTTACGTAAGTGGAAATACCGACCTAAAATTGTTGATGGAAAGCCACTGGTACAGCCAGGGTTAACTGTTCAACTTGACTTTAAACTTAACCAAGATTAAGGAGGCAAGAAATGACGCACTTAAAGAAAGCTACAGCTCTTGCTTTACTTATGTCTTTATCGGGTACTGTTTACAGCACAGCTGCTGTTGCAGCACCTGATTATGCTAAGATTGAAGAACGTAAAAACGCCAAAACCAAAATCATGGGTGAACGTACAGGTAAAAAAGTGGTTAAAGCTTTTGACTTGTACAACGAAGATAAAGTTGATGAAGCAATCGCATTGCTGAAAGAGCTGGAGCCTTCAAGTGATTTTGATAAAGCAACGGTTAATCGCTATCTAGGTAGCATGTATGCGCAAAAAGAGAACTATGCTGAAGCGATCAAATATGGTCGTTTAGCGATTGCGCCTGATGCACTGAACTTCAAAGATCAAGCTGACTTATATAAGTTACTAGGTGATTTATTAGCTGGTACTGGTAAGTTTAACGATGCGATTAAATCGTACAATGACTGGATGGACTTTACTGGAGAAGAAGACAGTAAAGTATATGCGCGTATTGCTCAGGGTTATTATGAACTTAAGCAATACAACAAAGTTGTTGAGCCTGCAGATAAAGCTATTGAGCTAGAAAAAGAACCTAACAAACAATATCATATGATAAAGATTGGGGCGTTCTTTGAGCTTAAGCAGTATCAAGAAGCAGTTAAAGTTGGTGAAACTCTCGTTAAGTTATTCCCTGAAGATCCGCAGATGTGGACTCGTTTGGGTTCTTTTTACATGCAGACTGAACAATATAGTAAAGGGCAGACTGTGATGGAAATAGCGTATAAAAAAGGCTATTTTGAAAAAGAAAACCACTACAAGATCTTAGGTAGTTACTATTCTTTAAACGAAATTCCTTATAAAGCGGCGATTGTGTTTGAAAAAGCAATCAAAGAAGGGAAGATTGAGCGTGTTAAAAAGAATGTAACGGCGGTTGCTAGTTACTTTCATCAGGCTAAAAACTTGATTAGTGCAGCGAAGTACTATGAAGAAGCAGCAAAGTTTGACGATGATGCTGAACTTTATAGGAAAGCGGGTAGTCTTTTACTTTCTAAGCAAAAATATAGTGCTGCAGTTAAAAAACTGAATAAGGCACTAGAATTAGGCACTGATAAGAAAGGGATGACATACTCAGACTTGGCTGAAGCTTATTTGTATCAAGAAAAATACAAAAAAGCATACCAGTCTATTGTTAAAGCACAAGAAGATCCTAGAACTCGCAAGTTTGCAAGAGGTTGGGCTACGTTTATTAAAGACAAGGCACAACGCAAAGGCGTTAAAATCTAGAAATAGAAGCCCCGAAAGGGGCTTTTTTATTGGCTCTGTTTTAATACGATAATATTATGAACCCTAAAATTACTTACCTTTTAACAACCTTGATGCTGTTAGTTGGCTGTGATGCTAATACACCTGCGTCTTTGTCTTTTAATGATGTACGCAATGAGCTTAAAGCGAACAATCGCGTGCTTGATGGCCATACAAAGATGGATGACATCATTACGTTACCATTTAGTGAGGCTTACTTAGCGCGCCGGCATCATTTGTATGGATCGGTTGCTGTTGATGTGTTGACGCAAGCACAGCAACAAGAACTCGAATTTCTTCAAATTCAGGAACGCTACCCTGAGCGCTTTTTACCTTGGCCTGTACAAGTCAATATGCTCGAGAACTTAGGCACTAACAATGAAAAATTAGCTGCATGGTCACACTTAGTACAGACGCGATTGCAGCAAGCGATAGACAGTAAAATTTATTTATCTCGCTATGAACGTGACAGACTATTGCGATATATCACGACGACAACGCCTCAGGTAGGATCAATAGTGTCGTTAGAAACGTATTTAGACACATATAAGCCCAGAACAGCTCTAGGTTTGTATCAATTGCCAAATGGTAAGGAATGGTATCAAAGTAAGCTAAATTACTACTATGGCCTTACTAAGGCACCTAGTAAAACGCTCAATGTAGTTCAACAAGCATTGGCGAGCCAAGGAAAAAAGAGTTCGATTGATATCGATGATAGTAATGGAAGGCATTTTACACTGCACTATTTACAAGCGCACTGCCAGCTGATAAATGGGTTAAATTGGATTGATAGTTATATCAATTTACCTGAAACGGCACGCCACTGCGCATTCAGTATTAAACCAGATACAAAGCACTTGATTTTGGCATTAATGGAGATTGACCTCGGGATTCATTATCAAGGTTGGTCACACAAGCAGGCGAGTGTTACTTTGCAAGCGCGGATAAAACTCGTTGATGAGCAAACAGCGGCACTGATTGAAAGTGTGCTCTTATACCCAGGCAGTATTTTCTCTTTGGCGAACATCGCTGGCTTTAACTCACTTTAGATTGGCATTGATGGCATCGCTGAGTAGCCGCATCTTTTTTGAGTTCTTCGTACGTTAGTGGTACTTCACAGTCACAACAATAGCCAAATTGACCAATGTCGATTTGGCACAGCGCGGCTTCTAATTGCACTAACCGTTGGTAACGTGGAAATTGTTCAGGAGTCACTTTACTTGCAATAAGGTCAAGCCAATCTGCGGGCGCGTTTTGTTCTAATACTAGCGCGAGCTCCCCTGTATATGGATGCTTTGATTGCTTTAGTTCCAATAAAAACCGATTGCGAACGAACTCAAGCTCATTCTTCAATTGAAGTTGATAGTTTCCAGTTTGTTCTGTATTCATAGTTGCTCTCCTGTGAACAACTATTATCATCAGCTTTAGTCAATTATATTATGATTTGAATCAATACTTGGCTGTTTTGCGTATTTTTCTAACACATTCACAACATCTTGTTTGGCTTTTAAGGTTTTTATTTCATCAAATAACTCATGGGCTTGTGGGTATTGACGCTTCAAATAGCCTAACCATTGCTTTGTTCTGGATGAAAAGTATTTCTCGTTAGACGCTGGGTCTTGGTGCATAGATGAGTGCAGTATATGATAAATAATATGCTCCCATTGCAGCGGAGTATAGTCATACCCTTGCATTTTAGCTTTAATTTTTGCCGCTAAATCAGGTGTTGCAAGCGCACCTCGGCCTAACATCAAATCTTTACAACCACTGCGTTGTTGGCACAAGAAAGCATCTTCAACTTGCCAAATTTCTCCATTTGCGACAACTGGTATTGAGAGCCTAGATAATAAGGGAGGGATCTTTTCCCAATAAGCAGGTGGTTTGTAGCCATCTTTTTTGGTTCGGGCATGAATCGCTAAACTAGATGCGCCAGCACTTTCAACGGCATCAATAATCTCGCTGCTGTTACTGTCATCATCGAAACCCAGTCGGATCTTAGCACTCACTTGATGTTCGCTTGGTACTGCGTCACGTACGGCTTTGATGATTTGATACATTTGCTCTGGTTCTTTGAGTAAAACAGCCCCACCTTTACTTTTATTGACCGTTTTAGCTGGGCAACCAAAATTTAAGTCAATGCCATGAGAGCCGAGCATAACGGCTTTTCGGGCATTATTCGCCAAAGCATGTGGTACCTGCCCTAGTAGCTGAATACGAACGGGTGTGCCAGCGCGTGTTTTACCTTTATTGAGCAACTCAGGGCAATAGCGAGTGAAAACGCGTCGTGGAAACGTTAGGTCGACAACGCGAATGAACTCGGTGACACATAGATCAAAGCCGCCAATGTCAGTTAATAACTGGCGCATTTTAAAATCGACGACGCCTTCCATAGGGGCTAACACTAGTTTCATCAGGTTACTTCATACAGCAAAAGGGCGGCCATTTTAAACGACTCTGTAGAAGTTTCTAAGTACAAATTTGCTTTTTTTGAGTTTTTAGTGAAAGATTTTAGTAGGGCATATGGTCTATTCAATGAATCAATTATTTCACAGAGAGAATCCAGCATGAACACAATTAAGAAAAACTCTATTGCATTAACACTAGGTGCGGTTGTTGTAGGTACTGCGAGTTTAGCTGCTCCAGAGGCGAGCGCTAACCCATTTGCATTTGAAACAATGACTGCGGGATACCAGTTAGACGCTGGAGAAGGTAAATGCGGCGAAGGTAAATGTGGCGGCGACGCAAAAGGTAAAAAAGAAGGTAAATGCGGCGAAGGCAAATGTGGCGGCGACGCAAAAGGTAAAAAAGAAGGTAAATGCGGCGAAGGCAAATGTGGTGGCGACGCAAAAGGTAAAAAAGAAGGTAAGTGCGGCGAAGGCAAATGTGGTGGCGACGCAAAAGGTAAAAAAGAAGGTAAGTGTGGTGAAGGCAAGTGTGGTGGTTCACACTAAGAAAATAACACTGGGGTAGCGCTGGCTGCCCCAATTAAGGAGAAAAGATGCTGCAGTCCCAATTAGGAAAAGTTGGCCTTGGTTTAAGGCGAGAGATGTTAGATGACTTTTTACTTTCTCCTCCGTCTGAGGCGCAGTTTTTTGAAGTGGCACCAGAAAACTGGCTTAAGATGGGAGGTAAGTTTGGTCGCCAGTTTAAACAATTGACACAGCGGCATCAGTTTATTTGTCATGGTTTATCACTGTCTTTAGGGTCACCGAATGCTCTTGATGTTGCTTTTGTTAAAGAGTTAAAAACATTTTTTGATGAACATAATATTCTGCTTTACAGTGAGCATCTTAGCTACTGTTCCGGTAGCGGGCATATGTACGACTTAATGCCTATTCCCTTTACTGAGGAGGCGGTAACACATGTTGCGAGCCGTATTCGGCAGGTACAAGATATTTTAGAGCGAACTATTGCAATAGAAAATGTCTCGTACTACGCAGCGCCGGGTCAACAGATGTCAGAGCAAGACTTTACTTTAGCTGTTTTAGAAGAAGCAGACTGTGACTTGTTATTAGATGTAAATAACATTTACGTTAATAGCGTAAACCATCAATATGATGCGCTTGAGTTCATGCGTGCAATGCCGCAAGCGCGCATAGCATATGGGCATGTGGCAGGGCATTTTGTAGAAGCAGAAGATTTACTTATTGATACACACGGCGCACCGGTTTGTGATCCGGTTTGGGATTTACTGGATAAAACATATCAATATCATGGTGTATTTCCCACTTTACTAGAACGCGACTTTAATATTCCCGACATTGTAGAGCTTAGGGGAGAATTAAATCAAATTCACAGCTTGCAGGCCCAAGCACAACTTAATACGAAGGGGGTTGCATAATGTCATTTGTTGAAGTGCAACAAGCGTTTATGGCCCACATTCGAAACCCTGAATTAGTTGCTCGGCCAAAAGGTGTGTCAGAACGGCGAATAAAAATTTATAACGAGCTGTTTTTTAATAATATTGAAGGTTTTGTTGCGTCGGCCTTTCCGGTATTAAAAAGTCTGTATGAGCGTAAAGATTGGCTGGCATTAGTACGCCAATTTTTTACTGTACATAACTGTCAGAGCCCCTATTTTTTGGAGATTAGCCAAGAGTTCTTATCGTTTTTACAGCATAGTTATGAGCTGACACCGAACGACCCTGTCTTTATGCTGGAGCTAGCGCACTATGAATGGGTAGAGCTTGACGTATCTGTGTGCCTAAGTTCAGACAACTATTGTGCAATAAGTGATTGGCAGACGCAGCCTTTATACTTAAAAGACACCGCCCGTAATTTAAGTTATACCTTTGCGGTTCATCAAATTAGTGAGGAATTCGTGCCACAACAGCCAAGTGAGCAACCCCATTACTTTGTGGTATATCGGGACGCAGATGAAGAGGTGGCATTTATTTCTTCTAATCCGATGACGGCTTTACTACTGAACGTGTTAGAACAAAACCCAGGGATTGTACTGCCCAAGTTAGTTGAAGCAGTGTTGACTCAGGTTCCTCAGTTTACGTATGAACAGCTAAGTGTAGGTGCACAACAAACACTCAGTGCAATGGCCGAATTAGGAGTTGTTGCGTCAAAAAACTAACATTTACATCTTTATTGACTATAGTAGATCGATTATCATGTGCTGCGTTTTGTCGTGCTAAAAATTAAGGTAATTACTATGTCTGAAGGTGATTTCAAAGACCCATTTAATGCAACATATTTTTTTGCATTTTTAGCGGTGTTTGCAGTGGTAGGGTGTTTAAATGGGATTTTAGGTTGGATCAGCCTAAGCGCATAAACCCAATCACATTGTTTATATCATAAGGCTGCCAATGTGCAGCCTTTTTTGTTGTTTGTTTGAGCACTCAAACGTATTAATTTGATAAACATAGCAACGGGCATTTCATGTTCAGCCATTCTTGTTATAATCACTTCTTTGATAATTTATTTAACAAAGTTCCTTATTATGACGAAAGCTAATTTGTCTTTAATTGCAGACAGTATTGTAACTATTCCAGATTACCCTAAACCTGGGATCATGTTTCGCGATGTAACAACGCTACTCGCTAACCCTGAAGCACTTAAAGCAACCATCGATTGCTTTATTGAGAAATATCAAGGGCAAGGGTTTACAAAAATAATAGGGACAGAATCCCGCGGCTTTATTTTTGGTGCGCCTTTATCGTACGCATTAGGTATTCCATTTATTCCAGTACGTAAGCCAGGCAAATTACCACGTGAAGTGATCAGTCAATCTTACCAATTAGAATACGGTGAAGACACCTTAGAGTTACATACCGATGCAATCGTAGAGGGTGATAAAGTACTCTTAGTTGATGACTTACTAGCAACAGGTGGCACAATTGAAGCAACCGCTAAATTGGTAGAGCGCTTAGGCGGTAAGGCAACGGATGGCGCGTTTGTTATCTCATTACCGGGCCTTGGTGGCGAGAAGCGTATTAAAGAACTTGGTATTAACGTGTTTACGTTGGTCGAGTACGAAGGCGAATAATATGAGTTATCAGGTCCTAGCTCGAAAGTGGCGTCCACAAACCTTTCATCAATTAGTTGGCCAAGCGCATGTAAAGCAAGCACTGGTCAATGCACTCAATGAGCAAAGGTTGCACCACGCTTATTTATTCACTGGGACCCGAGGCGTTGGTAAAACGACCATCGCCCGTATTTTTGCAAAAAGCCTTAATTGTGATCAAGGGATCACGTCTAATCCGTGTGGACAGTGCAGTAGCTGCCAAGATATCGAAGCTGGTAAGTTTATTGACCTCATTGAAATCGATGCAGCGTCACGCACAAAAGTAGAAGATACACGGGAAATTTTAGACAATGTACAATATTCACCAACAAGAGGCCGATATAAGGTTTATCTAATAGATGAAGTACATATGCTGTCAAAGCATAGTTTCAATGCATTGCTTAAAACGCTTGAAGAGCCTCCCGAGCACGTTAAGTTTTTATTGGCGACAACCGATCCACAAAAGTTGCCAGTCACGATTTTATCGCGATGTTTGCAATTTAATTTAAATGCACTGTCTCAAGGTGAAATCACCGCTCAGCTAGAGCACATTTTACCGCAAGAAAACGTGACCTTTGACGAGCAGTCGTTACAAATATTGGCCAAAGCAGCCGATGGCAGTATGCGAGATGGCCTCAGTTTAACAGACCAAGCTATAGCACAAACCAATGGTGACTTAAATGTGGTTGCAGTCCAACAAATGCTCGGACTGATGGACAGCCGTCATGCTTTACTCTTATTGTCAGCTGTTTTATGTCAAGACGGCGAGTTATTACTCACTGAAGTCGCAAATATAGCTGTAAAAAATGGCAACTTCATTAGTGTGCTAGATGATTTAATTGCGCTATGCCATGTGATCCAATTAGCGCAGCTTGTGCCTCAGGCCGTGCAATTTAGTCAATTTGAAGAAGCTGATGTTCTCGCTATTATGCAGCAAACTGATGCACATCAAGTACAACTGTTTTACCAATTATTACTCAATGGTAAAAAAGACTTAAAATGGGCGCCAGAGCAAAAACTGGGTTTTGAAATGGTGATGCTACGTTTGTTGGCGTTTGAACAAAGTGATATATCACAATCAAGCACACCATCCACAGAACAAGTCACAACAAGTAAGTCAAAGGTAGGTGATTTACGTGCGTTATTTAATAAGCCAGCAAAACAACAAAGCCAACCACCACAGCCCTCTGTATCTGACTCTCAAGCAGCATCTCAAGTAATACAGCCACAAGTTGATCAGCATACGAAACAGCAAACAGCAGAGCAACAACCGCAGCATGAAGTCACTGCACCTGCAATCGCTGAACATGGCGTGATAGAGCACACCTCGGTTAACCAAGCTGCGGCTTTTGAATCAGCAACATCTAACAATGTTAATACAGTTGATATGCACTCTCCAGAGTTGTCAGCTAATGCACCTGACGTAGTTGAAAGCTTTGCAGCCACCCCTGCGCTGGATAAGGCATTTATTGAACAGAATAATGACCAGCCCGCTGAACACAGTGCAGAACAGAATATTGCAAATGAATACAGCGAGCTAATGTCGCAAGCGGTTGAGCTAGGGTTTAGTGAATCTCAAAATACCCAGAGTACTCAGCAGCCTGCAGACAATAGCAATACTCAATCGTCTACAGTGCCTCAGGTAGAGGGTGATTCCTTACAAGTTAAGCAAGCGAATGCGAATTCGGCAATTGCTAAAATATTGCAAAATCGTAATATTTCTGGGGCAGGGCAACTTTTACAGCCAAAAGGCGAAGAGCCAAAAAAGCCGACGGCGCATAGTGCGCCGCATACACACGAGCATAAACGCGCGGTTACTGTTGAAAAACCTGAAAAGAAAATTCCGTTTGCGCAAAAGCATCAAGCGAAAACCGAAAATTTAGCACCGGAACTATTAGAGCAAATAGCGCCAGTGAAAAAGGCAGAGCAACCAGAACCAGCTGCTCAAGCAGTCGAAATACCTGAAGATTTTACCAGTCCAATTAGTGATATTCGTTTTGCTCATCAACAAGATGAATGGGCACATTTAATTAAGCGAATGGGGCTTGGTGGTAGAATGCGACAATTTGCGTTACATTCTATTTTTAATAAAGAAAATAACAGTATTAAGTTGGATGTAGATGCGTCGCAGCAACACTTAGACAGCGCAATTTTACGACAGAAATTGATTGCTTCATTAAGTGAAATATACGGGTATGAAGTTGAGGTAGACATTGTGTTTGCCCCAGGCGTAATAGATTCCCCGTTTTTGATTCAGCAAAAAATAGACGCACAGCGCTACCAGCAAGCTGTGGATGTTATTAACCAAGATGAGAATGTCGTGCAGTTCGTACAAGAATTTGCTGCGATCATTGATGAAAATACGATTCAGGCGTTGTAATTCGTTACAATAGCCCTTATCTTTTAGCCAGTTTTGATTTGATGTAAGAGAGAAAGTTTATGTTTAAAGGTGGAATGGGTAACATGATGAAGCAAGCGCAGCAAATGCAAGAGCGCATGCAAAAAGCCCAAGACGAAATTAAAAATTTAGAAGTAACAGGTGAAGCCGGTGCTGGCCTAGTTAAAGTGACTATGTTAGGTAGCCACAATGTACGTCGTGTTGAAATTGATGAGAGCCTAATGGAAGACGACAAAGATATGATTGAAGATTTACTGGCAGCAGCGGTGAATGACGCAGTACGTCGTGTAGGTGAAGCGTCAGAGAAGAAAATGGCCGATGTAACAGGCGGTATGCAATTACCACCTGGTATGAAAATGCCGTTTTAATAATTTGGATTGATATGAAAGCCCAAGCTAATGCTTGGGTTTTTTGTAGGTTATTTTAGTAGAGGAAGATTCATAAAAAACTTGCTTCTGTATTAGGGTTTGATTCATTATTGCAGTCTGCATATAGTTTAGTGCTTTGAACCTATGCATTGTTACTTAACAAAATAACCTCGGTATATCTTACCCTCTTGATTTACAACTTGAGAGCGGACTGTTCTAGAGACTGAACTTTAACTTAATAAGATTGAATAATTAATTTCACATGGTGATATTTTTAAAATATCATATGTCGATTTTTGACTTTATGGAAGAGGCAGTTTATGAATTTTAAGTTTGTTTGGTTGCTCTGTATTTGTATTCTTTTTGGCAATACAGCTGTTGTAGCGAGTACAGATTTACAGTGCTCTATCATGGAAGTAGCAAAAAACGTTAATGTACGTTCAATGCCAACTAAGAATAGTAAGAAAATAGGATATTTGCAGGTTGGGCAACAATATGTTGAAACCGAACAGCAAGGAAATTGGAGTCGTGTTTGGTTTAAAAATAAACAATATTGGGTCTATAGAAAGGGTTACTTAAAGTCTGTATCGGGGCAATGTGTTCAAATTATGAATACAGAGACTGGCCATGTTAATGTCAGAGAAAGTAGCAACAAATATACGCAGAAAATAGGCGTGGCTCCTGAAAAATCTTTGTGGGCATTACAAGCGAAAGAAGGGATGTGGGCCAAATTATGGTATGACGCTAAACCAGCATATATACATACAAAGTATGCAAAAGATACCAACCCACTTTTAAAAGATGTAATCGCAGATCCTAACTTCTTAAAATGCTTAAGTGAAAATCACACCCAGGCTTCAGATGTTACAAGTATAAATTGTGCACGAAGAAAAATTGAATCAACTCGCGGTATAGAATTTTTACGTTTACTTATTGAAGCCAGATTAAGCGGTAATCAGATTAAAGAAATTGACACTAAACATAATATTAGATTAGAAGTATTAGACCTTTCAGTAAATCAACTTTCGTCTGTAAACGTGACGGAAAATCCTGAGTTAGTAGAATTGTCTGTTACTTATAATGAACTTGTTGATATTGAACTATCTAGAAATCAACGGCTTAAAAATTTATCAGTAGGCAACAACAACCTGCAAAAAATAGATATAACAAATAACGTTCATTTAGTTGAATTTTACGCAGAGTATAACGAGCTTACAGCACTTGATGTTAGTAAAAACCTAAAACTAAATAATCTAGATATCAGTAATAACAATATCGCTGAGCTGGATTTGAGCTTGAATGAAAACCTCAAGACTTTAATCGTTGAAAGTAATCAGCTTCAGGAACTTAATGTTAGAAATAATTTAGAGTTAACGTCGATTCTTGCGAATAACAATTTTCTTAATGAAATAGACGTTTTTAATAATGTTGAATTAGTCTTTTTTTATGCTGAGCATAATGCGCTGGAAAGAATAAATGTAGAAAACAATAAAAAGTTGGTCAGTTTATTTCTTGGGTTTAATGCGTTAGCTGAAATAGATGTGAGCAATAATTCTGAACTGAAGAGGTTTAGAGCGCATGTTAACCAGCTAACAAAGATTGACTTAGCTGAAAATAGTAGCCTGATAGAGCTAGTACTAGATAGAAATAAAATTGAGAATATTGACTTCAGTAACAATCTTGAGTTAGAAATTATCGGTCTAGAGCGTAACCGAATTTCACAACTTGATATAAATAACAATATTAAACTTAGGTTGCTAGGGATAGATGAGAACGTAATTTGTGTCGGTGCTCGGTGTGTAATAAGAAAAGTGTGGATGAAGCAGCTATGAAGAAAAATCCTCTTAATCCCGAGCATGCCGCCTACTTTCTTTTGCAAAGAAATAACGCTGATTAGACTGTTTATGACGTATTGGTACGTGTTTAATATAATTAAAATTAAGTTAACAACAAGGAATATATTTTGAAGTTTGTATGGGTGTTAATTACTGTATTGAGTTTAAACGCATTTGGGTTGACCTATAAGTCAGATAATTTCACGGTGGAATATGATGCAAATGTGTCTAAAGAAATAGTCGCAAAACTTGCGACGCAAATAGAAAAAGAGCGGGCGATTGTTTTGAACTATTTGAATCAGTCGACAAGCTATCATGGTACGCCAATCAAAGAGCCGCTCATTGTTTATATCTCAAAGAAAAAACGTATACCTTATCAAGATTGGAATACCATCCATTTACCTGAAAAAAGAGTGCTTCAAACATTTTCTGAAGAAGTATTATCAGAGAAAGTTAAAGGGGCTAACGCGGGGCTCGCCGTTATTCATGAGCTGACTCATGTTTATGCTGTGAGTGCGTATAGAAAGCAGAAGAAAAATGGCTATGAAGATAGGTTCTTTGATGATGGAATTGCGGTATTTTTGCAGCATAGATTTGGTGCTGTGCCTGAGTACCCTGATTTTGGCCACGACCTTTATCGTGCGGTTGCCGTGGCAGCAACGGAATATGGCCAGCTAATTCGCCTTGCTGAGGCTGAAAACGTCAGGCACAGTGCTAAAACGGGGTTAGGTAGAAAGCTGGCTTATTTACAAGAGGGGGCTTTCACGCAGTTTTTAATCGAGCGATTTGGACTGACTACTTACCTCGAAATATATGCTGGCGCAGACGTAAAAGTGAAAACAGGGTATTCATTGATTGAGCTTGAAAAGCAATGGGTGACGTTAATATCGGTATTTATGTCATAGTAATAAACAAGGATGGAGGCATAGTGTACTTGGCTTTGAGGACGCTATAGATAGACTAGGTTTCGGAACTCCTATTAATTTTCAACAACTATTGCTTTTTGTCTGCCTTAGCCATTTAGCCCTTCAAAAGAGGGGCTGATACATGGTGCTTGTTTATTCTTTATACGAGCGCTTTTTCATTATTTATCACATGTCTTCTGTTAGGCCATTTAATGTTGGTTAAGTCTGGCTCACTGGTCTCGTTTAATTGTATCTTCAGTCATTGATTTGATATGTTATATTGTATCTATATTTGGAAGGATACAATGATAACATGGCAATTAAACCACATAGAGATAAACGCTTTTCATTTTATGAAATTGATATCAATGGGTATAAAGCAGTAGGGATATTGGCACTTTACTCACATCAAGACGCACATGAAGGAAGCTCGTCAATACGTCTGCTAGGGCATGAAGCGGTGAGTGTCTCGCACGCGCTGGCTTTGAGAAAGTCGCTGGCGCAGTCTGCTAACACATTACCGCCTTGCATGTTAATTGCTGATATTGATTTTAGCGTATTAGACTGGCACTCGCAGTGTACGTTAGTGAAAACATGGTTTGAGCCGAGTGTGGGGGGGCGTGGTAAAAGCAAACACCGAGTGTATGATATTAATAACGAACAGTTGCAGTCTAGGTTGCAAAATACGTTATTACAGCAACAGCAGCTGTTGATTGCTGACGGACATCATCGTGTATTTGCAGCGAGTTTACCCAGTAAACATAAGATTGACTTGCCAATATGGATCACCTCTAAAACTCAAGCATGGGTTGATAGTTTTACTTTGCAAGTACACTTGTCAGCGCCAGTGAGCGTTGACTATATTGATCAACATTTTAGTCAATATGACATTACACGCACGGTTGATAACGCCACACCTCACTATATGTTACAGATAAATGGTCAATCTTATCCGTATTGTCTTAATAACGACGAAGTAGGCCCAAGTACATTGCAGATATATCAGTCTGACTCACTCAAAATTCAGCGGGTTATTCGCTGCGCCATCGCTGCATTACCGCAGGTACTTTATTGTCAGTCAAGTAAAGAGTGTCACAAAGACAGCAGTGGGCTATTTATGCATATTGGTATTCAAGCGCCTTTAGTGTCTGATATTTTGAATGCGGCGCAACATGGAGAGTACTTTCCTGAAAAGTCGACGTATTTTATACATAAACCCGTATCACAAGCGGTATTAGAGCGTATTACAGTTGATTGTGCCTAACGCATTGAGTGAGCAGTGTGAATGTGCATGATGGATATCATGCACATAGTTAGAGCTCTCGTACCTTACGTTTCGTGTGAGGCCAATTTTGAAAGTAGCTTTATAACGCGGTCATTGTGCTCTGGTAGGCCAATGGAAATGCGTATAAATTGCTCGAACCCAAATTCTTTCCAAGGCTTTATCATGATCCCATTTTCTAAAAATATATCTGCAACATGCGTTGCTGGTTGACGCACATTGATAAAGAGAAAGTTTGCAAGACTTGGTGCAACAAAGTAGCCAAATGATTCTGCTTCATTGCGAACTCGCTCTCTTTCGTTGTTAACCAAATCAACGGTATCGTTTAAGTAACTGCTATCTTCCAGTACCGCGATAGCCGCCGCTTGTGCGAGGTTGTTGACATTATATGGGGTTCTCACCCGATCTAGATAATCAACAATATGGGTGTCAGACATAATACCGTATCCTACACGCAGCCCAGCTAAGCCATATGCTTTTGAAAAAGTACGCAGTATTGCAAAGGGTCGATTTTGCTTTTTGAGTATTGCTAAGCTATCAGCGAACTTATGGCTGTTGTTAGCGAATTCACAATAGGCTTCGTCAATTAAAATAAAGGTGTCTTTCGGGCAGGCATCAATAATACCTTGCAATCCAGCATCGTCTAACGTGCATCCGACAGGGTTTGAAGGATTGGCAATCATCAGCATTGTGAGGTTAGGGTGTGCTTTAATGGCACTTACCCACGCTGTGACATCGTAGTCGAAGTGCTCATCCATTGGGATGTTGGTCACATTGGCTCCCATCATATTGGCGTAAATGGGGTGTAAAGCAAAGGCAGGTTTGGCCACAAACACAGCATCGGCCTGATTGATAAACGCTTTACACAGCATAGATAAAATATCTTCTGAGCCGTTACCAATAACCAGATGTTCTCTGGGTACGTTGAGCTTGGCGGAAAGTGTACTTTTCAATTCAGTACATTGGCTATCTGGGTAATAACTCATGTCGCTAAGCTTACTTTGCACCAAATTGAGCGCGGCAGTGCTGGCGCCGAATGGGTTTTCATTTACAGACAAATTCACCATATTTTTAGCAGGATACAGCATGTCAGCTTGCACTAACGTTTGACCTGCGCCATAAGCGGGAAGTTGTGCAACTTCTTGCCTGACTTGCTGGTCGGTAAAGGCGATAGAATGCGTGGTTATCATGCTTGTTGTCCTTGTATTTCAGCGGCAGTGTCTAAGCTTTTGACGCGATAATTAAACATCCATAATTGTGATAACGCGGTGACACTTAATCCAAGAGTGAGTGCGTACCAGACCCCATTTATGCCAAGGTTCATATAACTGCTTAGTAGCCATGCGACCGGCAGACCAATAACCCAATAGCCAAGAATCGATAAGAAAAATGCACTTTTAACGTCACCGACACCACGGAGTATGCCTACACCAATATTTTGCGATGCATCAAAGACTTGTAAAACAGCCGCAATCAATAACAGCTGAGTGGCAATAGCAACGACATTTGATTGTTGTAATTCAGTGGCACTGAGAAAGGGGGCTAAAATAAATTCGGGCAGTAAAACATATGTAATTGCGATGACACCCATGATACTCGCACCGAATAGCAAACCAAAGTGGCCAACACGTTTGGCATGGGTTTTGTCAGATTTCGCATGGGCTTCACTGACATAAATTGAACATGCAGAAGAAAGTCCAGCGGCTATCATGAATACAATGTAGACAATTTGGCTCACGACGTTGTGTGCTGCAAGTTCACTAATACCTAACGTGGCGACAAATAAGGCCAGTACGGTAAAAAAGCCAGCTTCAGAGCCATAGGTTGCGCCAATGGGGTAGCCCATATGCCATGTTTTTGAGAGTGACTCTTTGTTTGTTTTCCATACTTTCCATGTGATATAGGGTTTGAGCACCTGATTTTTACAGGCAATGATCACAAACAGAAAAAATGATAGGTAGAGCACGATACAGGTTGCAACCGCCACACCAAGAAAACCTAATTCAGGTAGGCCAAAATGACCAAAAATAAAACCGTAGTTTAATATAACAGTCAGTATTACTGATACGCCCGTGATCATCATGAGCGGTCCGGGTGATTTTAAGCCAACACTAAAATGACGGATGCTTTGAAACCAGAAACAAGGCACTAAGCCCAGCGCAGCAACTACTAAGTAAGTTTCTGTTTGCTCAGCAAGCACCTCAGGTGTGCCTATGAATAGCAAAAAAGGTTTTATATTCGCCATGAGTAAAGCAAATATAACGCCGATGAGTGTACCGATCAGTAAACTGGCATTGAGCAAAGGGGTTATTTTTTCGGTTTGCGCTTTGCCTTCGGCATAAGATACAAGGTTGCCAGTGGCGGTCACAACCCCAGTCCCCATGGTTCTAAATTGGTTAAAAATACCGATGGCTAACCCACCAGCAGCTAAGTCGAGTGGGCTGAGCATGCCTAGCATCACCAAATCAATAGTGGCGATAGCCACATATAATAGATTGGTTAATATTAGCGGGCCAGCGAGTGTGCTGACCTTTTTCAGGTCATCAAATATAGAGGGTGATGTGGCTACCATAATGACACTTCCTCTACTTGAGTACTTGCTTTAGCGAATTCAGCGACAGCACGACCCAAGGCAACATCAGTAATGATCATACCGCTGTTATAGACAAAAATAATGTCGTCTGGGTGGTTACGAGCCGGTTTTTCGCCATTGAGAATGTCAGTGAGTGTGGCATCAACTTCAGGGAGTTCGCCCTGTTCATTGAGTAAATCGTCACCGGTGACTTTCATTTGTTCAGCATCAGTGGTGATCAATCTATCCGCTTTGTGTAACACGTCTTTGTCGATGCCATAGCCGACTAATATGACGACTGCTCCGGGTTTTAACCATTCATATTTAATGTTTTCTTTTGCGGATAAACCTGTCACAGCGAGAATAATGTCTGCTTGTCGTACTGATGCTTCTAAGTCGCTCGAAACCTCAACGTCATAGTCAGGGTGATGGTGTTTAAGTTTGTTTTGAACATTAGTAATACCCGCTTCATAACTGCCATGTACCGCTAATTTATTGAGTTGTGGCATTGCGCTCACTAACATGGGTAAAGCAATTTGACCTTGCACGCCAGTACCAACGACGAGTGCGCTGCGTGCGTCTGAAGTGGCTGCGGCTTTTGCGAATAACGCGGAAGTGGCCGAGGTACGCATAGGGCCCAGCTCTTTTACATCCATTAATGCCACAGGGGTACCCGTGCTGTCGTCACATAAAAAGATAAATGAATAGAACTGGTAATTGCCACGACTTCTGTCAGGGTCAAACTCATACACGACTTTAAAGCCGACGGTATTACTGGAAGCATCTCGCCCTGCCATACTATAGGCAATGGAACGGCCATCCTCTGGGGTCATGATGACTTTTAGCGGGTTGGCTGAGTCGGGGTGGTCGATGGCTTTGAAAGCGTGCTCAACGACATCAATAACTTGCTGATATGGAAAGGCAAGTGACTCGAGTAATGCTGCGTTGAGTATGGGCAAGTTGGTTTGTGTAGTTGTCATAATATGTCATTCCTTTAGGCTTTAAGTTGTTGCAGTAGGTCACTGAGTTGTTGATCTAATTGGGGGTCAAATAATTGATGCTCGGTCATCCATTGATCATTAAATACGGTATCTAAATACTTTTCACCACCATCACACACAAGTACCACAAAGATGCTGCCTGCAGGGGCTGATTGGATAGATTTTAATGCTTCATATATGACACCACCTGCTGAACCACCTACCATTAATGCGTAATGCTTTGTGAGGTAACGCGCGGTGTTAAATGCCTGTTTATCTGATACTTTGACACCCTGATCTATCAAGTCGTATTCGATTAAGGCACCAATTTCTGCGCCTTCAGGTGTACCAGTACCTGACTGATGATAACTGGCCCCTGGGCCGCCAAAAATGACAGAGCCGATTGGCTCAACGCCCAATGTTGTGAGCGAATGGCAACCTAGGTCGCGCAGCGCGCGAGTCGTGCCACACAATGACCCGCCAGTGCCGACTGCGGCAACAAGGTGAGTGATACCTGTACCAATTTGATTTACAACTTCTTTGGCCAGTTCAGTATAACCACGGCTATTGGCAAAATTGTTATGCTGTGCCGTCCAAAGCGCGCCTTGTTCTTTGGCAACTTGTTCAGCCATTGCATCACGCACGTCGGTAGCTAGGCCATCATTACCTTCGTCGCTAACACAAACGACCTCAGCACCAAATGCACGCATATTATTAATTTTGTCCTTTGCAGCATGGTTATCAACAAACGCGGTGAAATGATAACCACGTTCAGCGGCGAGCATAGCAAGACCGACACCTGTATTGCCTGAGGTCGATTCAACAATGCGGCCACCTGGTTTAAGTAAGCCGTTTTGTTCAGCTTCATCAAGCATGGACTTAGCCATACGAATTTTGGCGCTGCCGGTGGGGTTAAATTGTTCTAATTTTAAATACATTCGACTGCCATTTGGCAGAACGATGAACTCCATTAAAGGTGTATTGCCGATGCTTTGAGAGACCTTGCGATAGGCCGAAGTTGCTGAATTTTTTGTGCAGTTTTCCTGCGTATTTATAATCATAAATATGCTCCTTATAATGTCTATAAATTGTCAGTGAAAGGCTAGCGCTCTAATTGCCAGTGTATGTTTGGTGAGTCCCACCTCACTGTTATTTTTCTAGGTATTGGCATGGAATGAAACTCAGATTCGTTAGAGTCCATTTGGTAGCCAGCGGTATTGATATAAACCATAAGGTCATTGCCTGTTGGTAAATGCGGTAGTGGAATATAGCGCCAGCTGATCATGTCATCTTCTAAACATGTTGCGCTGCCAAAGGCAACTCTGACTGGGCTCGGTGACGAAGGCGTGGCTTTTGAAAGCAACCTTGGAGAAGGCAAAAACTCACTATTGAACCATTGTTCTGATAATGACAAGCTGGTACCTGAAAGTGTTGCAATATGACAATCTGAGGTACCGTGTAATGGCTTACTACCTTGTACAGAAAACAGACTAACACCCGCTTGATCAAGCAAGGCGCGGCCAGGTTCTAGCATGAGCGTGAGCGATAGCGAGTTGATTGCGTCAGCTGCGGTTTGCCCAGCTTGGTTGGGCGTTAATAGAATTTGCGCCAATGCATCAGCACCTGGTTGGGCACAGTGATATGGGTAGAAGCCACTGAACTGTCGGTTTTTATGAAAATATTCATAATCTAATGCATCTTGCCATTGTGTGGAGTTCAAATAAGAGATAGGCAAACCGCCGCCAATGTTGATCACATCGGCGTTTAAGTTTAGGTGGTTTGCACGCTTAATACAGTCACACATATAATGAATAGCTTGTCCTCTTTGCTGGGTATTGTAACCACTTAAATGGCAACTAAATCCTTGTAACAATGTATGATTTTTATATTCAACACAGTACGAAAGTGCCTCTTCTATTTCTGCGTGCACCAGACCAAAGCGGCTGTTTGTGTCTTTGCTGGGGTGTACTCTGAGTAGAATACGTATCGACATGTTCTGGGTTGCATGTTGGGTGTGGCGTACAATCTCAATCGCGCTTTTAAGTTCATTGATAGAATCAATTGCAACCAATGCATTGTGTCTTATGGCAAGAAGGGTGAGTAATTCGTGAGATTTATGGGGTCCAGATACCCCAATTTTCTCCCCACAAACCCCGCCCGCTAACGCCAATTCAAACTCTTCAATACTGGCCACATCCACGCCTAAGCCTAATGCACAACTTTGCGTTATAAAACATTGAGACTTATTGGCTTTTTTAGCATAAAGAATTTGATGCTTCAGTTGATGAGTTGTAAGTACCGACGTAATACGTGCCACATTCTCCGCAAATATTTGCGGAAAAAGCACATGCAGGGGGGCACCAAGCCCGTACGCCCACTCAAACATTTTCTCCTTATGAGTATCAAGCAACTGTTCAACCAGAGGGTGTGTTATTGCTGTAAAGTGCTCCTTGCTCATACTCGTACCTCTTGAGATTGGGCAGAGCCAATTTGTATCACTCTTTGGTTGGTTTTTAAGCTGAGGGCAAATATAGCCAACACCAATAATATTAATGACCAAGGGGGGGGAGACGTGTCGTTAACCGTATTTTTAAACTGTGGGATCACTGTTAAATCTTTAAGCGTTGGTCTTGCATTACAGCCACGACAAGGCGTGAAATCACCGCGCTGACTGGCAGCAACAATCTGTGTTTTATAGAACTGTTGCAGCGCTTGATGATGCTGTGCAACGGCTTGCATAAAGTCTTGCTGTCTGGTTAAGCCATTTCCAGAAAAGTCCACTAAGGCCGAATAAACTAAAGTAGCTGGAGACAGTAACTTAAATGCTTGTGCATACTGAGATTGTTGATCTTGAATTTGTAAAAACGCCTGATCGAAAGCATGCATAGCTTGCTCAATAGCAATGATTGTGGCAATTTTTTTTGTGGCATAGTCACTGGGGTTGTCGTTAGTTGACGCCAATTCTGGATGGTCTTGGAAAAACTTAGCTAACGTTTTCTCGCTGGCTTTTTTCGCACTGTCTGCCTGCTCACGCAGTGAATCAACGTAGTGTATTCTCGAAGGCGTTGGATTTGCTGCTCCGTTCAGCGTATTTAATGTGGCGGGGATAATAATCACAAATGCCAACCAACATGCGACTAATATAGCCGCATTTGTTGCGGTACTTTTACCTTTACTGACAATAAAGCCAGCTAGATAGCTCCAAAATAAACAATACAGACTGACAATGAGGGAAAAGATCAGACTATTTTGAATAGTGAAATCTTTATTGCTCAATAGCAATAAGCTGTTGCTACAGAGTAAAAATGGTACCAGTACCAGTGAAAGTCTGACAAGTAGCTGGTTTTTTAATAAATGTTGCGGATTGATCCCCTGCAATAACAGTATTCTTAGCTGACCTGTTTGCTGTTCTTGCGTTAACGCATTATAACTTAGCCCAATGATGAGCAATGGGAGTATGTAAATAACCACAAACGCTAGATCAAATTGTCCAAGTAATAATTGTAATGGGTTTACATAATCATATTGCTGTACCACATTTTGCTTTTCACTTATGAGCATCCGAAAGTAGTAGGGGAATACATCAGCTTGACCTACCGCGATAGGGGCTGTTGCTAATGGCGGCTTGGTGGCATAGTTGACCATCAAATAAAAAGCTTGGCCTCGTAAATCATAAATGTCTTCCCACCATTTAATAGACCCTTGCTCTGATAGGCGTTGCGTGAGTGAATTTTGTGCGGTCTCTATTGCGCTGAGTTGCTCCTGCTGAGCGATGTCAATAACCGCATGCTGTGCTTGACTAAACTGATATCCGTTGTAAAAAGACAGCGCTGCAAAAATCAGGGTAATAGATAGCACCGCAACAGTGAGTTTTTCGCGCCATAAATTTTTGAGTTCAGTGGTAATAATTAATCGGTTCATCTTTGTACTTCCTTGCGCAGTAGGTAAAGCGAGTAACTTCCCAATACTCCAGAGAATAGTAACCAGCCAATAAGCGCGCATAGCGCAACAAGGTAATGTCCGCTCATGAGAGAGAATGAGGGCGGTTGATATACAAACTCAGGGATCGCTTGCCATAGCTGCTTATCGGCAACGTAGTGGCTGGTGGCTTTATGAGCATGGTCGCGTTGATTGAAGTTCAGTGTTTGCTGCATTACTCGGCGGTATTTTTCTGCCGCAACTTCAAAATTGTGATGGTGGGTGTGGTCTGAACCAGCGAGCCCCATAGAAATGGTTTGTATTGCGATAAATGGACTTAATAGTGCGGTACTTTGATAGTATTGGAACTGTGCGTTTAGCTGCTCTGAGCGCGCGCCAAAGAGTCGATCAAAGACTTTATCTGAATACTGTTCGCCGAATTGTAATTGCGCACCAGACCAGTCAAAAGGTAAGTCATCGGTTGAGCTAACCCCATAGGTAGTTAATGTCTCTTGCTTGAATTGGGCAATGGCCTGTTGTCGCTCAGGTGTATATACCTCAGATTCAAGTTTAGATTGAAACGCTTGCCCAGATTCAATGGGGTATTGGTTGCTGGCATGAGTCATTGCTATTTTGGGTATTAATAAGCAGCTGATTGCCCACAGAGCTAATAGTACAATGAGTGTGCGTCGAGCGGTAGATAACCAACAAGAGATTGCAACCACCATGACGCACCAAGTACTCAGGTACACTAAATAACTCAAGGCATATAAAGCACTGCGTAACACTTGAGCGTGTTGTTCGCTGATGCTGCTGTAGAGTAAAAATGCAAACAGCGGAATAAGGACAATTGCGGCAACCGAAAATAGCGCTGCTGATTTGGCAATAAACAGGTGTATTGAAGAGCAACCTGACGCGAGGAGCTGCTTTAAAGTGCCTTGCTCACGTTCACCTGAGAAAGCTGGGTAACCCACCAGTATGATTAACAAGGGTAATAATATTTGCAGTACAAATGACGGTGACAAGCTGCCAAAGCGTTGCATGGGAATAGTATCTTGAATGGGGCGAAATAACGTGTCATTACGCTTATGGGCTTCTAATCGAAGCACATTGCCTTGAAAGTCTCGTAAGCCAGGGTCAACCATGGCCAGAGGTAACTCTGGTTTTAATACATAAACACCGTAATGCGCAGCAGAGTGAGGGCCCTTTTCCCCTTGCTCTAACCAGCGATCACGCTCTGACTGAGCAACGGCTGATTTGGTTGCTGATTGAACTTGAAAGCTTTGCCAGCTCGTAACGCAAGCTATTAGTAATAGCATTAAAGCAATCAAACTTATCCACAATGCATGTCCTTGCCGCCATGAATCAAGCCATTCCTTTTTCATGGTGATCATTAACATGACGGTTCCGCCTTAATGTGTTTTAAATAAACAGACTCGAGCTGCACAGTTTGTATTTGCTCAAAGTTAAGATAATCGACCAAGCGACCTTGGTTTAAAATGGCGACTGAATGGGCATCTTCTTGTGCTCTAAATAAATCATGGGTTGCCATTAATATAGCAACGCCTTGTTTGGCGAGTTGCTGAATTAATTGACTAAATTCATAACTGGCTGAGGGGTCAAGGCCTGAGGTAGGCTCGTCTAAAATTAATGCTTTGGCTTGTTTTGCAATGGCGATTGCAATGCCCACTTTTTGTCGCATGCCCTTTGAGTAACTATTGACTGGCTTATTGAAGGCGTGTGCTGGCAAGGCAACTTGTTCTAACAGTGCTTTGAATTCTTGCTCAGATTTTTCAACTTTTGCCACTTTACTGAAATAAACTAAGTTCTCCAAGCCACTCAAACGTGGATACAACGCAACTTGCTCGGGAATGTAAGCTAAATTTTTTCTGGCATTGACCACATTCTGTTGCGGATCAATCCCAGCTATCCGAACTTGCCCATTATCGGGTTTTAAAAAGCCCAAAAGGCAATTAATCGTGGTTGTTTTACCTGCACCGTTAGGGCCTAGCAATGCTAAGACTTCACCCTGTTTGACCGTTAGATTGACATCATTAAGCGCTTGATAATCACCAAAGTGCTTACTGAGTTGATTGATCTCAATTATTACGTCCTGATTTGTTGTCATTGATTTATTCCCTAAAAACTAAACGTTGTTGAAGCGCTAATTAATCTGCCTCGACCAGGAGATACGCCCCAGTCAATGCCCTTTGCACCACCAGATAACCAGTATTGTTTATCAAAAACGTTTTCAACCCTGAGTCTTACAGTGGCATTAAGCGCAGATAGCTGGTATTTGAGCCCCAAATCAACGCGGGTATACGCAGGGAGAGTGAGTGTATTTGACACATTTTGCTCGCGCTCACCGACATGAAAAATACCTGCATTCATGCTGAGTGATTGATAGCTTGGAATGGTGTAATCTACGAAGGTATTTGCTTGAAATTTAGGAACATTGGCCGGTCTATTGCCATTGATGGTGTTGTCTCCCCCTAATTCATCAAGCGTTGGGTTCATAAAAGTCACCGAGGTAACGGTAGACAGGTGAGCGTTTATTTCACCGCTGAGGTTGAGTTCTAACCCTTGGTGTGATTGGACCCCATCTTGTACGAAGTAGTTAGTATTGCGGTTATGATACTCGAGCATTTTCTCTACTTGAAATAGCGCTGCGGTATAATTTATACCCGCATGTTGGTATTTAATCCCCGCTTCAATTTGTTCACTTTCTTGTGGACCTAATGACTCCCCCTCGTTGATAGCGCCACTGCCAATAACAGCAACAGCTCCTTCTCCAGCGCCTTCTGAATAGCTGAGATAAAATGCGAGTGTGTCACTGGGGTTATAGTTAATCCCCAACATTGGCGTGTTAAAGCTGCGATCATCTAATGTCACCCGTGCGCTATTCGGTGCGCGTTGTGTCTTATCATACTGTATGTGACGTAACCCAAGCGTGGTATAGAAAACGTCATTGAAGTGCAGGGTATTGGTGATAAAAAACGAACTTTCACTGGTGTCGGTTACGTTCGCATCGGGATAGTCGGGATAGTTCGGTTTTTCAGTGTAGGTTGGGTTGAATATATTGCCAACAGGATTGGTGAGTTCAAACCAACGGCCGTCTTTAGATTGATATTCTCTGGCGCTGAGGCCAATAACCAGTTCATGTTCAATTCCCTTAGTCTGAAATGCACCTTTAACAAAGGTGTGGGCAGACACTGTCTGATATTCCTCATCAGGGGTAACATGTATTGCGGATGATAAAACATCTCCAGCTTGATTGACGCTATAAATGTCAGGAAAAATGGTAAATCTATCATTACTTGAATAAGCAACTTGATTCACCCATTGCCATTGGTCATTGAACCAAAAATCCGCGCGTAGGGCACTATTAAAGGTTTGAGTTTCATACAAAGCCCATGGCTGCCCAAGGAGTGTCTCGCTGGTATCTACGTAGGGTGGCAAAATGGTTTTGCCAGTACTCGGGTCAGTAGATAACCCAATAAGGGGTTGTGAGACGGTTTTTTTGTCTTGAAAGTCACTGTCTAGTCTGAGAAACAACTGATCAGATAATTGCCAGTCAAAAGCAGCACTGACAAAAGTCCGTTTTAGGTCGTCACCGCCAGTAAAGTCGCCATTTTTTTCAAACGCGGCGTTGAAACGATAGCCCATGTCTTTGTTGTTTGAGAGTGGGCCACCAAAATCAAGGTGTAAAAATTTACTGGCTCGATTTTTTAGCTCAATTGTGACATCGAAGAAACGCGCTTGAGTAGGGCGCTTGGTGACATAATTAATGGTGCCACCAGGGTTATTAAATCCAGAAACAAGGCTAGATGGCCCCTTAATCACATCAATGCGTTGGATATTTTCAAGTGGTACATCTTGATAGGGCGCTAACGCTAAACCATCACGCCTAAGCCCGTTGGTCCAATCAAGTTGAAAACCGCGTAGGCTGACAAAATCAAATACGGTGCCAATAGAGGTATTCTGTACCGATGCGTCATTTGCCAGTATTTCCCCTAATGTTTTCGCTCTTTGGTTCGCGATAAGTGCTTCTGAAAATGATTGTATGGAGATGGGTAATAGCTGTGTGTCTTTAGAGCCGAGGGCTGACGCATTAATATCGCGAGTACTATATAAAGGCGCGCGCGTGCCTATCACTTCTACTTTTTCTATTTCTTGAGATGCTAAGCTATCCGAGCTTATTAAACCGACCAAGGTGCTGGCCGCAATCAAAGACCTTTTCATTTTTAGTTCCAACTACTTATGTATGTATTTTCCGTATTTTAAGGCGTCTTATTTGTGAAGATGCCAGCTCGATTTTCGATCAAACGTTATAACATCTCAATACTAGCAAGTTTTAATTTGTTTTGGGAAGAGGTAATTGGAAATAGTTTTCATTACAACTGGAATGTTCGCGTCTAAATTATGATTAAAATAGCGATTTTTGAGTTAAGGAATGTGGGGGGGATTGTCTATACTCGCTAGTGCCATCAATATTGATTTTCTGATATCATTGATTAATCCAATAAAATAGGTTGGCTATTGATTGACTCACTCTCTGTTATGGTGATGTTGTTACCTATTTTAATTCTCTCATTTTAAGTTAACTTTAATATGCAATTATCACCCTCACTTACCGCATTAATAGAAGCATTGCGCTGTTTACCAGGTATAGGTCCTAAATCAGCACAAAGAATCGCGTTTCATTTACTTGAACGAGACCGTTCAGGGGGAACTCAACTCGGCGATAGTTTATTGAAGGCCATGCAAGTTATCGGGCATTGTGAGTCTTGTCGTACGTTTTCAGAAACTCCTCATTGTGATATTTGTTTAAGCGTCAAGCGTCAAGATAGCCGATTGTTATGTATTGTTGAGTCACCTACAGATGTTTTAGCAATAGAGCAAACAGGGCAATATCAAGGTCTTTACTTTGTATTAATGGGACATTTATCTCCGCTGGACGGTATAGGTCCTGCAGAAATCGGTTTGGATTTGTTGGCTGATAAATTGTCAAAAGGCAATATAGACGAAGTCATTTTAGCGACAAACCCCACCGTTGAAGGTGAAGCAACGGCGCATTATATCGCTGAGCTATGTCAAAAGCATGGGGTAGATGCATCGAGAATAGCCCATGGTATGCCGGTTGGGGGTGAACTCGACTTGGTGGATGGTATGACGCTGATGCATGCTTTTTCAGGTCGACGTAGTATTCGTTGAGGGGCGGGTACACATCACTGTGTGGCATATTGATTGCCTTATGGCTTGCCCAACATTTTACTGGCGGCTATAAGGCTATTGTAAATTAATTATCTCGTATAATTAATTGTGTTCTTAGCCGGTTTTTCTATTATGGCGTTTCAGTAGCATTACACGCATCATTTCCTCAATTGACGAAGTCTCGTCAAAAATTTATTTTATCGTGCGATACGCCTTTAAGTTACCCGTATTTAAATGGGTGACTAATTGCAAATGGCTATCAGGCGGATGCTAACGTTAAGTTCTCAGTTACATATTTTTAGCGGTATAGCATGTCATTTCCTTTAATGGGCCATCCATTTAAATCATAGCTCCATAAACGTTTAATTAAACCGTCATGAATTTGTAAACAATCAATACTACCATCTCTTTAATAAATCTGGACTAGACCAGAAATAAAACCCAACATTAGAGATGAAAGCAATGAAAAAACTAACTCAGATCGCTGCTGCTATTTTCCTCGCTACCAGTTCGGGCGTGTATGCATCGAGTGGCAAACTTGTCGGTACCGTAAAGGACTTTCAGGGGAACCTGTCAGGTGCATCCATATCGATTAAAAACACCCGTGTTACTGCAGTCACCGACTATAGAGGTCGTTTTGAATTACCGAAACTGGCATCCGGTGAGTATACACTCGTGGTTAACTATTTTGGTTATGAGAATTCACAGATGAATGTCACGGTGGTTGAAGGGAAAGTGACCACAGTTGCGCCCATTGTGTTAAATACTCAGCAAGAGATAGAGGAAGTTGTTAGTGTTGGCCAGATATTTCGCGGTGAAATGGCTGCGGCGAATAATCAAAGAAATGCCTCTAATATCATCAGTGTTATTGCCGCAGATGGTATTGGTAAACTCCCCGATAGAAATGCCGCTGAAGCCGTTCAGCGAATTCCTGGTGTGTCTATTGAGCGTGACCAAGGCGAAGGGCGTTTTGTTGCAGTGAGGGGGTTACCATCACAGTGGAGCTCAGCAAGTATTAACGGTAATCGATTGCCAACCGCAGAAGAAGAGACCACCAGTCGTGCCACCGCATTCGATTTCTTTCCGAGTGAGCTTATTGAGTTTGTAGAAGTGTCTAAAGCAATAACGCCAGATATGGAAGGAGATGCAATTGGGGGCAGTGTTAACTTTATAACCAAAAAATCAGCGGATGAGTTTTTACTACAAACCAACTTCGCAGTCGGTCAAAATGAACTCGCTGGTGGTAATAACTACTCAGCAAATGTGGTATATGGCGATCGTTTAATGGACGATAAGTTAGGGTTTATTGTTAATGCGACGGCTTGGAAACGAGATTGGGCAACAGACAATTATGAGCCTCGCCGTCGAGGTGAAAGCGAGGACTTTGGCATTTATCGCTTAGAGCTCAGAGATTATACCGGCACACGTGAAACTTACGGGCTCAATGGTTCTATGGAGTATGATTTAGACAATGGCAGTATCAGTGCGAGTGCTTTGTACGGTACTTTGATTGATGATGAAACCCACTATAAACATCGCTTAAGGTTCGATAAAGACAGAGCCGAACTCCAGCATATTCGCAACGAGTTGATCACTCAAATGCATGGCTTTGAGTTTGCGGGTGAGCATGATATTGGCTTTGATAAAACCATCAACTGGCAGCTTGCGACGTATGAAAATGAATTTCGTTATGGCGATAAACCAAACGGCCAAGATAATAGCTATTTTGTGATGCGTTTCGACCAAAAGCAGGTGGGTTATACCGGTTTAAAAGAAGCGAGCAATGGTAAAAAATACGCATATAACTTAATTGATGGTGGCACGGACGCTTGGAATGGGATCAGTAACCACTTTCCAGTCGGTTTTAATATGGACCCCACGCAAGCTGGACTGTCTTGGGTTGAGTTGTATAAAGTTTACGTTAATGAGAAAGACCGTGTGGTTGCTAATTTAGACTTTGAATGGAGCATAGCACCCGAGCTTAGCTACAAATTCGGCGTTAAATATCGTGACAAAGTACGTCATGCTGACTTTGCTGATGAGTTTTACGAATGGAACACCGATGAGTATGGCGCAGCGCCAACATTGGCAGATTTTGCACTGAGTGATCAGCCCGGTCGACATGACTTTTTATCTGACACGCACTTTAATTATCAAGCGCAGTTTTCTCAAGTGGCCACGACAGAAGCAACGATGGCATTTTGGAATAAAAACCGCAGTAAGTTTCGCCTTAATGAAGACGAGTCAGCATTGATCAGTAACGGTGGTGCACTAGGCAGAAACTTTGATATTGAAGAACAGCATACCTCAATTTACGGGATGGCAACGTATCAAGTTAATCCTAAGTTAGAAGTATTAGCTGGCCTGCGTTTAACCAAAACCGACACCACTGTGTCGGGGCATACCTATTTATCAGATGAAAAGAGAACGGTTGCCACAACACAAAGTAATGATTATTGGTCGGTGCTACCTGCACTGCATTTAACGTATCACGCGACAGACACAACCAATTATCGATTGGCATTAACGCGTAGTTTTGCCAGACCAGATTTTGGCTCTTTAACGCCAGGGGCAACGTATCTTGAAGCCGACAACAAACTTGACTCAGGTAACCCAGCGCTAAATCCGACCTATTCAAATAACTTAGATGTCATGGTTGAACATTACTTTGACCGTGTTGGCCTTGTGTCAGTAGGCGCTTTTTACAAAGATATTCAAGATCCTATTTTTGAGAAACGTTCTACTGGTAACTATAACGGTCGAGATGGCATTAATATTGTCCGCCCTGAAAATGGTGAGCGTGCTTGGCTTGCTGGTTTTGAATTAGCCTTTAACCGTGATCTTGGCTTTATTTCTGCGTCACTTGAAAACTTTGGGGTTATGACGAATGCCACGTTTATGGACTCGCAAATGCGTATTCCAACACGTGATGATAAGGTTCATATTCCGCGCCAAGCAAGCGAGTTGTATAACTTTACCCTGTACTATGATGATACCGAGTTCGCGGCCAGAATTGCGCTAAATCATAAAGGGGCCTACATAGAGGAGCATGGTAAATCGTCGCAAAGTGACAGCTATTACGGGGCAAATACCAGTGTTGATTTTACGACGTCTTATCAAATCAATGAGCAAACCTTAATTTACCTTGAACTGAATAACTTAACCAATGAAGCACTGGAATACTATATGGGCGAAAAAGGCCGACCACTACAAGTGGAGTATTACGGTATGCGCGGCATGATTGGTATTAACTATCAGTTTTAGGTTGTAAAGGCAGTGATGCAAGGTGTTGCTGAATACCTTGCTGTTATTTAAGGTTGATTATGTATTCTTTAACTGTTTGGCAGCGCACGCCGAACTGGCTTAAGCCAGCGCAAGGTGCCGCATTTGTGTTATTTGCAGCGTCTAGCGCGTTTATGACTTATTTTTGCATGTATGCATTTCGAAAGCCTTTCTCGGTCAATAGTTATACTGATTTTGACCAAGGACATTGGGCTATTAGCTTTAAAGTGGCACTCATTTTATCGCAAGTTTTTGGCTACTTAATTGCAAAGTTTATCGGCGTTAAATTTATTGCCGAAATGCAAAGAGCAAAGCGCGCAAAAACCATTCTATTGATGATATTGGGAGCGGAGTGTGCGCTTATTTTATTCGCGCTTACACCGGTACCTTTCAACATCGTGTGGTTATTTTTTAATGGCTTAGCCTTAGGCATGATCTGGGGTTTAGTGTTTAGTTATTTAGAGGGGCGCAAAACCGCTGAGTTACTGGGGGCGGTATTAAGTGTGACGTTTATATTGGCATCTGGGCTTGTGAGAACCGTCGGACAATGGCTGATCATTGCATTGGATGTATCTGAGCTTTGGATGCCAGCCGCAACGGGTGCTATTTTTTTGCCGTTATTGGTATTGTCGGTGATGTGTTTAAACAGTATTCCCCCTCCAACATCTGAAGATGAAGCGGCTAGACAGCAGCGTTTACCCATGAACGGTGCACAGCGTTGGGCGTTTTTTAAACGCTATTGGTTTGGGATCACAGTGCTGATTTTGAGCTTTTTACTTTTCACAGGGTTTAGGGATTTCCGTGATAATTTTTCTGCAGAAATATGGCAGGCTTTAGGGTATGGGCAGGAACCGGCCATATTTGCTTATGCGGGTATACGGATCGCGCTGATTGTTTTGATTGCACTGGCGGCGTTGGTATTGATTAAAAACAATCGCACCGCTTTTTTCGTAAATCATGGCGTTATATTGCTAGGTACTGTTACTTTAGCGAGCTGCACATGGGCTTTTGAAGCCAACCTAATCAGTGCCAAAGCCTGGATGGTGATATTAGGCGCGGGCCTTTACATTAGCTACATTCCTTATAACTGCTTCTTATTTGACCGGATGATTTCCGCGGTAGGCTCTACGGCAAATGCAGGGTTTTTATTATATTTGGCAGACTCCGCAGGTTACATCGGATCAGTGGGTATTTTACTTTACAAAACCTTCTCATCGCCAGATCTGAGTTGGTTACAATTTCTTATTCAAGCCTGCTACTGGGTGGCAATTATAGCCAGTATCTTGGTAGTCAGCTCTTTGATTTACTTCAGTTTAAAACTAACTTCCGCGAAAGCAGGCAACATAGTTAAGCCTGTTATGTCGGCAACTTAATAGGAAAAAAGATGAAAAATATTGAAGCGCTCATTTTAGATTGGGCTGGCACCGTGGTTGACTATGGATCAATTGCACCGACGCGTATTTTTGTGGAAGCGTTTAAAAAGGGCTTTGATTTTGACATTAGTCTTGAAGAAGCGCGTGCGCCAATGGGGTTAGGTAAATGGGACCATATTAATACACTTTTGAATACCCTAACAATTGCACAGCGCTGGCAACAACAATTTGGCCGTTTGCCATCTCAGCAAGATGTTGATCATATTTACCAAACTTTTATGCCGCTTCAGCAAGATAAAGTGGCGGAACGGGCAGCACCTATAGAAGGGGTACTTGCGGTAATTAATAAGTTACAAGCAGATAACGTCAAAATAGGCAGTTGCTCAGGCTATCCAAAGCCTGTAATGGATGTACTCGTACCTGCTGCACAGGCGCACGGCTATAAGCCTGATTGTGTGGTGGCCAGTGATGAATGCGTGGCGGGCTCCCGGCCTGGCCCTTGGATGGCGCTAGAAAACGTGCAACGTCTTGGAATTTCTAAAGTAGCAAATTGCGTTAAAGTGGATGACTCAGTGCATGGTATCACCGAAGGATTAAACGCAGGTATGTGGACAGTAGGCATAGCTGTTACGGGCAATGCGATAGGACTAAGCGAACAAGAGTGGCAAGCCTGTGATGCAGATAAACAAGCGTTATTGACACACGAAGCTTATCAGCAACAGTCTAGTGCAGGCGCGCACTTTGTTATTGATTCACTTGCCGATATTGTGCCGGTACTTAATGAGATTGAGGCAAGATTGGCACGCGGAGAACGCCCTTAATGCTGTTTACTCCTTTTTGGTTTGATGAAGCAATAAACGAGGCTGACATACGCTCAGCTTTGCCCCTGAGGCAAAATATAGACACCAATATCTGTATCATTGGCGGCGGTTTTACCGGACTTTGGACTGCGATTAACTTAAAGCAATCACAGCCTGAACTGGATGTTGTGATCATTGAAAAAGACTTATGTGGACAAGGGGCATCAGGTCGTAATGGTGGTGCCATGCTAACTTGGTCAACCAAATTTGCCAGCTTAATTAAACACATGGAGATTGAACAAGCGGCGTTTTTAGTTAAGTCATCAGAACAAGCCGTACATGATATTAAAACATTTACTGAGCAATATGGTATTGCGTGTGATTGTCGCATAGATGGCACGTATTACACGGCATCAAATGCAGCACAAAAGAGCGGATTTGCACCGATTTTATCTTTGTTAGACACGCATCACTTGAATGCTTGGCAGGCTGTAGAAGAAAGTAACCTAGCAAAAACCGGTTCGCCAGCGAATTTGTCTGCGATTTACTCACCAAATGCAGGCAGTGTGCAACCCGCTAAATTAGTCAGAGGCTTATTACGTGTTGCGAAAAAGCTAGGTGTAAAGGTGTTTGAAAATACACGGTACCTTGGTTATCAAGCGGGCGAAACAATTCAAATTACCACTTCAGGGGGCGTTGTTAGGGCAAACAAGCTTTTGTTTTCTGTTAATGCTTGGCTGCCTCGCTTAATGAGCGAATTTAAGCGTGCGGTGGTGTTAGTGTCAAGTGACATGGTGATCAGTAAACCAGACCCTGAGCGTTTGGCCAGCATGTCGTTAGCGCATGGTGCCCCCATTATAGATAACCGTATTTTCGTGAATTATTACCGTAGCACTTCAACAGGGCGTTTGATGCTCGGAAAAGGGGGAAACTACTTTAGTTTTGCTAATAAGGTGACGAAACGATTTGATCAGCCAAGTCAGTATCTGGATATTATGCAGCACTACTGGCAACACTTTTTTAAAAATAGTGGCCTAGAAATAGAACGAAGTTGGACCGGTCCCTCAGATAGAAGTGTGACTGGGCTGCCTTTTTTTGGCTATTTACCACGTCAAACTAATGTATTTTATGGTAGTGGCTATTCTGGTAATGGGGTTGTGCAAAGTTATTTAGGCGGAAAAATACTGTCTAGTTTAATGCTGAATAAACACGATAAGTGGCAGCGTTGTGCACTTGTAAACCAAACACTGTCACAGTTTCCAATAGAGCCGGTGCGAACATGCGGAGCGTATGTCGTCCGAAATGCGATAAGGCGAAAAGAATATGCAGAAGACCGTGGCCATCTTCCAAAATTGTGGGATGTGCACTTAAGTAAACTCAGTGGCTCAGCAGCCAAAGTAGACCCAAATTTAAAAGCAACATCATGAATAAGGCCCTTTTTTAGCGCATTAATAGTGCATCAGTACGATGAGCTGGTGCATATTATGAATAACGCCTTTT
The DNA here is from genome assembly GCF_018101015.1 of Pseudoalteromonas sp. MMG005. Lineage (NCBI taxonomy): Bacteria > Pseudomonadati > Pseudomonadota > Gammaproteobacteria > Alteromonadales > Pseudoalteromonadaceae > Pseudoalteromonas > Pseudoalteromonas sp. MMG005. The sequence continues at coordinate 4,033 of NZ_JAGJEK010000030.1, read as the reverse complement.
TTTGTCATAAAATTGCAGTAAGCTATTAGCAAAGTTTTTGATAAAATTTAACTATGCTTTTATATCAAGTTATTAGAAATCATATTCAGAGTTTGGTGGCTGAAGGCCGTTTACAGGCAGGTTCAAAGCTGTCATCTGAACGGGCGCTCCAAGAGCAATTTAATTCGACGAGAATAACAGTCCGTGAAGCACTCGCGCGGTTAGAATCGGAAGGGGTTATCTTCAGTCAAAAGCGTCGCGGTTGGTTTGTAACGCCAGATAAATTAAAGTGGCACCCAGCTCGAAAAGTGAATTTCAACGCGTTAGCACAAAAGCAAGGTTTTGTACCCTCCACTGAAGTGATTGAAATTCAGAGCCCATCAAATACGCATCAGGTTTCGCATGACTATTTTGACAGTAAACCAGTATATAAGTTAACTCGTGCGCGATATTTAGATGGCAGAGGAATATTGATTGAAGAGATATATTGCCTCGCAGATAGGTTTGAGGGGTTAGAGCAACAGCCACTCAATGGCTCTATAACCCAAGTAATGGAGCACAGCTATCAAGTGAATGTATCTCACGAAAAATGTGAAATCAGTGTGACGGTGTTACCGGATCGTGCCGCAGAGTTACTTGAAAAGAACAGTGGCGCCCCGTGTTTAAAAGTACAACGTGCGCGATATGATGAACACCAAGCACTCGTTGATTATAATATTGAGTTTTGGTTGCACGATGCCATCGAAATGATCATTGAAGGCAAGTAGCCCTACTTATTTTTGTGGAAAATAGGTCTTAAACGGATCTGTACGGTGCCATTCGCGAGTACTGAAACTAGCCAATGGCACGCATATTCGTGATTGCTTATTTAAAGTCAGTCAACTGATATTGAGTCGTGCTTACCAATCTTTGGCTTCACTGATTGCCTGTAATAAGCCTTCAATATCACTTTGGTATACTTCGCCGATATTGCCGATTCTAAAGCAATCTGAATCTGATACCTTGCCTGGGTAAATCACATAACCGAGCGACTTTAATGTGAGATAAAAGCGTTTAAAATCGTAGTGTTCAGCCTCAGGGGATAAAAAAGTGGTGATAATGGGCGAGTGTAATTGCTGGGGTAAAAGAGGCGTAAAGCCCAGCTCTTTCATACCACTGACCAACAACGATTGGTTAGCGGTATATCGCTTGTGTCTGGCCGCCACACCGCCCTCGTCATGCAATTCTGTTAAAGCTTGGTCAAATGCTCTGACGACATGGGTTGGAGAGGTAAAGCGCCATTTGCCATTGTGCTTTTCCATGGTTTCCCATTGATCAAATAAATCAAGAGAGAGTGAACGTGCATTGCCTTTACATTGTGCGATGAGTGATTTTTTACTGATCACAAAGCCAAACCCAGGCACGCCCTGAATACACTTATTCGACGAGCTAATTAATACATCAATGTGCAATTTGTGCATATCAATGGGTATGCCGCCAAAGCTACTCATGGCATCTAATATCATCACTTTGTTGAACTCTTTCGCAAGTGCAGCCACTTCTTCTAAGGGGTTGAGCATACCTGTGGTTGTTTCGCAGTGCACCATCACAATATGCGTGATATGCGGGTGATTTTCTAGTGTATTTTTAATTTGTGATATGTCTGGGTAGTGCGTTTCTGAATAATCTAATGCGATTAGGTTAATAGAGAGATATTCCGCAATTTGTTTAATACGCGCGCCATAAGCGCCATTATTAATGACTAATACTGTGGCGTTTTTATTAATAAATGTGCCCAGTGCCGCTTCAACAGAAGCCGTACCACTGCCTTGCATTAACGTGGCTGTAAATTGATCAGAGGTACTTGCAAGTTGACACAATTCGGATCGAATTTTTTGTACGATACCCACATTGTACTCTTCATCCCATGTACACCAATCTTTAAGCATGGCTTGTTTGACTGTCGCTGATGTTGTTAACGGGCCGGGTGTGAGTAATAGGTAATTCTTGTCCATTTTTTTAATCTCTATCTGGTCTATACCAATAATTAAAGCATATAAAACATGACTTTTTGATGATGGAATTATGACAGTCTAAGTGATTTGTATAGGAGGCTGGTGGCAGTGGTCGGGAAGTACATTAAGCCGTAACTCAATGTCTTGCTTCATAATATCATTTAGCAAATGGCTGACCATTTTATTTTTGGTAAGGAGTTAACGATGCGTGTTCTATTAAATTAGTAAGTTATATAGCACGGTATACCCGTAAGGGATTAATACCAGAATTGAGACTGGTGTCGGTGAATGAACAAAGCGTGTGCTTTAAATATCGAGATTACGCAGATAAACACAGTGAAAAAGTAATGACACTGAGTTGTAAAGAGTTCTTACGGCGCTATTTACAGCATGTGTTACCCAAAGGATTTATGCGAATTCGCCACTATGGTTTTTTAGCCAATGCATGTTGCAAGCGAACGTTGGCGTTGATAAAGGGGCAAGAGCCCAATCTATGTAAAGTGAAGAAGAAAAAGGCAGAGGCCGCGTCACCACCTTCACACTGGCCTTGTGAAGTATTAAAAATCGGGGTCTTACGATTTAACGAAAGGGTTAATTCAAGTGAAGAGACCATGAAATGAGCACGAACGAGTTAGCAGCAGAGCTTGCTGAATTAAATCAACGTGTTAACACTGCTTAAGTGTTCGGGCTAGAAAAGTGTGTACAGTGAAAATATAATTGATAAATCGGCGAAAATTGGCTCTAATGGCAGGATAAAACGCACTGAGTAATGCAGGAATGGCTTAAGCGCGATAGACAAGCCGATAAAATAGGCGTAAGACAAGTTAAGCCACTAAAAGCAAATAGCAAATTCCCGCAGCATAAATGACACCAACTCTGACACACCGAGCAGGTAGCGGCTCAGTCCAACAAGCGATTATGCAGCACAAACAACGTGCTGCATAAATACTAAATAGTTATACATTTATCGAAGCTCAGAGTAATATGAAAAAAATATGGATCAGTCCATCCTGTTTCAACTGTGAACTCTATGATCAAGGAGGGCACATCACCTCTAAAGATGAAGTTAAGCGAGCAGTTGATATCTGGAATCATGCGCGTAGTTGCCTTGAACGTGATAACCCCTCTGAATTTGATCGGTCGGACTCTATCGGTTGGTTAAAAAGGGCTATGAATCAAAGGCTAAAACTAATTGAATATATCTATTCACTTAAAAATTTTGCTTTGCCCACTTCTCCTAAAGGCTATTTGGAATATCTGGCAACATTAAATATTGTACGTCCATTTATGCTGAAAACATTAATGGCTGTACGTAATGACATTGAGCATAATGATGCTACTCCACCAGATATTGAACGTTGCTTGGAGCTGTTAGACTTAGTTTGGTATTTCATTCGATCTACCGATGAGTTAGTAAAAATTCAAAAATGCTCGATAGTATTTCAAGAATCATTTAATACGGAAAAAGAGTCACCTTATTGGCTGAGCATTGATATAAAGTTTGATGAACCATATTTGATTAACGTTTATGGCTGGGTCGAATCAAGAAAATTTAGCAATGAGTATAAAGAAGGTTGGTTTGAGGTTTCTGTATCTGATATGGGCACCAAAAGTAATCGCTGGACTGACTCTGAAAACCATTCCGATAAACGGGATGATGACTTATGGGTAAGGGGTGAATTGAAGCCTCTACCTGAACAAGCTCTCTCTATTATAGCGGCAGCTATAAATGCGGACTAAATGTAAAACTAATTTAAACCCCGAATTCAACATGCAAGTGCACCATTATAAACTATCAAGTGAAAAGACTTCCTCAGGCGTCTGATAATCTAAAATCTTTCTTGGGCGACTGTTAATTTTGTATACTACTTCTTGTAGTTCATTATCAGTTATAGTCGAAAAATCTGTTTTTTTGGGGAAATATCGACGTATCAACCCATTTGTATTTTCATTTGTCCCGCGCTGCCAAATCAAATTTAAACTGACACCCATTCAAAATTGATTGTTTTTCATTCATCATCTATCTTTTAGATTCAGCTTAAAAGATAGACAATTCCCTC
>NZ_JAGJEK010000003.1:0-242863 GCF_018101015.1 Pseudoalteromonas sp. MMG005 | reverse complement strand
GCGGTGATAGCCGAAGCACCATTTTTTTGTTGCGCTGTAAGTAACGCCACTAGTTCTGTTTTATGCGCCACTAACTCTGCTTTTAGTTCAGCACTGAGCTTGCCTGACTTTTTCCGAAACTTCAGTTGACCCTGATCATCCAGAAATAACGTTACGCCCTGTTGTTGTGCTTTTTTTAGCGTATCTAAAACCATTACAATACTCCCTCATCCTCAAACTCTTCATTATCAACGCCTGTCGTCAATAAAACTGATAGCTGCTCAATCAGCTCTGCCTGCTGCCTAACCGTCTGATAATTAAACAGTTGGCCAATTTGAATGACACAAGAAAATTGCTTTTGAAGCTCTACACTCAAGGTCATTACCAATAGTGAATTTCCACCAATATCAAAGAAATTACTATCAATACTCGGAGATTGCTCAAGTCGCAGTAGCTGTTGCCAAACACAGCAAAGCTGTTTTTCCAGTTCATTTGTCGCCGCCGCAAAAGGCTGAGCATCTTTTAAAGTTACAGATAGCAATGCCTTTTTATTGATTTTTCCATTAGCACTCAACGGTAATTTAGGTAAATCGACTAACTGTGCCGGACATAAGTAGTGTGGTAAATTTTGCCTCATTCGGGTTAACACCTGCATTAACACAGTCTCATCTTTAACTAACTCTGATCGCACCACATACGACACTAAACGCCGGTGTTCGCCTTCACCCACAATCAGTGACGCTGCCGCCTTAATTTCTGGTAGTGCCAGCAATTGTTGAGTAACCTCTCCTAACTCGATTCGAAAACCATGTAACTTAACCTGATCATCTGTACGGCCAACATAGTGCAGTTCGTTGTCAACAGAGTGTCGTGCAAGATCGCCAGTTCGATATAAACGCTCACCCAACTTAAACGGGTTAGCTACAAAATTGTGCTCCGTCAGCTCTGGGCGATTAAGGTAACCATTCGCTAAGCATTGCCCTGCAATATATAACTCTCCCACGACCCCTTTTGGCACAATTTGCATCGCTTCATCAAGTAAATACAACTGCGTATTCTCCATTGCATAGCCGATAGGCAAAGATTCTGTTCGTTCAAAATCTCGTCCGCTTACTTGGGCAATACAACAACCTATTACCGCTTCACTCGGTCCATAATGGTTATAAATGACGGCATTCGGAAAAGAGTGAGCAAGCTCTGCTAAAAGTGACACGGGAAAGAATTCACCACCAATCACAAATACATGTGCCTTTTGGTTTGATGTCGAGGTCATTAAGTTAAGTAGTGCTCTGACATGCATTGGAGTTAATCTAAGTAACAAGCAGCCAACTCCTGACCCTGATAACAAATTAGCCAAATAAATCAACACATCCTCGCCTTGCGAAACATTCACAAACCCACCTCTCATTAGCGGTAGCAGTAATGCAGGAAGGCTAATGTCAAAACCATATGAGGTGGCTAGAAATGCGCCATTCAGATGCTCTTCATAGTAATTTTGCAAAGCGAACTGACAATAGTCTACAAGCGCCCGGTGAGCGACTTCTACGCCTTTAGGCTTACCTGTTGAGCCTGACGTATAGATAATGTACGCAGGTGCATCTGGCATATTTTCTAAAGGCGTGAGTATTTTACTATATTCACCAAATTGCCAATTGGATATGCTCAGTTCACATACTGTACAACGCTTTTTTTGCCAATGAGAGCTGTGTACATTAGTCACTAATACAATATCTAGTTCGGCATCTTCAATTATGCAGTCTAGCCTGTCACCTTGATTTGATAGATCAATAGGCACAAAACACGCATTGATTTGGAATGCTGCAATAATAGCAATGACTATTTCAGGCCCGCGAGTTAAATATAAGCCAATACGACTGCCATGCCCCAATTGCTGCTGACGTAAATAGTCAGCCAATTGTGCCGACTTATCTGCGAGTGAACGATAGCTTAAATTCGAGCCATCATCGATTATTGCCGTTGCCTCTGGGGTGAGCATTTGCTGTTGATAAAAAGCATCTAATAATGGTACACCTCGACCATCGAGGTTAATTTCACCATGCTGTATGGCTAAATCAGCCGAGTTTTTCGTCAAACTCAATTTTGACAATGGCGTCATTGGGTGCGATAGCGTCTGGGACAACACATGTCCAAAGCTATTAACAACTCTTTGCATCGTTTCCTCTGCAAACAAACTCACATCATAATCAAACTCTAATTTGACGTGATCATCGTACTCAATGGCTCGAAGTGAAAGCTCAAATTTACTTTGTTGATTATTAAACTCAATCGGCTTAACCCATTGATCAAAATTCTTGCGGTCATCATTGTTTGCCTTTTGATAATTAAATAAAACTTGGATGAGTGGGTTGTAACTGGTGCTGCGCTTCGATGACAGCTGTTCAACCAGCCACTCAAAGGGGGTTTCTTGATGACTTAACGCCGCAACAACAACCCCCTTCACGTGCTGCAAATACTCATTAAAGTTATCACTCGCATTGTAATCCGTGCGCAGTACCAATGTATTGACAAACAGTCCGACTAAATTATCCAATTCTTTACGGGGGCGATTCGCTACAGGTGTCCCAATGGCAATATCATCAACACCACTATAGCGGCAAATCACCACACTCAAAATAGCATGCAAATACATAAAGGAGGTTGTATCACTGGCTAATGTAGCCTGCTTCAAGGCTAGAAATTGATTACCATCTAACTTCATCGTCAATGTTTTACATTGATGAGATGCGAACTGCCCTCGACTGAAATCAAGCGGCAATGAGTTCAGTTCTGATAGGTTGTTTAATTGTTGTAGCCAATAATGGTTTTGCTGATCTATTTTCTCCTTCTGCTCGTGGCTCTGCTGCCACAAAGCATAATCAGCATAATCTATCGGTAATTCGTTTAATTGGCTTTCATCGTTCTGACAAGCCGACGCATATAACGTACAAAACTCCTCTGCCAAAATCGCCATAGACCAAGCATCAGTCGCTATATGGTGTATACACAACATTAAGTAGCTACTTTTATTACTTTTAATGTACGTTGCTCTCAGTGGCAGTTGTTCTTGCAAATTAAAAGGCACTAACGCAAGCTCTGTAAAAATGTCACATATTGCACTCCACGACTGTGCTTGCGTTTCATCCAACAATAACCGCGTAATTTGAAATTGGGGGTTTGGCTCAATGACTTGCTCAACGACACCATCCAAAGTTTGATACTTGGTCCGTAATGTCCTATGTCGTAGAATTAACTCACCCAATACATGCTGCGCCAACACTAAATCAAACTGTTGACCCACTTCTAATACAACTTGCATGTTGTAATGTGCACTCTGGCCCTCATACAACTGATCAATAAACCACAAGCGCTGCTGCTGTAGTGATAGAGGCAAGCGGATCTCACTATGTTTGCGTGCTGAAATCATTTCATAAGGTGCTGTTTTTTGATTATCAATACACGTACTCAGAGCCGCTACGGTACTATTTTTGAAGATATCCCGCACAGTCAGCGCGCTAGAAAATTCCGCATTCAGTTCATTAACCAAACGAACACTCAGTAACGAGTGCCCACCTAAGGTAAAAAAACTATCATGTATAGACAGAGCAATAGTATGTTCCAACACGGCTTGGAAGTGCTGCATCACCTTTTTTTCGGTCTCTGTCGTTGCAGCTGCCAACTCTCCTGATCCTGCAACGACCTGATTCGCTAAAGACCGTTTATCGATTTTACCATTGGGCGTTAATGGGAAAGCATCTACACGTTTTATTCGTTCAGGGATAAGGTAACTCGGTGCCAGAGTCGATAACTTAAATCGCCATTGTTGCACCCAATCATCCGTTTCTCTATGCTCAGCCACGAACACCACAAATGCGACAAGCTGTTCTGAATTACCCATGCTTTGCTTTACGACCGCTACTTGCTCGCACTCTGTAAAACTACCGAGTAATCGTTCAACTTCCCCCAGTTCAATTCGATGTCCATTCACTTTGACTTGTTCATCATTACGGCCCAAACATATCAGCTCACCATTTGCATTCCAGCGAGCTAAATCGCCTGTTTTGTAAATACGTTCATTTGAATCTAACAATGGCAATGCCACAAAACGCTGCTGAGTAAGGTCAGAACGATGTAGATAACCAGGCGTAACGCCTTCTCCAGCTATACATAACTCCCCCACAGCTCCCAACGGGGCCAATTGCTGATATTCATCAAGAATGTATACCCGAGTGTTACCAACGGGCTTTCCGATACTCACAGCGTCAATAGTTACAGCGCCAACGCACGACCAAACCGTGCACTCTGTTGGGCCGTACATATTAAATACACGCTCAGGTAATAGTGTATAAAGTTGTTGCGCAAGCTCATCACTGAGCGCTTCGCCACCTACCAGTAATAAATCAAGTTGACTTAACGCAAGCCGGCCCTCTTGGCTTTGTAGTAGTTCACGAACGAAACTCGGGGTTGATTGCAACCGGGATACATGCTGATTACATATTAAAGTAGCTGGGTTCCAATCTTGGCTAAATCGTTTAGCCATCATATCAGCTTGGCATTGGTATTGTTGCCGCCGCTCATCTAAAAATTGGATCAGTTGCGTGCGCTCTAATTGAGCATCAGAGCATGGCAACTTGCTGCCAACAACCAGAATATCATCAATGCCAATACGCGCAAAATCAGCAAGTTCTACAACACATGCTTCACGGTCTTTCAATTGGCCCAAAGCGCTTATTTTTTCATCCGCGGAACCATAAGAGATAAACAAAGAGATTCTAGGTTCATTATTATGTTGCGAGCTAAAAGCAGAAACCTTGTCTTTTAAATCAATCAACTCAGAACCTTGATAAAATATATCAAGTGAGAGACCACGTTGTGCAGCCTGCACATACTCCGTTAGCGAAGCAGTGCATGACAACACGACATACCCCCCCCCCAACGACGAAGTATATCTAGTTACGCTACTTTGCGATCTTAGAGCCGCACAATCGCTGGCCTCTAGCAAAGGTTTGTCATATTCATAAAACCCAAGCTTTGCCAGCTTATCCTCGATGTGTGCATGTGGGCGATCTGGTTGGATGATTATTTTCGAACCACACCTTAAGCTCCAAAATAACTCTAGTACTGAAATATCAAAACTAATGCTGGTGCTCGCCAACCAAGTATCTTGATGCCCAGTAGCTGGTAAAGCATTATCCATCGCAGCAAAAAAGTTGATGACATTGCGATGTGTCACTTTTACTCCTTTTGGTTGGCCGCTAGAACCACTTGTGTAGATAACATAAGCTAAATTATCTGCCGTACACTTCACTGGGTTAAGCACCATTTCAGCACTTTCCTGCGGATTTAAAGCGTCAACCAAGTGCAGCTTGACCGCGGACTCATTACCAAATAACGGTCGTAAGTTTTCAGTAATAATAAGGTGTGCTAGAGCACTGTCATGAATAATGTAATTTAGGCGCTGTGCTGGGTAGCATGGATCTAATGGTACATACGCTGCCCCTACCTTTAAAATAGCCAACAGATTAACCAGCATTGACAATGAACGCTCTTGACAGAGCCCCACTAACTGACCAGGTAAAACACCTTGACGCCGTAATTGAGCTGCAACATTATCAGCTTGCTCGTTCAATTGAAAAAATGTCAGCGACTGCATATCAAAAACTGCGGCTGTACTATGTGGATTAGCTAAACTCTGTGCTTCAATCCCATCTTGCAATAAAGCATCAGGGTTAAATTCTAATTTTGTTTCATTCAGCCGCTGGGTTAAATATACTCGCTGTGAAGCAGGCAATAAATCATAGCGATAACACGGTTGCTCAGCCGTTTCTGTCACCCCTTCAACTAACTGAACAAATTGACCCATGAGAGCATTAATATATTGCGCCTCAAACAGCTCGGTACGGTACTCAACAGTGAACTGTAAACCATTTTGGTCTTCTCGAGCATGCCAAGTAAGCTCATATTTTGCGACCGATTCCTGCTGAACTAATGGTTGAAACTCGAAAGGCAACTTAGCATCGTTTAATTGCTGTGCTTCAGTATTATCTAAAATCAACATGATTTGGAATAATGGCGAACAGTATAAGCTGCGTTCGGGTGCTAACTTTTCAACCAACAGCTCAAAGGGCGTTGTTTGCCGCGATAACGCATCCAGATTAATTTGCTTGACGTACGCTAACACTTCTTTGAAACTTAAAGATAAATCGCAATCTAACTTCAATATTAAGTTATTCACAAAAAAGCCAACTAAATTATCTAGTTGAGGGTGATTTCTATTTGCTACCGGCGTGCCTATTACAACTTGTTGATGTTGAGTATGCCGGCTAATCAAAATACTGAGCAAGGCATGCAGAACCATAAACAAAGTCACATTATGCTGAACAGCTAACTGCTTTAACCCATCTAACTGCTTCACCGAAAGGTGTGATTGCAGGTTATTACCTGCAAATGTTTGTTGCTTTGATCTTGCCTGATAAATCGGTAGCTGATGTACGGCGTCCAGATCTGTAAGGTGTTCAAGCCAATAATTTAACTGTTCAGCCTGAGCAGGTTTTGCCAGCTGGTCTCGTTGCCAGGCAGCATAATCACTGTATTGAATCTCTACTTCCGCAAGTCCCCCTTTTACCCCATGCAAATTATTGTTATACAGTGCAAAGAAGTCCCGCAGCAACACATTCATTGACCAGCCATCAGTGGCAATATGATGGGTTGTCAGAAGTAAAACCCCACTTTCATCACTTCGGCTAATGTAGGTGCCACGTAATAGCACATCTTTCGTTAGATCAAATGGTACTGCTATCTCTTGCTGCTGCAAATTAGAAACAATGTGCTGTTGTTCCTCACTCGTGTAATTGCCAACCTCTACACGCGATAAAGCAAAGCGCTCTTTACTTGGTTGTAATTGTGGCTGTCCATGATGCGTTAGAATATTCATTTGTAATACTTGATGGCGCGCAATCAATGCCAGTAACGATTTTTCAGCGACATCAGTATCGAAATAACCTTTAATAGCAATGGCAAATGGCAAATTGTACTGTGCTTGCTGAGTATCTATTTGGGTTAGTAACCAAAGTCGCTGCTGCGCCACAGATAAAGGCTTACTATCATCAGAGTCAATCACAGCGATAGGCTCAAATAGTTCACTCTCACTGCTATCAATAAATAATGCTAAATCTTTAATACATGAATGACTAAAAATATCTTTTAATTGTAATTTCTTTCCAAGCAGCTTAGATACTTGGTTAATCAGTCGAACCGCCAATAAGGAATGGCCGCCTAACACAAAGAAATCGCTGGCAGCTGTTAGCTCATTAGTAGCTAGCAAGTCGCTGAAAATTTCAATCAGTTTAACTTCAGTGATGCTTTGCGCGGCTTGCAGCACAGGCTTTTTAACTGTGTAAGGGCTAGGTAATGCTCGACGGTTTATTTTTCCATTTCGACTCAGAGGGAATGTAATAACAGACACATAGTATTGTGGCCTCATATAGGGTGAAAGTTGTGTGACTGCATGGTGCTCAAGTATACTCTGTGTCTGCTCGGCATCATCACCACTAGACACAAAGTAGCAAACTAAATATTGATTTTCCTCATTTTCATGTAACAAGGTAACAGTTTGCTGCACCCCCTCACACTGGCTGAGTTGGGTATCAATTTCGCCGAGTTCAACACGATGCCCTCGGATTTTGATTTGTTGGTCATTACGCCCTACAAACTCCAGTTGGCCTTCACAATTCCAACGTACCAAATCCCCTGACTTATAATAACGTAGAGAATTCCCTATATTTAGCACATCTGTTTTAAAACACTGCTTATTAAGTTCGGCCCTTTGCCAATAGCCCTTAGCCACGCCAACACCACCAATCCACAACTCACCTATACCACCAAGCACTTGCAATTGTTGTTTGTCATCCAATACAACTAGCTGAGTATTCGTCATTGGCTTACCAATAGGTACCTGAGAAAAACTTGCCAATGTCTCTACCTCTAAAGGATATAAACAACAGCCAACTACCGTCTCTGATGGACCATAGTGGTTAAATAATTGACTATAAGGGAAAGCATGACACAATGCCGTAGCTAACTTTTGTGGTAGCGCCTCCCCCCCGATGACTAATACACACGTAGCGTTGACAGTTTTTCCTTCTAATATGTGCAAGAGAGCGTGGCAATGGCTGGGGGTCATTCTCAGTAACACACCATTATCTTGCAACTCCATAAGCGCTGCTGCCAATTCAAAAATTACATCTTCTTCTGACAATAACGTCACACAATCGCCGTTAAGTAAAGGAAGGTATAAGCTGGGTACACTGATATCAAAAGCCGGCTCTGTCACGAGCAACGCACCTAATAAGTTGCTTGTATAATAGTATTTATTCGCAAAAGCACAGTAATCCAATAACCCTAGCTGAGAAATTTCAACCCCTTTAGGCTTACCCGTTGATCCTGAGGTATAAATCAAATAAGCGATATCATCTAACTTAGGTACTGTTAAGGAAGCTTGCTCGAATTCGCATAACCAATCTGAGTCTAAACAATCATCCATTAACATGACATCGCAACCTTCACTCGATACCAATGTCATTAAGTTGCTTTGTGTTATAAGTAGTTCAGCATTAACGTCTTTCAATATTCCACTAAGCCGAGCTTCACCACTAGATTTATCTAACGGAACATAGGTTGCTCCAGATAACTGTACTGCTAATAATGCAATTAATAAGTCCACCTCTTTTGGCAGTAAAATCGCAACATGATCACCTAAACCAATTTCTTGATCCTCTAAATACCAGGCTAAATTTTTTGCTTTTTGCACTAGCTCTGAGTAACTTAATGAATTGTCGCCTGATCGAACGGCTATATTCTCTGGTGTTAACAATGCTTGTTGCAAAATTTGTTGGCTTATCGGTAAGTTTATTTGTTGTTGTTCTTTTCCTGTGCCCATAGCTAGTAGTGCTTGACTAACTTGCTTGCTCACCAATGACGGAATAGGTTCGCCAGACTGATGAGTGGGCAATGCTGACAAAAGCTGCACCATCGAGTCAGATAAACGTACAATAGACTCTTCATTAAACAGCTCGCACTTATAGTTCCAATCGAGCTGAAGTACACCATGTTCTTCGAACACAGTAAGGTCTAAATCATACCGTACTGAGTTCTCTTGCGACTTTAACGGCCGGATCTGTAAATCAGGTAAACTGAATTCAGACTGCTGATAATTTTGTAGTACAAATTTCACTTGTGCTAAAGGGTTATATGCCAAACTTCGTATTGGTTGTAGTGCGTCAACAACCTGATCGAAAGGTACTTCTTGATGTCCGAATGCTTGTTGGATCTGGTTTTTATTTGCAGCCAAGTATTGCCAAAAATCTCCTGCTTGCGGAATTGTCGAACGCAAAATTACCGTGTTCAAGAAACAGCCAATCAGTGACTGCACCTCTTCTCTTTCCCGTCCCGCAACAGGGGTTGCCATTACAATATCTTGCTCGCCACTAAAGCGAGACAAAATATAAGCAAATGCAGTCTGTAACAATATGAATAAAGTAACACTATGCGCCTTCGCCAACTCTCCTAATTGCTCGGTCAACTCAAGCCCTAATGGCACTTGCATCGTTTTTGATGTAAAGCTTTGTTGCTTAGGTCTCGGTCTATCAAGGGGTAAATTATGGATATCAGGTAAGTCAAAAAGGTATTCACGCCAAAAATCTAACTGCTGTGCTAAAGTTTGTTCATCCATTCGCTGAGTTTGCCAATGTGCATAATCAGCATATTGAATAGATAATGGCGTTAAACTCGACACTTGCCCTGTACTAATTTTCTGGTAGAGCTCTAAAAACTCTTTTGATAAAACCTCAATTGACCAACCATCAGAGGCGATATGGTGCATTGAAAATAATAAACAATGCAGCCCAGTCCCTCTATTTACACACGTCACCCGTAACATTATATCCGAGCTCAAATCAAACGAGTGGTACGCCTCAGCTTTAACCACATCTTGTAGCTGTGCGTGATAGTCCAAAGGCGTTAAATGGGAAAAATCCAAGACCTGTAATGGCACCTCAAAGTTATGATGTAAAAACTGTTGCGCTTGCCCATCCTGTTCATAATACCCGCATCTGAGTACCTCATGCCGTATAATTATTTCACGTAACGCAAGGCGAACTACATCAAGATCTAACTGGCCCTCTACATCAAATGCTGTAAATATGTTGTACTCGCTGCTGTTCCCTTCGCCCAGTTGGTGCAAAAACCAAAGCCGAGACTGAGATAACGATAAAGGCCTGTGCTCAATGTTTGGTCTAATCGAAATTGCATTTGTGACAGGCCGCTCTGCACTGTGATGCAAATAAGCAATGATTTGTTCTTTATGCTCTCCTATTGCTGCCTTTAACTCTGGAGTAAGCGCACCTTTTGGTGCAGTAAACTTCAGTTTTTGCTTTTCTAGATACAGCTTAACGCCAGCGGCCAGTGCCATTTTTATTATTTTTTGAACCATTAAAACTCTCCAGATTCCATGTCTTCTTCAAGCTCAAACGCGTTATCTAAGCTGTTATTTTTTTGTGCCAGTTCAATTGCTAAAGCTATTTCAGCAACAGTTGGATAAGTAAACAAAAACAGTAATTCCAACTGAGTAACAAAATGGGCTTCAATGGCATTTTTAAATGCAATCAATGAAATTGAACTACCCCCTAATTCAAAAAAGTTATCATGAATGCCTGGAGGCTCATGTAACCCAAGCGTAAGTTGCAATAGGTCAACTAATTCGACTTCAATTTCATTACTAGGAGCAACATAGCGACTGCCGCTACTCGCAATTGGGGAGGGTAAATTTGCTTTATCAATTTTGCCATTATTAGTAAGAGGTAACACTTTAAGGACGGCCCAACGACTCGGTTGCATATAGTTAGGTAATTGTGATTTCAACCAAGCTTTAATTTCATCAACCAACGCTTCCGTATCGCCACCTTCCTTGTTAATTAACCAAGCATCTAAGTGTTGTTGTGACTCGTCCACTTTAACAACCGCGCCATCCAAACGGTCATGTAAGGCCAATCGCAACTCAATTTCTGTTAACTCAATTCGGAACCCTTTAAATTTAACCTGAGCATCACGTCGCCCAAGAAATTCGATATTACCATCGCTTCGATAGCGTGCCATATCTCCGGTTTTATAAAGTTTACCCGCTTCTGATTGACACCATGGATCAGATAAAAAAGCCGCCGTTGTTAATTCGTTCTTGCGCCAATAACCTCGACCAACTTGCGTACCACCAATATAAATCTCTCCTTTTATACCAGGCGCTTGCAATCGTTGTTGTTCATCCAAAATATAAATTCGGTTATTCCCATCCGCTTGACCTATAGAGAGGAGTTCACCATAGTCTTTATCCTTCTCAACGATTAAATGTGAAACCGTCACTGTGGTTTCAGTTGGGCCATACGTATTCGTCAGCTGTGGTAATTTACCTTGCTGCGTAAACCACTGGTTAACACTGTGCAACTGTAACCCCTCTCCGCCTACAATGACGGTCTGTAACGTACTAGGAACAGATTGCGTTGGCACTTGCATCAGTTGGTGAAAAAATGCAGTTGGCAGGCTAACTAAGTTTATCTGATACTGTGCACAGAGCGCCCAAAACCCTGCGGTATCAGTTAGCCAAGTGTCATCACGTAATACGAGGGTCGCGCCAGTACTAAAAGTACCGAACACATCTTCAATAGAGATATCAAAACTGACAGCACTAAACTGCAAAATACGCATACCATTTTTGAGCTGATATCGGTCAACATGACCTGAAGTAAAATTCACCAGTTGCTGATGTTCAATCATTACTCCCTTAGGATTACCCGTTGATCCCGAGGTATACATTATATAAGCAAGTTGCCTACGCCCTATGTTAATAGCCGGTGCTTGACCCAGCTCGGAGTCAAATAGCACATTATTTTCATTCAAGCGCAATACTTGATAAAGCTTCTCTGGATAGATGTAACGCGACAGTTCAGCCTCTTCATTCAACAATAATAATGCTGGGTCGCAATCTTCTAATGTATACCGTAAACGGATATCAGGTTGCGTGATATCTATAGGTACATAAGCCGCACCCGCTTTCATTATCGCGAAGATAGCCACCATGAACATGGGCGTTCTCGGCAAGCAAATCGCGATTCTATCTTCTGATTGCACACCTTTACTTAGCAAGTGATGTGCTAGCTGGTTTGATTTTGTCTCTAGCCAGTCATAGCTTAATGCGCGCTCACCCTCAATTAAGGCAATGCGTTCAGGGTAACGTAAAGCAATACATGTTAACTGCTCATGAAGTAAAGGAGCTAGATTATTTTGTACAGGCCTGTGATACGTTGATAATACATGCTGTTCTTGCGCAGGCGACAGCAATGACAATTCTGCCAGTGTGACATTCGCGTCCTCTGTACAATATTCCAGTACATTAAGAAAATAATCCCGCCACTGCTTCACAGCACAGCTGGCGTATAACTCATCTAAAAATTCAATTGTACAATTAAGGCCTGTGTGTGTTTCATCGACTATCAAGGAAATATCAAACTCAGATCGCCCCCCTGTTCTTGCCAATTCGGTGATGTGTAAATCAGGCAATTGAGTAGCTTCGTAAGCATAATGTAATGCAACCAGAGTTTGAAATACTGGGTGTTGATTTAAATTACGGTCTGGGTTTAAACGCTCAATTACTTGCTCTAATGGCGCATTTTGGTGTGCAAATGCTTTTGTACTGGTATCGCTAACTTGAGAAAACAGTTCAGATAGCGTCAATGTTGGCGTTACGTCTACTTTAAGTACAACCGTATTGACAAACAGTCCGATTAAATCAAAACATGCACGGTTATCTCTACCTGCAACTGGGATACCGATCTGTATCGTTTCGTTATCACTGAGTTTACTCAGTAATATTGCCCAGGCGGCGCTTAGTAACATATTTAAAGTTACTCCGTGCCTTTGAGCTGTTTGTTTTAAATCAAAGTACATTGAGGGTTCTAGAGTAAAGTGCTCTCTACTAGTAGTACCTGCAACTTTCGCAGACCGAGCGACGTCTGTAGGTAGTTTGAGGTCTTCACCCCGGACCTTCAAGGTTTCGCTCCAGTAATCCA
This sequence comes from Pseudoalteromonas sp. MMG005, assembly GCF_018101015.1. Classification (NCBI taxonomy): domain Bacteria; kingdom Pseudomonadati; phylum Pseudomonadota; class Gammaproteobacteria; order Alteromonadales; family Pseudoalteromonadaceae; genus Pseudoalteromonas; species Pseudoalteromonas sp. MMG005. Next base: position 229,772 of record NZ_JAGJEK010000003.1, on the reverse strand, counting down.
AACTCGCTTGCAAAGCTTGTTTGTCTTGGTATTGCTGTTGCCACTGCGCATAATCAGCATATTGAATTGATAAAGGCGCTAATGTGGCTTTTGTTGCACTGCGCAGTGCTTGATAGTATTCAGTAAATTCTTGATGCAATACCTCGACCGACCAACCATCTGCAATAATATGATGCATGCTAATGAGCAAGACCGCCGCCTCTGCTTCACATTGAACGAGGCTTGCTCTGATCAGCCCTCCTGCTTGTAAGTCAAACCCCCGACGAGCTTCACTCTCTCGTAATATAGTCAGGTGTGCTTCTTGTGTTTTTGCATCCTTGTGCGTTAAATCATGCTGACGTAACGTAAATACTGAACTCTCCAGTACTTCTTGTCGTGGCGCTCCATCGCAGGTAATAAAACGACTGCGAAGTATGTCATGCCGTGCAATGATAGCCTGCAACGCTTTTTCAATGTACGCCGCGTCAATCTTCCCTTTAAGCTGCAATGCCGAACTCATTACATAGTGCTCACTCCCTGGCTGCATTTGCTCAATAAACCACAACCGCTGCTGTGCGTACGATAATACGCTGGGTTCGTTGCCCTCTCTGGGGCTGATCACCACTTGTTCCGTTTGTTCTTGTGACTCTATGTCTACCACTAAACTGTGTAAATTATGCTGACTAAAAATATCACTGAGTGCCAGCTCAACCCCAAACTCCGTTCTGATCTCTGCTTGTAGCTTCACACTCAACAACGAATGCCCACCCAATTCAAAGAAATGCTGATCTAAGCTAATTTCATCCTCTGACAATGATAATAATTGTGCACATATCTGTACCAACTTACACTCATTGACTGTTTTCGGCGCGACTCGTATGCGCTTCTGGCTATTTGGTGTCGGCAGTGATTTACGATCAACCTTGCCATTAGGAGTCAAGGGTAGCTGTGGCAACACCACCACTTGCTGAGGGATCATATAACTTGGTAAGTGTGTCCCTAATTCTTCTTGCACATAGCTATAACAGTATGAAGGTGATTGAGTCGTCACCACATAAGCCACTAAACGGCTTTGTTCATTCTCTCCTATAACTTGAACCACTGCTTCTTCAATTGCTACCAATGACAACAGTTGCTGCTCAATCTCACTCAACTCAATACGATGACCACGCACCTTAACTTGCTGATCTACGCGACCGACAATATCAAACGCTCCATTATCTGCCTGACGCGCTAAATCGCCTGTGCGATATAATGGTCCCTCATTATTCCCTAACGAAATCCCATCAATAAAACGCTCTGCTGTCAGCACATCTTGACCTAGATAACCGCAACTGACCCCATCACCACCAATGTATAATTCACCGATACTGCCTTTCGGCTGGAGTTGATAACTGTCATTAAGGATATAAAACTGTGTATTCGCTATCGGTTGTCCAATATTCACAACCTCGCCTGATACACACTGTGCTGCAGACCATACAGTCGTCTCTGTGGGACCATATAAATTCCACACCGTGTGACCTTGTCCCTGTAACGCCATACTCAAACTGCTATCAAGCGCTTCCCCCCCACACAATATGTGCAACTGTGACGTAGGCTGCCAACGCCCCTCTGAAAGCAACATTTTCCATCCTGCTGGCGTTGCTTGCATCATGGTAATATCGCCTTGATTTAGGCGTGCCACTAACGCTACCGCATCCTGACGCATCGCATTATCGGCTAAGTGAACCGTCCCACCGACTAACAAAGGAAGATACAACTCCAATACATGAATATCGAAACTGATGGGCGTCACCGCCAACAATTGCGTCTCACTTCCACAGCGTAACTGTGCTGCCATCGCTGTTAAGAAGTTCACTACATTATGATGACTTACAGCAACACCTTTAGGCAAACCTGTGGACCCTGAGGTATAAATCACATAAGCACATGCCGTTGCAGCGCTCACATCAACGCATGACTGCACTAACGCTTCCGGGTACTGCTGACATTGCGCAATATCATATAATGATGCTTCCGCTGGTAAACGTTCATACAATGCCGGCTCACTGAGAACCAATGAAAGCTCACTATCATGTATCATATGCGCTAAACGGGCCCTTGGGTAATCTGGATCAAGTGGTACATAAGCGGCACCGACTTGCCATACACCTAATAGAGCTGGCAACAACGCCGTCGAACGTAATAGGCAAACTCCAACAAGATCACCCGCTTCAACTCCCGCTTGCTGTAATCCATAAGCAATTTGTTGAGCCTGTCTGTACAATGCTTGATAATCTATTGTCTGCTCAAGGCAACGTACTGCGGTTACAGCTGAGTATTGCGCCCCTGTATCACGCAACAACGCCAATACAGACTGTGCAGGGATTTCTTGTTTAGGTCCTTGCCCTTGCGCGATAACATGCGCTTGCTCCGTTGTATTCAATAATGCCAACTGACCAAGTTTCATCTGGGCTGGCATGGCCACTAACTTATCAAGTATATGAGTAAAGTGCCTAGCTAATGTCGCGATACGCTCCACACTAAAGCGTGCCGTGTTATAAATTAAATTAACAACTAGCCCTTGCTCTTCCCAGAACACATTAAAAGTCAGATCATATTCACTGTATAGCGTATCGGGTTCACATTCACTCACCTCCACGTTCGCCAGATCTAAAGATGTTTTTCGCTGACTGTGTAGGTTTAGCATAATTTGAAATAACGGTGCATGCGCTTGATTGCGCTCACTTTGCAGTTGCTCAACTAACCATTCAAATGGGGTTGCCTGATGTGCCTGGGCGTCCTGGTTAACCCGTTTAACTTGGTTAAAGTACTCTGCAATAGACTGCGTGCCCTCACAATTGAGTCGCAGCACGAGGTTATTAATAAAGCAACCAATAAGAGGAGCTAACTGGGGAGATAGGCGGTTAGCCACAGGGCTACCAATAACAATATCATTATTATTACTATGACGACTCAGTAAAATGCCGAGCGCACCATGGAGTAACATGAATAAAGTCATATTCTGCTGTTGAGCAAAATCAGTGAGTTTTTGGGCTTGGTAGGCACTGATGTCGATCGTATGTTGCTGACAAAGTAGCGATTGTTCAACCGTTCGCGGTGCATCACAAGGCAAATCATGCCGTTGCGGCAAATTTTCTAGTTGTGCCAACCAGTAATCCAAACTCGCTTGCAAAGCCTGTTTGTCTTGGTATTGCTGTTGCCACTGCGCATAATCAGCATATTGAATTGATAAAGGTGCTAATGTGGCTTTTGTTACACCGCGCAGTGCTTGATAGTATTCAGTAAATTCTTGATGCAATACCTCGACCGACCAACCATCTGCAATAATATGATGCATGCTAATGAGCAAGACCGCCGCCTCTGCTTCACATTGAACGAGGCTTGCTCTGATCAGCCCTCCTGCTTGTAAGTCAAACCCCCGACGAGCTTCACTCTCTCGTAATATAGTCAGGTGTGCTTCTTGTGTTTTTGCATCCTTGTGCGTTAAATCATGCTGACGTAACGTAAATACTGAACTCTCCAGTACTTCTTGTCGTGGCGCTCCATCGCAGGTAATAAAACGACTGCGAAGTATGTCATGCCGTGCAATGATAGCCTGCAACGCTTTTTCAATGTACGCCGCGTCAATCTTCCCTTTAAGCTGCAATGCCGAACTCATTACATAGTGCTCACTCCCTGGCTGCATTTGCTCAATAAACCACAACCGCTGCTGTGCGTACGATAATACGCTGGGTTCGTTGCCCTCTCTGGGGCTGATCACCACTTGTTCCGTTTGTTCTTGTGACTCTATGTCTACCACTAAACTGTGTAAATTATGCTGACTAAAAATATCACTGAGTGCCAGCTCAACCCCAAACTCCGTTCTGATCTCTGCTTGTAGCTTCACACTCAACAACGAATGCCCACCCAATTCAAAGAAATGCTGATCTAAGCTAATTTCATCCTCTGACAATGATAATAATTGTGCACATATCTGTACCAACTTACACTCATTGACTGTTTTCGGCGCGACTCGTATGCGCTTCTGGCTATTTGGTGTCGGCAGTGATTTACGATCAACCTTGCCATTAGGAGTCAAGGGTAGCTGTGGCAACACCACCACTTGCTGAGGGATCATATAACTTGGTAAGTGTGTCCCTAATTCTTCTTGCACATAGCTATAACAGTATGAAGGTGATTGAGTCGTCACCACATAAGCCACTAAACGGCTTTGTTCATTCTCTCCTATAACTTGAACCACTGCTTCTTCAATTGCTACCAATGACAACAGTTGCTGCTCAATCTCACTCAACTCAATACGATGACCACGCACCTTAACTTGCTGATCTACGCGACCGACAATATCAAACGCTCCATTATCTGCCTGACGCGCTAAATCGCCTGTGCGATATAATGGTCCCTCATTATTCCCTAACGAAATCCCATCAATAAAACGCTCTGCTGTCAGCACATCTTGACCTAGATAACCGCAACTGACCCCATCACCACCAATGTATAATTCACCGATACTGCCTTTCGGCTGGAGTTGATAACTGTCATTAAGGATATAAAACTGTGTATTCGCTATCGGTTGTCCAATATTCACAACCTCGCCTGATACACACTGTGCTGCAGACCATACAGTCGTCTCTGTGGGACCATATAAATTCCACACCGTGTGACCTTGTCCCTGTAACGCCATACTCAAACTGCTATCAAGCGCTTCCCCCCCACACAATATGTGCAACTGTGACGTAGGCTGCCAACGCCCCTCTGAAAGCAACATTTTCCATCCTGCTGGCGTTGCTTGCATCATGGTAATATCGCCTTGATTTAGGCGTGCCACTAACGCTACCGCATCCTGACGCATCGCATTATCGGCTAAGTGAACCGTCCCACCGACTAACAAAGGAAGATACAACTCCAATACATGAATATCGAAACTGATGGGCGTCACCGCCAACAATTGCGTCTCACTTCCACAGCGTAACTGTGCTGCCATCGCTGTTAAGAAGTTCACTACATTATGATGACTTACAGCAACACCTTTAGGCAAACCTGTGGACCCTGAGGTATAAATCACATAAGCACATGCCGTTGCAGCGCTCACATCAACGCATGACTGCACTAACGCTTCCGGGTACTGCTGACATTGCGCAATATCATATAATGATGCTTCCGCTGGTAAACGTTCATACAATGCCGGCTCACTGAGAACCAATGAAAGCTCACTATCATGTATCATATGCGCTAAACGGGCCCTTGGGTAATCTGGATCAAGTGGTACATAAGCGGCACCGACTTGCCATACACCTAATAGAGCTGGCAACAACGCCGTCGAACGTAATAGGCAAACTCCAACAAGATCACCCGCTTCAACTCCCGCTTGCTGTAATCCATAAGCAATTTGTTGAGCCTGTCTGTACAATGCTTGATAATCTATTGTCTGCTCAAGGCAACGTACTGCGGTTACAGCTGAGTATTGCGCCCCTGTATCACGCAACAACGCCAATACAGACTGTGCAGGGATTTCTTGTTTAGGTCCTTGCCCTTGCGCGATAACATGCGCTTGCTCCGTTGTATTCAATAATGCCAACTGACCAAGTTTCATCTGGGCTGGCATGGCCACTAACTTATCAAGTATATGAGTAAAGTGCCTAGCTAATGTCGCGATACGCTCCACACTAAAGCGTGCCGTGTTATAAATTAAATTAACAACTAGCCCTTGCTCTTCCCAGAACACATTAAAAGTCAGATCATATTCACTGTATAGCGTATCGGGTTCACATTCACTCACCTCCACGTTCGCCAGATCTAAAGATGTTTTTCGCTGACTGTGTAGGTTTAGCATAATTTGAAATAACGGTGCATGCGCTTGATTGCGCTCACTTTGCAGTTGCTCAACTAACCATTCAAATGGGGTTGCCTGATGTGCCTGGGCGTCCTGGTTAACCCGTTTAACTTGGTTAAAGTACTCTGCAATAGACTGCGTGCCCTCACAATTGAGTCGCAGCACGAGGTTATTAATAAAGCAACCAATAAGAGGAGCTAACTGGGGAGATAGGCGGTTAGCCACAGGGCTACCAATAACAATATCATTATTATTACTATGACGACTCAGTAAAATGCCGAGCGCACCATGGAGTAACATGAATAAAGTCATATTCTGCTGTTGAGCAAAATCAGTGAGTTTTTGGGCTTGGTAGGCACTGATGTCGATCGTATGTTGCTGACAAAGTAGCGATTGTTCAACCGTTCGCGGTGCATCACAAGGCAAATCATGCCGTTGCGGCAAATTTTCTAGTTGTGCCAACCAGTAATCCAAACTCGCTTGCAAAGCCTGTTTGTCTTGGTATTGCTGTTGCCACTGCGCATAATCAGCATATTGAATTGATAAAGGTGCTAATGTGGCTTTTGTTACACCGCGCAGTGCTTGATAGTATTCAGTAAATTCTTGATGCAATACCTCGACCGACCAACCATCTGCAATAATATGATGCATGCTAATGAGCAAGACCGCCGCCTCTGCTTCACATTGAACGAGGCTTGCTCTGATCAGCCCTCCTGCTTGTAAGTCAAACCCCCGACGAGCTTCACTCTCTCGTAATATAGTCAGGTGTGCTTCTTGTGTTTTTGCATCCTTGTGCGTTAAATCATGCTGACGTAACGTAAATACTGAACTCTCCAGTACTTCTTGTCGTGGCGCTCCATCGCAGGTAATAAAACGACTGCGAAGTATGTCATGCCGTGCAATGATAGCCTGCAACGCTTTTTCAATGTACGCCGCGTCAATCTTCCCTTTAAGCTGCAATGCCGAACTCATTACATAGTGCTCACTCCCTGGCTGCATTTGCTCAATAAACCACAACCGCTGCTGTGCGTACGATAATACGCTGGGTTCGTTGCCCTCTCTGGGGCTGATCACCACTTGTTCCGTTTGTTCTTGTGACTCTATGTCTACCACTAAACTGTGTAAATTATGCTGACTAAAAATATCACTGAGTGCCAGCTCAACCCCAAACTCCGTTCTGATCTCTGCTTGTAGCTTCACACTCAACAACGAATGCCCACCCAATTCAAAGAAATGCTGATCTAAGCTAATTTCATCCTCTGACAATGATAATAATTGTGCACATATCTGTACCAACTTACACTCATTGACTGTTTTCGGCGCGACTCGTATGCGCTTCTGGCTATTTGGTGTCGGCAGTGATTTACGATCAACCTTGCCATTAGGAGTCAAGGGTAGCTGTGGCAACACCACCACTTGCTGAGGGATCATATAACTTGGTAAGTGTGTCCCTAATTCTTCTTGCACATAGCTATAACAGTATGAAGGTGATTGAGTCGTCACCACATAAGCCACTAAACGGCTTTGTTCATTCTCTCCTATAACTTGAACCACTGCTTCTTCAATTGCTACCAATGACAACAGTTGCTGCTCAATCTCACTCAACTCAATACGATGACCACGCACCTTAACTTGCTGATCTACGCGACCGACAATATCAAACGCTCCATTATCTGCCTGACGCGCTAAATCGCCTGTGCGATATAATGGTCCCTCATTATTCCCTAACGAAATCCCATCAATAAAACGCTCTGCTGTCAGCACATCTTGACCTAGATAACCGCAACTGACCCCATCACCACCAATGTATAATTCACCGATACTGCCTTTCGGCTGGAGTTGATAACTGTCATTAAGGATATAAAACTGTGTATTCGCTATCGGTTGTCCAATATTCACAACCTCGCCTGATACACACTGTGCTGCAGACCATACAGTCGTCTCTGTGGGACCATATAAATTCCACACCGTGTGACCTTGTCCCTGTAACGCCATACTCAAACTGCTATCAAGCGCTTCCCCCCCACACAATATGTGCAACTGTGACGTAGGCTGCCAACGCCCCTCTGAAAGCAACATTTTCCATCCTGCTGGCGTTGCTTGCATCATGGTAATATCGCCTTGATTTAGGCGTGCCACTAACGCTACCGCATCCTGACGCATCGCATTATCGGCTAAGTGAACCGTCCCACCGACTAACAAAGGAAGATACAACTCCAATACATGAATATCGAAACTGATGGGCGTCACCGCCAACAATTGCGTCTCACTTCCACAGCGTAACTGTGCTGCCATCGCTGTTAAGAAGTTCACTACATTATGATGACTTACAGCAACACCTTTAGGCAAACCTGTGGACCCTGAGGTATAAATCACATAAGCACATGCCGTTGCAGCGCTCACATCAACGCATGACTGCACTAACGCTTCCGGGTACTGCTGACATTGCGCAATATCATATAATGATGCTTCCGCTGGTAAACGTTCATACAATGCCGGCTCACTGAGAACCAATGAAAGCTCACTATCATGTATCATATGCGCTAAACGGGCCCTTGGGTAATCTGGATCAAGTGGTACATAAGCGGCACCGACTTGCCATACACCTAATAGAGCTGGCAACAACGCCGTCGAACGTAATAGGCAAACTCCAACAAGATCACCCGCTTCAACTCCCGCTTGCTGTAATCCATAAGCAATTTGTTGAGCCTGTCTGTACAATGCTTGATAATCTATTGTCTGCTCAAGGCAACGTACTGCGGTTACAGCTGAGTATTGCGCCCCTGTATCACGCAACAACGCCAATACAGACTGTGCAGGGATTTCTTGTTTAGGTCCTTGCCCTTGCGCGATAACATGCGCTTGCTCCGTTGTATTCAATAATGCCAACTGACCAAGTTTCATCTGGGCTGGCATGGCCACTAACTTATCAAGTATATGAGTAAAGTGCCTAGCTAATGTCGCGATACGCTCCACACTAAAGCGTGCCGTGTTATAAATTAAATTAACAACTAGCCCTTGCTCTTCCCAGAACACATTAAAAGTCAGATCATATTCACTGTATAGCGTATCGGGTTCACATTCACTCACCTCCACGTTCGCCAGATCTAAAGATGTTTTTCGCTGACTGTGTAGGTTTAGCATAATTTGAAATAACGGTGCATGCGCTTGATTGCGCTCACTTTGCAGTTGCTCAACTAACCATTCAAATGGGGTTGCCTGATGTGCCTGGGCGTCCTGGTTAACCCGTTTAACTTGGTTAAAGTACTCTGCAATAGACTGCGTGCCCTCACAATTGAGTCGCAGCACGAGGTTATTAATAAAGCAACCAATAAGAGGAGCTAACTGGGGAGATAGGCGGTTAGCCACAGGGCTACCAATAACAATATCATTATTATTACTATGACGACTCAGTAAAATGCCGAGCGCACCATGGAGTAACATGAATAAAGTCATATTCTGCTGTTGAGCAAAATCAGTGAGTTTTTGGGCTTGGTAGGCACTGATGTCGATCGTATGTTGCTGACAAAGTAGCGATTGTTCAACCGTTCGCGGTGCATCACAAGGCAAATCATGCCGTTGCGGCAAATTTTCTAGTTGTGCCAACCAGTAATCCAAACTCGCTTGCAAAGCCTGTTTGTCTTGGTATTGCTGTTGCCACTGCGCATAATCAGCATATTGAATTGATAAAGGTGCTAATGTGGCTTTTGTTACACCGCGCAGTGCTTGATAGTATTCAGTAAATTCTTGATGCAATACCTCGACCGACCAACCATCTGCAATAATATGATGCATGCTAATGAGCAAGACCGCCGCCTCTGCTTCACATTGAACGAGGCTTGCTCTGATCAGCCCTCCTGCTTGTAAGTCAAACCCCCGACGAGCTTCACTCTCTCGTAATATAGTCAGGTGTGCTTCTTGTGTTTTTGCATCCTTGTGCGTTAAATCATGCTGACGTAACGTAAATACTGAACTCTCCAGTACTTCTTGTCGTGGCGCTCCATCGCAGGTAATAAAACGACTGCGAAGTATGTCATGGCGTGCAATGATAGCCTGCAACGCTTGTTCAATGTACGCCGCGTCAATCTTCCCTTTAAGCTGCAATGCCGAACTCATTACATAGTGCTCACTCCCTGGCTGCATTTGCTCAATAAACCACAACCGCTGCTGTGCGTACGATAATACGCTGGGTCCTACTCTGTTTAAATGTTCTATAACCGGCACTTTACTCTGATTGGCTATTTGTTCATCCACCAGCTGTGCTAATAACTTCAAAGTAGCCTGTTGATATACCTCAGCAGCAGGAATAGCGACTTTAAAATACTCAGTAAGCACTGATGCCATTTTTATCAAAGAAAGCGAATGCCCACCAAGACCAAAAAAGTTGCTGTCACACCCGATTTCATGTACATCAATATCGAGGGTTTCAGCCCATAATTTTGCAATATCTGCTTCTGTCGTTGTTACTGGTGGTAGTAATGTACTTTTCTGCTCATGATTAGGGCTAGGAAGCTGTGTATGGTCTATTTTACCATTGTGAGTAAGTGGCCAACTTTCTAATGTTATCCAAATTTGAGGTAACATATAACTAGGCAGCTGTTGTGCCAAAAAGCGCTTTACTTCGTCCAAGCTGTCGTGCTTTACAACGCCTTTAAACTGGACATAAGCAACAATACGTTTGTCTTCACCTTTTGCCTGTATCACCACTAAACTACTTGCAATAGCCTCATGTTGATTTACATAATTTCTGATTTCATCCAGTTCAATCCTAAAACCACGGATCTTAACCTGCTGATCAGCACGCCCGACAAATACCATGACGCCAGATGCTTGATAACGTACTAAGTCACCGGTACGGTAAATCACTTTCGGGGTTGAACTGCCTTTTTGGTAAAGTGGATTCACAACAAAACGTTCACGCGTGAGCTGTGGCTCATTTAAGTACCCCTTTGCAAGCCCATCGCCACCAACGCACAATTCGCCAACAGCACCGAATGGTGCAAGTTGTTCCCCTTGCAAAATATAAACATGATCACCAGCCAACGCTCGACCAATTGGAATCGCATCCAATGTTGCCTCTGTGATTAAATGACATGTCGTGAATGTCGTATTCTCTGTTGGTCCATAGCCATTTAAGAGCTGTACGTTAGGAAAAGTGGTCTTAAATTGATTAACCGCAGCAATATCCAATACATCGCCACCCGCAAGTACCTGTTTAAGTGCGTGCTTCTGCGGAAGCTGACGTGTCCACTGAGCAAACAACCCGGCGGTTAACCATAATGTATTAACTTGCCATTGCACGAGTAATTCATTTATAGATTCTAAAGTCACCAAAGGCCTTGTGTACATCACACATGAACCACCATTTAATAATGGGCCCCAAATTTCAAACGTTGCAGCATCAAATGCAACACTTGCGCAGTGCAAAGTCCTAGTTTGCGAATTTAACTCTACATAATCGACATCACATACTAAGCGGATTATTCCTAAGTGCGGTGTCAATACACCTTTAGGCTTTCCAGTCGACCCTGAAGTGTAAATTACATAAGCCAATTGATCTGATGAACCGGGTAAAGACAAGTTCTCATCTGAATATTGCAGCTCACATAACTGATGAAAGAATTGCTTATTCAAGACTAGTTCACAGCCTTGTGACATAGTAAAGCGTGGCTCATCTACTTGGTCAGTTACAATTAATTTAAGGTCCGCATCTGCCACTATGTTGGCAAGACGCTGCTGTGGCTGATTTCCATCAAGTGGCACATAAGCTCCTCCTACTTTGAGGATCGCTAACATCGCAACTACCATCTCTAGACTCCGTGAAGTACAAAGGCCAATGCACATTCCAGGGGTGATGTGATGATGCTCTAGCAAAAAATGAGCGAGACGGTTGGCCCGTCTATTAAGATCATCAAAACGATAGCTTTTGTTATCTGAAACAAGTGCTACATTTTCAGAAAACTGTTCTACGATACTCTCAAAGCGTTGATTCACATTGAGCGTTTTGGGATATTCGATGGTGCGTTTATTTAACGTGTGAACTAAATAGTCTTGATCTGATTGGCTCAGCATTGGCAAGTGATTGATTGTTTCATCACTATCAACTCGATTTATGACGCCCGTTAGTATATGCCAAAAATGCTGATCTAAAGTCTTAATATATGTGTCATCAAAACAATGCTCGTCGTATAGCCAAGTAAGAGACAATGCCCCGTCCATATAATGGAACTCTAATTGTAAGTCGTATTTGGCTTGACTTGAATATGGCTGCTGCAATGACAATGTCACACCATCAAGCGCGAAGTGTTCAGGTCCTTTCCCTTGACCGAATCCTTGTATTTGCGTGAGCATAACCTGAAACAAGTTTCTTTCGCTATCTCCCCCTAATCGCTCAACTAACTGCTCGTAAGCAGCTTCTTGGTTTACCTGAGCCTGTTGGTTCACCAACTTAATATGTTCTAAGTAGTCAATAACGGGTTGATTAGCGACTGTCGTTCTAAGTACCAATGTGTTTACGAAGAACCCGATCAACGATTTCGTCTGTTCAACAAGCCGGTTTGCAACAGCAGTACCAACAAAAACATCTTTACAATTTCCGTGCCGTGAAAGTAATAACGCCAATGCCCCATGAACAAACATAAACGGTGTTAACTGGCTATCATTTAAACTCTTAATTAATGGCTTTTGCAATGTGTCTGGCAAAACACTGCTATATATTCCCTGTTGCCCGCGTCGTGCTTCGCGTTTTGACACAGTTAAGTGCTCGACGTTTGTCACGTCTGCCAATTGCTGCTGCCAATACTGATATTGTGCAGTTAACTCACCATTAATTTCTTGTTGTTCTTGCCAATATGCATAGTCCCGATACTGTATAAGTAACGGCGCTAACGGTGGCTCCTTTGATGACAAGAATGCATGATAAGCCAATGACAGCTCTCGACAAAATACCTCTACCGACCAACCATCAGCAATAATATGGTGAAGCTTAATCACCAAGGTTCCCTCTTGTGCTATTTCTGCTGACAGGCTACGCCGTACTAATACACTCGCTATGAGGAGCATATCCTTTTCCAAGTCAAAGCTATGATCTTGTTGATGTTGAATATACGTTTGCTGCTTTACTCGGTAATCATTCATACTCAAATGGGTATAATCTAACACGCGACTATCACTGTTTGGCTGAGCTTGGCAAACTTGTACTGGTGATTGTGCTATCTTCACTATATTAGTACGCAGTATTTCATGGCGCTTGACCATGTACGCAAGCGCTTGATTGAAGCAAGTAATGTTGAGTGAACCTGAAAATTCAAATGCCGCAAGCATATTATACGCTCGACTATCCCCTTGTAACTGATCTAATGTCCAAAGTCTAAGTTGGGCTAGTGACATGGGGTACGAATCAGCCTGTGGTATTGCTTGTATGATTGAATTTGTTGCTAAGGCTGTGCCAGTCCTTATTTGCTCAGCTAACATCGCTAAAGTGGATGCAGAAAATAACGTTGATAAACTGATGTCGATCTGATGAGTACGCTTAATTTCAGACAGCATGTTAATTGCTAGTAACGAGTGGCCACCAAGAGCAAAGAAATCACTACTCGGTGTCATTCCTGACACAGGAAGCTCTAGTAACTTCGCCCAAAGTTCAGCTAAAAAAAGCTCATTCGCATCCATTTTCGTATTATTTTTATCTCTGTGGTCAACCTCTATATCAGGCAGTGCTTTGCGGTCAACCTTTCCATTAGCTGATAAGGGCCACTGAACAACAAGTTTAAAGGCAGCAGGTTGCATATAACTTGGTAACTGCTTAACTAACCCTTGTTTGACTTGATGTATCAAATTTTCTGCCAAGTCTCCCAAGGGTTTAATATATGCGTGTAGGTATGACTCTCCTGCTGGTGACTTTATATGTACAACAATCGCAGAGTCCACCCCATGTACTTGACAAATATGGTGCTCAATTTCCCCAAGCTCAATTCGGTGTCCCCGTATCTTTACTTGGCTATTATTTCGGCCCAAAAACTCGATATTACCATCGCTTCTAAATCGGCCGATATCTCCCGTTTTATACATACGAGCATCAGGGTGTTTACTCCAAGGGTCTCTAAAAAAAGCTTGTTCCGTAAGATCTGGACGCTGCCAATACCCTCTTGCAACCTTACTACCACCAATATAAATCTCGCCAGGCACACCAAAAGGGACAGGCTGTTTAGCGTCATTGAGAATATAAAGTTGCGTATTAGGATCGGCAATGCCGATAGGAATCCCAGCTCGTATATCTACTGTGTCGTCAATGTAAAAGCAACTCGCGGACACGGTTGTTTCTGTTGGGCCATAAGAGTTTATCAGTGGTGGATTGCGGTGCTCAGCTCCAAACCACGTAGCCACTTTATCAGTCGCCAAGGCTTCACCGCCGAGAATTATCAACTCAACACAATGAGGTACTCTACATTGATGTTCAACAACTAACCGGTGCCAAAATGCCGTCGGCAGACTTAGCAAATTTATTTGATATTGGTCGCAATAGTGCCAAAATATTTGTGCACTCCCTAGCCAAGCTTCACTTCGTAAAACCAGCGTTACGCCATGAACAAGTGCTGCAAATATTTCCTCAATGGCTGTATCAAAACTGACTGACGCAAATTGCAAGAACCGCTTACCTACATCAAGCTGATACTTTTGTTGCAAAGGTAAAATAAATGAAGATAACTGCCGGTGTTCAATCATAACTCCTTTGGGCTTTCCCGTAGATCCTGAGGTGTACATGAGGTAAATCAAGTCATCTGGTGACACCTCAACCTTGACACCTCTATAATTATATTGCTTAAGATCCAATTGTTCACAGTTAATGATCTCACAAATGAGACCATCTCCATTTTCTATATTTAATGCGCCATTCGTGTCGGTAAGACAGACTTTGGGACGCGCATCTTCCGCCATTGCTTGCAATCTCGGCAATGGCACAGCCATATCACAAGGGACGTACACTCCGCCAACTTTGGCAATCGCCAATATCGCGACAATTAGCGCAATATCACGCTGCTGATACACCAGCACTCTATCTTGTTTGCATACTCCCTTTGCTAACAGGCATTGCGCCATGACATCTGCATTGTATTCTAATTCTGAATAACTAATCTCGCGCTCTCCAGCAATGACAGCGGTGTGCTCAGGGTAATCTGTCGCATAGTGAGAAATCTGATGATGAAGCAATACATCTGAATTAATGTTAGCTTCATCCAATGCTTGTGTAGACGTTGCTATCTTGGAGTAGTCTTGCGAACACAGAATTTCTAGTTCAGAAATCATCGTCATGTCGTCACGTAACGCGACGTCTTTTAGCACAACCAGAAGTCGTTGCAACAGTAAATCAGCCTCACTCTCATTAAAATAAGCAAGGTTATGATCAAGCATCAATGTCGGTAATTGTTTATCCCCGTACTCCCAGTACGTAATTGTGACTGGGGTGACTTCATGCTGATGAGATACATACTCTAGCGTTTCTTTTCCATCTTCAAAGTTAAGCTGACTATCTAGTTTTAAATAATTGAACGCAATATCAAACAACTGGTTATCTTTGCCTGAAACCCCAAGTGCTTTGATTAAATGGCCAAAAGGAAAACGTTGATGACGAAAGCATTTCTTCTGCACATTTGCTATGTATATAACAAAATCAAGTAACGCTTGCTGACTTGAACAACCCAATGTTGCTGGACTAATACTTGTAAATGCTCCCAACATACGCTTTTGTTTCGCACCATTTCGACTATGAAATGACAACCCAACATTGAGCTCACTTTGCTGATAAACTCTCGAAAAATAAATACTGACCCCAGCCAATACTAATTGAGCTATGCTTATGTCCCACGCTTTTGCTCGAGCTGTTAATACCAGCCGTAATTCTTCACTGATCGTAACTTGAGTCCGTTTGCTCGGAACCAGTTGCTGCTCCCCCCAAATAGCCATATGGGTACGACTAAATAAACGAGGCAACGATTTTATACCTTGTCGTAACCAGAATTCTTTGTCGGCATCATACTTATGGCTCTCTACATAACGCCTATCTTTGTCAACAACCTCAGTCCACTCGCCACTATCGACTTGCAATGAAGCAGTATCATCACGATAGTAATGGCTCAATAAATTAGCCCAATTTGCAAACCCCCAGCCATCCATCATGACATGATGTGCAATAGCAACATACCAATTGAGGTTTTCATTAATTTTAACTAAGTACGCATTATAGAGCGGCTGTTCATTCAATTCGAATGCCAGTGAAAATCGAGTTTCTAGCCAACGCTTCGCACTATTTAGTGGTTCCTGATGTTGAGAAAAGTCCAGCACCTCAAATCTAGATGGTCGATTATCACAAAAATACTGTGATAATCCTGCCTCACTGTTACAAATACGCAGGCCAAATATTTCGTGATTATTGACTAAGCGCTCATGCGCAACCTGTAAGCACTTTTCATCAACGGTACTGAGCTTAATATAACCGCCTACATTATAAAGAGGATGGTTAACATATTGCTGCTGATCTAAATAAATATCACTTTGCGTAAAACTCAGGGGCACATGTTTTTTTGGCTTATGCTGTTGTCCATACATAACTTTCTTTTCCTAGCTCTTTGTATCATCGCAATACGATTAACCATTTAGCTCTGCAAGCTCAGGTGATGTTGAAGGAACAGTTGTAACTGGCTGCTGCATAGAGAGCAGCCCTTGCTCCATTCGAATTATTTTATCAGCAACTTTAAAGTATCTATCGTCATGACTGATAACGACCACAGCTTTATTTTCGGCTTTTAATTGCGGCAAAATCTCGGTATAAAAAACATTTTTAAACTCGGGGTCTTGATCGGCTGCCCACTCATCGAAAAGATATAAGTGCTTATCTTCCAATACACTCACTAACAAAGCTAACCGCTTTCTTTGTCCATCCGAAAGTGACGTCGTAGAAAATGCATTATCAACAACATTGACTTTGTCAGTTAAATCTAAAGCTGCAAGCAATAGTTGGATCCGTTCAGGCTCAACTTTCAATCCAAATAGGCGCTTAAACAAATGATAATCTGAATAAATAGCCGTTAACTCTTCGCGACAACTGGCCAACGTTTCTTCCGTTACCTTGGTATTACCGAAGTAAATATCACCTTCACTGGGTTGATAATGCAAAGTGATTAACTTGCTTAATGTTGATTTACCGGAACCGTTACCACCTATGATAAAAACAATCTCACCTTTTTGAATTTCAAAGCTCAGCGGGCCCACCTTAAAACCAGGGCTATCATCATGTGCAGTATACTGAAAATTCACTTTATCAAATCGGATCTGATGCCAACTATCAATCGCTTGAACATGCTCAATACAAGTTTCCTCTGGTAAGGTATTTAATAATGCATTAACCTTTCTGACTGATACTTTAGCGATGGCTATTTGCGGAATTGAATTGAGGATCACAGAAACGGGCCCAGCAATATAAAGCAACACCATGACGACACCAATTAACTCCGACGAGGAAACTTGGTGATAATTGACGAACACAAAGCTGATCATACCAATGACCATAAAACTCAAAATATCACCATAATTAACAGCGACTCGAAGTACACTCTGCGCAATTTTGTCCGATGCAAGAATTTGCCTCTCTTGCTGATAAAGTGCATGATCAAAATAATCATCGCTTTTTGCTTTATTTAACTTTAGTTCTTTTGCACCTTGGATAATGCCGCGTATACCCTCTTGTAAATGGTCAACATGCTTACGAGATCGAGTAATATAAATACGGCTTACGTACATAGGCAGTTGATACGTCACGACCCCAAACAAAATACAATAAGCAACGAAGAAAAAGACATCACTGTTTAAGTAAAATAAGAAAATCATCATACCTAGTAAAGTAACACCATTAGTGAGCAAATCAGGCAACACTCTTGCCCCCATTACGATGCGCTGAACATCTGTCGTCAATGCTGCAATTAGTTTTGCTGACCCCACTTTTTCTAGGGAGAAAATGGGAGCTTTTCGGATCCGATAATACATATCTTTACGCATTTCAGTTGTAACCTCTAAAGCAATATGCGTCAGAAGGACTTGTGATAACGACCGTGTAATAAAGATAAGTCCACATAAAATGCAAAATGCGATGGCAAATTTGGCACTGCTTATCACCCAGCCAAAGACCTGTAGTTTATCCGAGTCAGTCGCTAATCCCCCCAAGGTAGGTTCTAATGCTTTTAATACCAGTGGGATCAATAGCGAATAAGCAATACCGGCTACAGCACCTAATAAGATCGCAATAAATACTTTATTAGGTGCTTTTTTCGTAAATACATCAAACAGTTTCATAATTATCCTTATTAAGTAGTCATCCATATGGCATACGCCATATCCCAATCACATAATTTCTGACTAGTGACTCGTAACTAACTCAACATATTTGAGCTTTGCAGGCTCAGGGTTAAATCTTTCAAATTGCAACTGATTGAATTTTATTACCATGTCGTCATAATGTTGACTAACAGGATTACCAGATTGCCCCGTTGAGTTCATATAAAAATGTTGATTAGGATCTCCCACGACAATGATTTGTCGCATCCCTGCACCAAAATCCTGCACAAACCCTTGAGATTTGTCGTAATAAGAATCAGCAACATTAATTGAATGAACCGATCCTCCGTTAGGTACTAAGCGTTCAAAAATGCCATCCAATACTTTAACGTTACTAAATGGTGTATGAGCGTATTGCGTATGTTGTAGCGCCCCCCAATGCCAATCATCCATATCCTGACCTAATTGGTTTTCCAATATATTGAGTGCTTGTTGGAGTGCTTTATTGACAAGTTGTTGGCAACTTTCATCTAATGACTCAGACTCTGACTCTGACGTCTTACACCATGTCGGTTGCTGAAGTAACTTAGCGATTACCGATAAAGGCACAGTATTGGCAATATTTTGCAACGTACTGCGCTGCCCCCCCTGATTCCAGAAACCAACCAATTCGTCTTTCAGCAATAGCTTACGGATCTCACGCTGCCACACAATGAAAATACTCGGCGCCTGACTGGCCTCGGACATATTTCCATTCCAGTTTTTTACGATACCAAGAGCTGCTTTTTCTCGCTCTGTGTTTACTTCAATATCCCTTAATAAAGGTAAAAAATGTTGCACCGCTATATCTACCGTATCACCCTGAATATTAATCATATCGTCCACGACTAATGGCCGTTCCGCTTCTTTAAGTAGCGTACTAATACGTTCACTGCGGTAGCTAGGGGCAAACGCATGGCTAATAAAGTATGGATAATCCTCAACAAGTAAACCGTCATTTGCAGACACAATAACACCACTGTCTGGGTTATATATTTTTGGCATATCTTGATAGGGAATGTATCCATCCCAATCAGTATTCACTTCACCTGCTGGTAGAGGTAACAGTCCTTCACCTGCTACGCGTCGTGGCACTCGACCCGCCCCAACATAACCTATGTTACCTTGCGTGTCGGCGTAGAGTACATTCAACGCGGGAGCAACTAAGAATCCAAGCGCATCTTGAAAACCTTGCCAATCGTTCGCGTAGTTAAGCCTGAAAAATGCTTCATAAGAAGTATCATCAGCATCTAACCCAGTCCAACGCAATGACACTGGATGCATCATTGATTTCTCAACATCACTGATCAAAGGTCCACGTTCAGTTTCCCTTACATAAATCTTCACAGGTTTAATTTTCTTATTAAGTAACTCTGGGACATCAGGTTTAACTTCAATCGTTTCTATACGCTCATGCAGCGGTACCCATTCTCCGCCTGACTTATACAACCCTTTTTTATTGATATTAAGTGTTTCAAAATAGAGGTCCTGAACATCTGCCATCATGTTTGTACCACCCCAACTGATCTTATCATTTTGCCCAAAAATCATTAAAGGAGTACCAACCAATGCCATGCCCTTACTTGATAAAATATCGCCTTGCTGAGCCATTGCGTACCAAAATGAAGGAATTTGTAACCCTAAATGTGGGTCATTTGCTAAAATGGCTTTGTTGCTCTCGGTATGACTACCACTTACAACCCACGCATTACTCCCTACATATTTACCACCTATATTAAACTGCTGCTGTAACTGTTGATTTCGTTTATTAATACTGTCTAATATCGGTAGGGTTTTGTCAGTATCCAGATAAGTAAGCTTTTCAGTGTTGAGCTTCTCTGCTATATCCGCAAATAATTGTGTCAATTGTTCACTGGGTAACGATTGTGCTGCAACATAATTGGTAATTTCATCATTCATATTACCTGCTAAGTTAAGTGCAAACATTTTTACCCAAGCAATAGTATCAACCTCGTCCCATGGCTGAGGTTCAATATTTAGTAGAGTAAATTCTATCGGGTAAACATCTTGCTGTAATATCCAATAATTGATACCTGCAACATATGATGTAATAGATTGCTTTGCTGGTATAGATAAGTTTTGCCACGCTACCTCTGCCGCTGAGTGTATGCCTAAGCTTCGTATCCAAATATCACTATCGAGTGCTTCGCGTCCCAGTATTTCACTTAAACGACCTTGAGTCATACGCTTTTGTAACTCTAGCTGCCACAGCCTATCTTGAGCATGTACGACACCCGTGGCAAAAAATACATCTTGATCGTGCTTACCTTTAATATAAACAACACCGTGTTTATCTCGGTGTATTTTTACACTATGAGCCAATGTCGGTGCATTCAATGTGCCTTCTGCCGGTGGCAAGCTCGATTGTAAATAGGTCAACCCATAAACAGCCACGACAGCCAATGGTATCAAAATGAAAAATATCACTCTTGAAATGAGAGGTTTACTCTTAAACACGAGTCGTCAATCCTTTTTTTATTGTTATTATTAATTATTATCAATGCTTGCGACTCCTTAAATTACGGGTCGACAACAACTAAAAATCGATATTTCCATTACTTATTACAACAATTTCCGGTCAATAAACACGTCCAAAAAGCGCAAAAAACAAACAGGACAAAAATTAACCTGAAAAATAATCTAACCTTTTGTAAACATAAAATCAACCAATTAACACCAAAAATAACACTTGCAAACAAACATGAAACAAAACAGAATAATGCTTCATTTTTAAGCTTTTTGTTGTCTTCAGCAAATTAATTAGAGGAAGATAAACGTCAAGGAATTGAAATTGTACTAGCAACAGAAAGAGCCAATTTCAGAAATATACATACAATTGCTTTTTCTAATTAATGTGTCATTTTCGATACAAAAATAGAGTTATGCATCGAAAACGACACAGTAGTGCTTCATCAATGAGTTCCATTAAACCAAGCTTAAAATTATGATTTTTATATATATTTTTAGATAAAAATAATTTGGCACGAATAATGCCATGTTTAGTCCACAGCAGACAGTTCACGGTAGAGTTCATGGATATTACAATTGATAAAAAAGGCCAGAAAGCAACTAACAAGAAAAAATGGTATTTAGCTGCTGCCGGTATAGCCGCAATAACTATATTTTATATCTTTCTTAGTAGTGGTTACTCAAATGCTTCTTACATTGCAAATAATCGCAGCCTCCTTTTTGCCGATGTACAAAGAGGTCATTTCGACATTAGCGTCAGAGGCTACGGCATCTTGGTCCCAAAAGAAATTCATTGGATCTCTACAGACATCAACGGACGAGTTAAACAAATTTGGCGTATGCCTGGTGACAATGTAAAACGAGGTGATGTTTTAGTCACATTACAAAACCCACAGCTAGTGCAAAAAAGAGAAGAAACTAAATGGGAACTGGAAGCCTTAACAGCAGAAAAGAAGGCGGAACAAGTCGCCCTAGAGTCGAAGTTATTTCAGCTAAAGGCAACACTACTCGAAACCGACAGTGAATATGATACAACCAAGCTAGTACTTGATGCACAAAAAGCCCTTATCGAAGCAGGAAACTCAACAATATCAGCTCTTGACCACTCAAAAACAAAATTGAGTATGAAGAAAATTGAATTACAACAGAAGTTACAAGCGCAACAATACAAAAAAATGGAAGAAAACCTCGCTGCATATAAAGAAGGTGCGAAAGCACGATTAAACAAAATGCACAAAATACTGCAGCAAGTTCAGGGCCAAGTGGATGCACTATCTATTATTGCTACCTCTGACGGCGTTGTACAAGAAATGGATCTTGAATTAGGTCAGCAACTAGCAAGTGGGGATGGCGTTGCTAAAATTGCTCAGCTAGATGATTTTAAGGCAGAGCTGAAAGTACAAGAACTTCAAGTACAAAACATTCAACTAGGTCAAACAGTCAAAGTAGATACGAGAACTTCGACTGTAAACGGCGTTGTGGTACGAATAGATCCAAACGTCGTTGAAGGTACGGTGCAAGTTGAAGTGAGCCTACAAGGAAAATTACCGCCCGAAGCCAGACCCGACCTTAGTGTCGAAGGCACTATTTCTATTGCAGATAAAGAAAATGTGTTAAACGTGAAGCGTCCAGCTTTTGCATCAGAGAATAGCCAAGCTTATGTATATAGAGTAAATAATGACGCAAAAACTGCGCAAAGAGTGAAAGTCGAGTTTGGTCAAGTATCAACAAATACCGTAGAAATCATCTCTGGCTTAAATGCCGGTGACAAGATTATTATTTCGGACCAGTCTGCTTGGGAGCAGCATTCGCAAATTATTCTCAATTAAGGAGAGCCTCATGACAAGTAACACAATTATTCAGCTAGATAATATTGAAAAAAAGTTTGCAACTGAGGATGTTGAGACTTATGCATTAAACCAAATTAATTTAGAGGTTAATTCTGGGGACTATATCGCCATAACGGGTCCTTCTGGCTGCGGAAAATCAACGTTACTGTCTTTAATTGGATTATTAGATATCCCCTCAGCAGGAAAGTATATCTTAAGTGGTCACGATGTCAGCCAGATCACACGAGACGAACGCGCTGCGATACGTAATGAGCATATTGGGTTCGTGTTTCAATCTTTCAACCTAATAAGTGATATGACCGTAGAAGAGAATATCGCTCTACCGTTAAGCTATCGAAATAATGTAGAGCAAAAGGAAATTAATGACCTTATCGACTTCGCACTAGAAAAAGTCGATATGCAGCATCGTCGTAAACACTTTCCTAGCCAGCTCTCAGGGGGTCAACAACAACGCGTTGCCATTGCCAGGGCGATAGCGGGTCGACCTTCACTAATACTGGCTGATGAACCAACGGGTAATTTAGACTCCAAAAATACCGATGCGGTGTTAGATTTACTCAAAAAGCTTCATAGCGAAGGCACAACCATAATTATGGTCACCCATGACCCTCGTTCTGCCGGTCAAGCAAACCGACTGGTAGAAATGTTTGATGGAAAAATTATGTCTGATCAGATGTTAAAAGAAAAGAGCTCTGCAGCTTAGGGAGTAAAACATGAATTATTTGCTTGATATAAAGTATGCATGCCGTTTATTGGCCAAGTCCCCTGTATTTAGCTTATTAACAACAGTTGTACTTGCTGGAGGCTTAGCGGTTAGCATATTCAGTTACTCGTTCTTACACACTTTTGTATTCTCAGACCTCCCCATTGACGAAGGCCATTCAGTTGTAAAACTACAAGCGACAGAACAAGGCTACGATCGTATGTTTGATGCAGTTGACTTCGCTGAAATTAGACCGGGAATTTCCACCTTGAGTGAATTTGGTATGTATTATTCGACTTCCGTGTTATTGGATATCAATGGTCAATCTCAATCACACAGTGTCACCTTTACTGAATGGAATATGTTTCAGTTTTCTCGTACACAACCAATAAAAGGACGCGCTTTTCGTTCAGACGATAGTTCACCAAGCTCAGAGAAAGTGGCGGTGATCAGTTATGCCATGTGGCAAAGTAAATTTTTAGGTAAACAAGATATTATCGATTCTTTTGTTAAAGTTGATGGCAAAACTACACGGATCATTGGGGTCATGCCCGAAGGTTACGGGTTTCCCGTCGCATCAAGGTTCTGGCTTCCTATTCAGCAACCTCTTTTTACTACGCAAAAACGAGACCAGGTCTACGTCGATATTTATGCCCGCATTAATCCATCTACATCAGAGCAAATGGCCAATAACGAACTGTCTCGTTTAGCAAAAAACACCTATAATGCTCGTCGTCAAAATAGTGAAGTTGCTATTGATGATATCTATATTACCACCTTTCAAGCCGCGCAAACAAATGGTGCTGATGGCATCATTGTTTTTACCATTTTAAATATTGTCACAGGTTTTATCTTTCTACTTGCCGCAATTAACGTTGGTAACTTATTACTAGCAAGAATGAATGAACGCGCTAAAGAGATTTCAATCCGGGTTGCGCTTGGCGCACCACAAAAAAGGCTTATCGTACAGATGATGTGGGAGAGCATCATCATCTGTGTTACTGGTGGGATAATTGCGTTATTGTTGTCTGGCTGGGCACTGCAACAAATCAATCAATTTTGGATAAATATGGACCTTGCCGACGGTCTCGCTTATTGGTGGCACTGGGGGCTCGACATCAATACCATATTGGTGACAATTATTTTTATCATCATCGCCATTATCATGACCGGAGTGTTGCCTGCATTACATGTTACATCAGGAGACTTTAACGCAACATTACGAGGTGGGACCCGAGGCGCTGCTAGCAGTAAAGGCAACCGAGTAACTAGAGTACTGCTTACAACAGAAATTACAGTCGTCACCGTATTAATGTATTTAGGGATTATTTCGAGCTTTTTTGCTAACCAATTGATCAATTTAGATATTGGACTTAACACCACTAATATTTTGTCTGCGCAAGTTCAGTTAACACCTGAGCGCTATAACGCTCAAACTACGCGGAATGCTTTTTATCGAACTATCACATCTAAATTACAGCAACAGAACAGCATCACAGATGTTGTCGTTACCGCCAGCTTCGGTAAAAACACTTTTATGCAACAAGGCGTCAGTTATCAGCTTGAACAAGATAAACCACAAGCGGTAATAAGAAGCATCTCTGAAAACATTAATTTTACTGGTGTCGAAATTATCGAAGGTCGCTATATTGATACTAGAGATCAAATAACTACCATGCCCGTTGTGATGATCAGTAAAAGCGTCGCTGACACTTTCTGGCGTGAAGGATCTGCTATTGGCAAGCAACTGAAAATCTCTGATGAAGTAGAAGGAGAAAAAACATGGGCAACAATTGTTGGTATCGTCTCCGATCGCGTTGAAGGTACCCCTATTAGTGATCCCAAAAACCTGATGACGCTCTATCGTCCACTAACACAACTCGATAGTAACAATGTAAATATTGAATATAAATTTGTTGGCGCGGAACCACAAGCTCGTTCACTCATTTATGAAATACTGTACACGGTAGATTCAGAAATTAAACTTACAGCATTAAAAAGTATGGAAGAGTTACTAGCAATGTTAAGAGATTTAACACATTCAGCCACTCAGCTTTTCCTCAAATGTGGCTTATTTGCGCTCGCGCTTGGTGTCACGGGTATTTATGGTCTGACTGCCAATTCAATTACCCAACGTCAACATGAAATCGGTATTCGTAGAGCCCTTGGGGCCAATGATAGCAATATTGTACGTTGGCTAATAAAGTTGGGCGCGAACCCGCTTATTAAAGGTCTTGGGATCGGGTTAGTACTGTCAACCCTACTTAGTATTGTAACGTGGCAATTGATAGCGCTTGATGTTTATCTGTATTTTATCAGTGCAGTCATCGTCATGCTGATCATCATAGCTTCAGTATCAAGCGCTATCTATGTGCCCGCACGCAAAGCGATTCAGCTAGAACCTAGCGAAACGCTTCGTTGCGAAGATTAAAGGTAAGACGAAAAGTGCAGGTTCAACTATCTAAGGAGAAGACTATGTTTAATAACACCACTAAACGTGTTTGCTGCATGATAATCACTTTTTTTGCAATAAATGTACACGCTGACATTTCACAATCGCAATACGAGACGCTTGAAACGATGTTTCATACTCGCCAATATGAGCCGCTGATGCATGATTTAGCGAAGCTCGACAGTAGTGATGTTAAAGTTAAAATATTAACCGTTGCTGTTGCAATAGCCCAAGATAATGATGATAAAGAAAAAATGTTAGAAGCCTTAGTAAGGCGTTATCCAAACAATGCCAAAGTTCACTATAACGCTGGCGAACTTTGGTATCAAATTAAAGAACAGTCTAGCTTATTCAATAAACTTGGCTTTGTTGATAAATCGAACCAAAGTTATATTACTGCTGCTGAGTTAGCGCCTGAAAACCCCAAGTACTTAGTCGCCGCATCAAAAGCTTTAGCCATAGAAAGTGGGTTTTGGGACTCTGATAAAAAACAATCAAAAGCAATTGTTGATAAGCTAAAACCAGTGAGTGAACGCTATTATTACCTCGCGTTAATGGACTATCTGCAAAATACGCAAAATGAACCTGAGGCGCTGAGCACAATCACCACAATTGGCAATCAATTCAGCCAAGATGTAACACTCATGCACCGCGCAGCTAATTTGTTATGGACGTTCTCTGAAGAAGAGCAAGCTCAAAAGCTCTTCGTTGATACATGCAAAATAGCTAAGCGAACAGCTGATCAACTGCCTCTTTGGCGCGATGCATGTATTTCCTCCGCCTATCTAGCTTTACAAGGACATGGTAAAAAGCAGCTAGCATTAGAAGCGCTTAATTTGTTACTTGAAAAAGAGCAAGTACAAGACGCGCAACATATTGAGTACTTAATGGTTTATGCTCAGGTAAACAAAGAAATTGAGAATAAGACCACGGCTAAAAAAGCCTATCAACAAGCCCTTGCTTTAGCGGAAGACCGCTCAACACAAAAAGATATTCGCCGAGCGCTCAAAAAACTCAGCAAATAAGTACTCTTTAATAATGGTCTATGTATACAGGCCATTATTAAAAGCCACCTGAACATAGACTCGGCAAAGTGTACCTGTTTATATATGGTAATTGCCTGATCCGATATGCTTTTTCATATCTATTCTCTTAAATTTAAGTTTAGTCAGCATATTTGTTAAATAAACTTGAAAAAGCGTCTTTAATTCATCAAGATAGAATTAAGAAATCATTTATCTTGTTGTGTTACAGTCAAAGGAGTTGCCATAAATGACTAAGAAGTGCGCACTATATGTATCCCGACCTATGTTAGGTAATAAGGTTTGGCAGTGACAAAGTCTATCCTTGTCGCGGACGATAACCTTGATATCATCACATCAATTGAATTATTGTTGGCCGAATATGATTATATTGTCTCTAGCGTGACTACGCCGGTTGCACTGCTAAATATAATTAAAACATCGCACTTCGATCTAATCCTAATGGATCTAAATTACCAACTAGACAGCACATCAGGGCAAGAAGGATTAACATTACTAGCAAATATTCGCGATATCAGTGATGTTCCTGTGTTTGTTATGACAGGTTGGGCAACTGTAGAGCTGGCCATTACTGCATTACAGCAAGGGGCCAATGATTTTATTCAAAAGCCGTGGCAAAATGAGCACCTTGTAAATAGTATTGAAACACAACTGGCCCTAAGTTCCAGTCAGCAGCTAAGTAAAAAGCTCACTGTCGAAAACCAGCACCTGCGTAACAAACTCGAAGCAATGAGTTGTAAAGTCATTGCTCAATCTGTACCGATGAAAAACCTATTAGCACAAATAGAACAACTTCGAGAGAGTAATTCAAGCATTTTGCTGACGGGTGAAAATGGCACTGGCAAAACACTACTGGCACGCTACATTCATCTTCATTCCCAAAGAACACAACAACCCTTCGTTTCTATTAATATGGGTGCCGTCGCTGATGGTGTATTTGAAAGTGAGTTATTTGGCCATAAAAAGGGCGCGTTCACTGGTGCACTTGGTAACCGTAAAGGTCGTTTCGAGTTAGCTCAGCATGGTACCTTGTTTTTAGATGAAATAGGCAATACTCCTCTATCTCAACAAGCAAAGCTCCTAAGTGTTATTGAAGAAAAAACGTTTACACCTGTTGGCGATAATCAAATACATAATGCTGATATACGAATTATTTGTGCAACGAACGTAAACTTAGCCAACGCAATTGCAGAAGGTCAGTTTCGCCAAGATCTATTTTATCGGCTAAACACCATAGAACTTCACATTCCGTCATTACGTGAGCGAAAAGAAGATATAGTGCCACTGGTCGAAAATATGTTAGAAAAACTCATTGATGAACATGATTTTGCGCCGATCCGCCTTTCATCTGCCGCAATGGAAAAACTACAAAACCACCATTGGCCTGGTAATATTAGAGAGCTCAATCATTGCATAGAAAGAGCTGTCTTTATGAGTCAAAACAATGTGATTGATGCACAGCACTTACACATAATACAAGATATACAAACCAGCCAAGGCCCGCTTTCAGACTCACAAGCTCTCCCTATTGATCTAACACTTGATGAGTTAGAACGCCAAGCGATAATTGAAAGATTAAAGTACTTTTCTGGTAATGTTAAAAAAACGGCCACGTCCTTAGGACTTAGCCGCAGCGGATATTACCGTAGAATTGAAAAATTTAACCTGTAACTGAAAATGGCTAACTTTCTCTCATTACGAACTGCGCTTAGAATCTCATCCTGCTTGCTACTTTTACTGAGTCTATCTTTCTGCTTCTTATTATATTTAATGAACGTATCAGGTTATCTCATTACATTAGCGGGACTATTTATAGTGCCTTTGTGTGTTTTACTTACGTCCACAATTAAAGCCAATTACAGCAATCAATCCCGTAATATCGCCATCTTATTAGAAGCCTTAGTGGATGAGGATTACAGTATGCGTTCTGCGATTAACTCACAAAATGATGAGATGTTAGAAATAAAGCTACTGCTCAATACATTATCAACGCGGCTTGCACAGCAAAGTGTTGCAATCAAAGAAAGCCAACTGCTGTTAGAAAAAGTCATTTCACATATCGATGTTGCTATTATTGCTTCTAATGAGCATTACGATATTACATTTACGAACCCTGCCGCGAATGATTTGCTCGATATTTCCACAACTTCTGTTGGCCTAAACTTAACCCACACTTCTATACCGGTTACAAAAATAACTACACAACCGCAAAGTTTCACCATAAACGTGGGTGGGATCAGCAAAACCTATCGCATTTCCACCGTAAAGTACATTCATGAACAACAACTTAATTATCTATTTTTTATTAGTGACGTTCAATGGCTACTTATCGATAAAGAAAGAGATAGCTGGCAACGGCTGCATCGAGTGCTCAGTCATGAGGTAAATAACAGCCTGACGCCTATTACGTCGATAAGTGCTACTTTACTAAAATTGGTCACAAAGCCTGAGGTATCAATGATAAACTTGGAGCAAGGGCTTAATGTCATACATAGCCGCTCTGCTTCCCTAAATACATTCATCAGTAATTTCCAACGAATAAGTAAATTACCTCCTCCCACAAAAGTGCCTTTTTGTTTAACTGAGCTCATTCAAAAGTGTGTATTATTGTTCCCTCATACGCAAATCGACATTGTTAACCCTGAAGTACATCACGTTTTCGCCGATCCCCAACAACTTGAACAAGTTTTAGTTAACTTGCTTAAAAATGCTAAAGAGGCAATGGCTCAAACCACTGGTAAAATAACAGTGGCGATCCAAACAAGCGACAAATATACCAGTATACATATTACCGACGAAGGTACAGGTATAATCAATACTGACAACCTTTTCATTCCATTTTTCTCTACCAAATCAAAAGGAAGTGGGATCGGTTTAGTTTTCAGTCGCCAAATACTATTCAACCACTTAGGTGATTTACAAATTAAGAATAGAAAAGATAGAAAAGGGACGATTGCTACCGTTTCGCTGCCTAGAGTAAAGTAGCCCTACCCTATTTCAGTACTGACTCTAAGACCTATTAAAAACAATGACCATAATGTCTTAACATAATTAAAGAGTAACTTCGCACGGCTCCGTCATCATCACATAGCTCAGGTTCCAAAGCCCTTAGAGCCCAAATAACTGACCTCGTCCAGTTAAAGCGTTTCAAATATCTATTATTGGTACGATTAGTGCTTTCTGTTCTGATATAAACATTCAGCCAATTTTCTGTCGCGTAAGGACATTGTACCGTATGAACTTTAATTCGTTACCACCACAAGCATATTCGAATCTAGACATTAACACCTTAACTAATCCTTCTACGAAAACAGCACAAGACGGTAGCACTAAAGACACTCAGGCAACAGACACCAATAAAAAGTCAGTATCCACCGCCACTGAAGCTGAAAAAAGCCAAGGTGAGTCAGATAAAGTGACAGACCAAAGTAAGAAAGCGGACATAAGCGACCAAGAAAAAATAGTCGGCAATATAAGAATACTGCAAGCAAGGATAGGAGAAGTACGCGCGGATAAAACGCTGTCTAAAGATGAACAAACAGCACAAGTAGCTAAATTGAAAGAACAGCTTGATGAACAGCTACAAAATGTTCAATTGGTCATAAAAAAACAAACCTCTACGCTCGTACAAAGTTTATTTGCGAGCAATGGTTCTAGCCATTCAGGCATGATCTTTAACAATCGAGCTTAATAAAAACAGGCGCATACTATGACATGCGCCTTGTTTCAATACCATTGTGTGATTGCTACCTCATTTTATCTATGTTGAACAAACCAACACGACTTTTTAAAACGAGTAATTTAACCCTGCATACATGGTACGCGGCGTACCAGGTTGAATCCGCTCTTTGCCATACCTTAATTCACTTTGTAAGGCATATTTTTTATCAGTGACATTTGCAATGCGTACATGCAGTTTAAGTGCATCAGATAAATCATAGTTAAACTTCAAATTGGCGACTGTATAGCCTGAATACTTTTGCGTATTTTTAGCATCCATCCAGTAATCACCAATGCTTTGTAACTCTGCAATGATATTCAGTCCTTCAATAGCACGGCTATTATAGTTAAGCCTTAAATTCGCCACATACTCAGGAGCCATTTGTAAACTGTTGCCTGACAAGTCGTGTGCTTTACTCTCTTTAGACTTATAATCGACTCGGCCTTGGTCTTCAATATAATGATCAAATTCATGATCCGATTGACTGTATGCAAACGCAACCGATACAGAATCAGAATATTGATAATTCACACCAAGCTCTATGCCCTGATGCTCAACACTTGCAGCATTTACCCGATAAGACGCACCAAAATCATCATACGCTGTGACAATGGCATCATCTACAGCCATAATATAATACGCCAACTCTAGCGAGAACGCGTCAAGATTTACCTTATAACCCACTTCGTAAGTATCTGACGTTTCCTCACTTAAAGAACTCAACTGAGCGCTGGTTTCCTTGGTTTTTAAATGATACAGCTCAGACGCAGTTGGAATGCGAATTGCGTTCGCAAAACGCACATACACATTACTGGAATCATCTAATTGATAGTTCAAACTCGCCTTCGGGCTCATATGGTCAAACGTGTCTGTTCTGTCAGCTATCGAGCGATTGCCAAACCCATCGTCATCGTAAACCGCTAAGTTGTTTTCAAACTCATATTCATTGCTATCGTATCTTAACCCTAATGAATAACTCAGCTGGCTCGTGATAGAGCCCACATGCTGAATATAAGGTGCTATGCCTTTAAAGCGCGTTTTATCATCATAAAATACATGCCCTTTTGGATACGTTGCCGCCCCCCAACCCGATGTAGTTCTGGTGGCTGCTTGAAAAGAAAATGCATCACCTTGCGAATATTCTAAGTCAATACCAATGGTGGTTTCAAAATCATCACTGTGGGTAAAGTTGCTTAATGCAAGCACGCCTATCGTTTTTACGCTTGACTCAACTTGCGGCATATTGGGCTGCCACGTTGCGATATAATCGTTACTGCGATAACGCGCATAAGGAATAATCGACGCAAAAACACCATCTCCTTGATACTGATACTCTGAACTAATACGAAAGTAGTCAGTTTTGCGCCGTGGATCTATTTTTATCACTTCAGCTGGTAACCCTGATTGCGATGGGTCTTGTGCAAACATATCGGCCGTCAAGGCGTTCAACATTTGTTGATCAAGAGATGAGGCCATTATGCTGGTTTTAAACGAATGTTTGTCGGCAACACTCACTTCGTGCAACACGTTGAACTCGGTTTTTTCAACGCGACTATTGTCACGCCAACCATCATTACTCAAGTACGCTCCTGATACCCTCACCCCATTTTGATCTGATAAATGATGTGTCGCACTGCCTTGATATCGTGCGTACCCATTTTCACCCAAAGTGATACCAACCTCATTTTTATCTGAATCTACTGGGGCCGATAATATATTGACCGTTGCTGCAACAGCACCTGACCCATACAAGCTGGTTCCCGCACCTTTCATTACCTCTAGGCGTGAAAGTGATGAATTACTGCTTGCCCACCAAAGTGCATTGTGATTATAAAAAGCCGCAGATTGCAATGGCACATTATCTTGTAGGTAGAGCGTATAGCCACCATAGTTTATAGGCATTCTAATTGCTGCATTGTGCCCCTGACCGCCCGACAATTGGTTTAATAGTACACCCGGAATGGTTTGCAACGATTCTGATAAATGCTGGCTATTGTCATTGTTTAAAACGTCTTCTGATACACTGCCTATACTCAAAGCCAATTCAGTACTCGATTTAGCGGTACGGGTTGAGGTAACGGTTATTTGCTCTATTTCATCCATGCCATCATCATCGTTTGCCATTGCATTCAGTGAACACGCTGACAAAATTGACAACGAAATAAGCGAATAACGAAAGCGTTGCTTCATGCTAAATATTCCTAAGTTGTTATTTTAATTAATTACTTTTTACTGGTGTTATTACAGGATGTAATAACCGGCGCGCACAAGCTTGTTTTTGGCGATAACGACGACCTATATACAATCGCACGCCAAACCCTGCGGTAATGACAAGCCCAATACATATAAAGGTCATTATAATATCACGCGTGCCTCTGCCTAATGGGTTTAAAAAATGGTATTTATGAAAATACCCAAAGTGCCAACTCCGTGCGGTTTGCCAGTCGCCATCAACACTGGCAATAAACCCAGTGTGGGGCTCAACACTATAAAGTACATCTGGCATATGTGCGTAGCTAACTTGAATAACTGGCAAACGCTTATTAATAAACCCATATGTCGGACCAAATTTATCAACCTTTTGCCAATGAGACACGGCACCTGCTACGTTGAGTTGCCTAGAAAGTAGTGAGGTGGCCACATCAACACTTGTCACATCAACGCGTTCACCACGCCAATAACTAAAATCAAGCACAGGCTTATGTTGTACCTTCACTTGCTTAACAACTTGAGTAAAAATTTGTTCACCAATAACCACTAACTGAAAGTTGTCACCTTGTGCTTGGAGCAAATCATTAACAGGGTCGTGGGTTAAAGAGGCTGTAAAAATAGCGTTGCCAGGTGACAACGCCCTAAACGTCTCGGGGAAAAACTTATCAACTAATATATGTATACTGCTAGTCGAAAAGCCCAACATACATACACTTAAAACCACACCGAATGAACGGTGTAATACCGGTGTATTAACCCGTTTGTTTTTTAAACGTCGCCATAGCAAGCTATAACTCAACAAGCCAAAAATAGCAGTGCCAAACAGTAATAATGAGATAGCCAGCATGGGTATAATACGCCATAAATCATGGCGCCCACCAACAAACTCAAAAGTATGAAGTTGCTTAAACCAAAACGATAAACTTTCTCTTAAGGGCGTATTATGTGCCGCAATGCGCTTACTTAAGGTATCAACATAGAGGTTATTTTCATTCGATAAGGTGACACGATACACCGGCAGCATACGATTTATTTCCGCATATGCAGGGCTAAATTCATTAATTAATGCGACTTCTAACGCCAGCTGACCAGACCAGGTTTGTGCCAAATAACGAGCATAAAGCTCATCATTCAAGGCCCTATTTATTGCACCTGTACGGGTTGAATAATAAACCGTACGCCTATTCTCGATACCAGCGACAATCACTTGATAATAATAATTGCCGATATATTCAACAATACTTGCGTGACTTAATTGAGTGATATGATTATCCGTTAAAACCTGCTTAAGTGGCAGCGCAGTTGCTAACACATTATCAGGCACCACCACTAAAGGCGATTTTAAGCGTTCAGCTTTGGCAAAGTGAGACATAGCAGGGTGTAACAAACCACTTAGTGCCCACACAATAAAGGGAATAACACACAGCAAGGCAAGGCGCCTATGCCAAACAAGTAAAGACTTGATCATATCATTATTGTTATTATTTCAAAAAGATGGGAGTATTATAATTCGAATAATCACAGGAAGGGTGTGACATAATGTCGCAGTGGGTACAATTCACCCTTTATACTGAGTGGCCCCCACGTGATACACAATAGACAAGACTATAAGCACTAGGCCATACGATTAAAACTGGCCTAGTAACGCACCGCGTATATTGCGAGATATGGTATGTAAATCAGTCATTCTCTTTTTAGCTTCAAGCATATCAATGCCTTTAATCGCTTCGGCATCTTCTAAGAAAAATGCCATATCAAACTTCTTACGGCGCTTGTTAAATACGTACACCAAAATATAACAATACCCGTCGACCGCATTCGTCGTCCTAAAAAACTCAAAATCGGTATAGCTGAGTTTGGGCTTTACAATATCCGCATCGAGGTTTTTTATAAACACATGCTTTATGTATATTTTTTTCGTTGCAATAGAGTACTTAGTCACATCTCGCAACCCAAATTTATTTAACGATTCAGATGCCACATCCAGTGGTAACAAACTAGTCATCAATGACATATCCTTACTTACTATGAAAACCGACTGTAAACATAATTAAGTAAATGATGTGAAAAAATCTCCCCACAATATAAATAACTTGTGAAATAGCACAATTTACTGTGAATTAATTGGGTTAATCGCGCAGATTCGCCTAGAAAACCACCTAGATTGATGCGAAACGACCCTTTCGTCTTCCAGAGGTAGATCAGCGCCCCGATGCTTATACCCCTATTTCGTCTTCCTGACGAAGCTCAGGACCCATGCCAGTCGTCACACCACCCACGTTCTTCACATAATGGATTCTGAAACAAGTTCAGAACGACGAAGGGTTTGGAGCGTAGGATCCATGTCAGTTACCCTTTACCGCCCGCTCGTTCGTCTTCCTGACGTAGGTCAGGACCTATTTCAGCTACCCTTTATTGCCCTCTCATTCGTCTTCCTGACGTAGGTCAGGACCCATGCCAGTCGTCACACCACCCACGTTCTTCACATAATGGATTCTGAAACAAGTTCAGAACGACGAAGGGTTTGGAGCGTAGGATCCATGTCAGTTACCCTTTACCGCCCGCTCGTTCGTCTTCCTGACGTAGGTCAGGACCTATTTCAGCTACCCTTTATTGCCCTCTCATTCGTCTTCCTGACGCAGGTCAGGACCCAGACGCTTATATCCCTATTTCGTCTTCCTGACGAAGGTCAGGACCCATGCCAGTCGTAACACCACCCACAATCTTCATACAATGGATTCTGAAACAAGTTCAGAACGACGAAGGGTTTGGAGCGTAGGATCCATGTCAGTTACCCTTTATCACCCGCCCGCTCGTTCGTCTTCCTGATGAAGGTCAGGACTCAGACGCTTATATCCCTACTTCGTCTTCCTGACGTAGATCAGGACCCAGACGCTTATATCCCTATTCCGTCCTCCTGACGTAGGTCAGGACCCATGCCCCCCATCACACCACCCACGTTCTTCGCATAATGGATTCTGAAACAAGTTCAGAACGACGAAGGGTTTGGAGCGTAAGATCCATTTCAACTACCCTTTATCACCCTCTCATTCGTCTTCCTGACGCAGATCAGGACCCATTTCAGCTACAATTTATTACCGTCTTCCTGACGAAGGTCAGGACCCATGCCCCCCATCACACCACCCACGATCTTCACATAATGGATTCTGAAACAAGTTCAGAACGACGAGGGTTTGGAACGTAGGACCTATTTCAGCTACCCTTTATTGCCCTCTCATTCGTCTTCCTGACGAAGGTCAGGACCCAGACGCTTATATCCCTACTCCGTCTTCCTGACGTAGGTCAGGACCCATGCCAGTCGTCACACCACCCACAATCTTCATACAATGGATTCTGAAACAGGTTCAGAACGACGAAGGGTTTGGAGCGCAGGAACACCTTCAGAACGACGAAAGTATGACACGAGTACCAAACCACTCTCGTTGTCTTCCTGACGTAGGTCAGGACCCATGCCAGTCGTCACACCACTCACGGTCTTCACACAATGGATTCTGAAACAAGTTCAGAACGACGAAGGGTTTGGAGCGTAGGATCCATGTCAGTTACCCTTTATTGCCCTCTCATTTGTCTTCCTGACGAAGGTCAGGATCCATTTCAACTACCCTTTATCACCCTCTCATTCATCTTCCTGACGCAGGTCAGGACCCATACAATCTCTCCCTTTGCGAACCATACCCAGTATAAATACCCACGCATTTATTTTATCAAAACACCAACAACCCCTTCACTAATTCGCATATAAATATTATCATATCCACGCTAGTTTACATTATGTGATTGCAATGTTATATTTACGTTAAATATAATTAAAATAACCTTTCCATCGATAATTTAAGGATAGGACGTGATCAATGGTGATGACCTTAAGGCCATGCGGAAACAGGCCGGTATTACACAAGCGCAAATGGCAGAAAAGCTGAGTTGTGACAGAAAAACAATCAGTAATTACGAGTTTGGTGTCGGCGAGCCAAAAATGGGGCAACTGTTTAAATGGTTAATGATTTGCAGAGTTGATATTAAACCACTGACAAGTCAAATTGCTAAAATCAGAGATAAGCTGGATTCTGAAGAATAAGCTTTATTCAATAAAGGCATATATAAAATGAAAGCATTATCAATTGAACAATGTAAAGTAATTGCGGGTGGCGGAATTCCGTTCAAGCCACAAGCAGCACCTTCAATCATTATCAAAGTTAATACATGCCCAGCACACAGTTTAAGCATAGTTAATAAGAAAGTTAAGCCATGAAAAACTCAACCATTGTACTAATAACAATCATTGCTACAGCGCTACTTTATACCGTAATTAGTAGCCCTCACTTATCTTCTGCGATGTATATTATTACAATCTCAATTTGTATAATTTACAGTAAATATAAAAATGAGCCGAATATTTCTCACATTGCCACAATAATAGCTGTCAGTTATATTATAGAATATTTAATTTTTCATTTTGCACTTCCCCATGTAAGTGAAATAGTACAAGACAAAACATACTTCAAAGTAATTGCATTTGGTGTTCAGCTGATTGCCGGTTTGATATCTTTTACACTTTTAATTTTTCGCGTTCAAGTATCCAGAATTTTTACAGATTCAAAAAAGGTCAAACTTACTGAATTTGATAGTGTATTGCCCGCTACATATTTATATATAGCTTTAATATCAGCACTTGCAGTAGTTGACAGCTTACTCTCAGGCTATCTAAATTTTCAGTTCCTCAATTTCGTATATAATTACTATGAAATATTCATGTATATTGGGATGGCTGTTATTTTGGGCATACTACTTTCTATGGTAATATGCACAGAAAAGAGCTATAGAAAAAAAGTAAGTATTTAACAATTTTAATGCTGCTATCTATCATTTATTAGAGCTTACTAAATAAGCTCTAGTCTTAGAGTAAAAACTCTTAAAAGCATGTTCCAATGTAGAAACCACCAATTATTAATATAATCATTTTACTTTCCCTATATAATACCTGTAATTATTAAAGGCCTAAGTAGATAAAATAAATGCTTGATGGAAAAGACTTAAAATCCATAAGGAAAAATGCTGGTATCTCGCAAACTGAGATGGCCAAAAAGCTAGACTGTGACCGCAAAACAGTCATCAATTATGAGCAAGGGGTTTGTGAGCCAAAAACAAGCCAGCTTTTTCGATGGTTAAATCTATGTAAAATTGATTTAAAGCCACTCGCCAGCCAAATTCGAAATTTCAAAGAATGTATTTTTTTACTCCTCACCATCCCATTAATGTCAACTGACCTAGTAAGTTATTGTTACTTGGGGATTGTCAGCTTATGTATTGTATACGGGGTTTACAGAAAAGAATGGAATATTGTGCACATTTCATTATTTGTTATTTCTTTATACACATTAGAATACACACTTATAGATTACTTTTATGCATATACCAAAACCTTATTTAGTAGCACTCTAATTACTGCTTGCTTACACTTTGGGTTTCAAATAGCGTTTACATTATTATCTTTTTTAGTATTCACTTTTAGGGTTCAAATTTCTCGTTGCATATCTAATTCAGGAGGCATAAAACGCACTCCCTTTGACAACTTACTTGTATTTATTTATGTTTATACTGGTTTCATTTTATTACTATCAATATCAGAATACATACTATACAACGTATATAAGGTAGAGTTTTTGTCATTTATCTATAATCATTTCGAAAAATTTATTTACTTAGGAATGGCTGCTATTGCGACCACGCTATACTCAATGGTCATCTGCCATGAAAAAGATTTAAAAAAGCAGATAAGCGACACGTAGAAATCATAATTTAGGTATACACTACTTAAATTGTTAAGGCCCTAAGTAGAAAAATAAGTGCTAGATGGAAACGACTTAAAATCCATAAGGAAAAATGCTGGTATCTCGCAAACTGAGATGGCCAAAAAGCTAGACTGTGACCGCAAAACAGTCATCAATTATGAGCAAGGGGTTTGTGAGCTAAAAACAAGCCAGCTTTTTAGGTGGTTGAGTATATGTAAAATCGATTTAAAGCCACTCGCAGCACAGCTTCAGAATATTAAAAACTCTGTGTTCGTCATATTCGCCATTGCGTATCTTTCATCCGAATTCATGATGTCGTTATATATTTCGCTTTTAGTACTACTTCTAACATTTGGTGTTATACGAAAAAACATAGTAATTGCCACATCAACAAGCATTTTACTTTTTATGAATCTTATAGAGTATTATACGTTTTTATTTCTAATGGATTTTCTAAGTAGTCTTGGTAACAAAACACCGTGGCACTCTTCTCTCATTTTTATTGCACAAGCTGTAATTTCATTTTCAATTATATTCTTGCTCATGTATCAAAACAATATCGTTAGGCTTCCTTTATTTAAACCTTAGTACCACGACAGAGGAAATAACTCACTGCTGATCGTCACTCATGCTTATTTCACCATTACATCACTAATAACCGCATTAGAGTATGTACTACACCGTGTTTATTCGTTCAAAAGCTTGGCCTTTCTATATAATAATTATGAAAACTTCATTTACGCTGGGTGGGCTGTAATTATGGCGACATTACTTAGCATGGTTACGAACGACTTAAACAAACAACCATAACTCACAGCTGAAAACACCCTATATAGCCATACAACGTCGTTGAATTACACAATAAATTTACAACTCGTCGTACCCGCTCCCAAATAACAATACTAAGTAACGAACTTTAAGATATTACATAAGAATAAAAAACCAACCACAAGTGTAATTTTAACAATAATTCACATTTCTTCCACATTTGCTTGGCACTGTGACTGAAAGCTCATTATTTATAACTGGATGTAATATGATTTTAAGTTCTTTAGTATTAAGTAATCTATTTGTATTCAGCGCAAACTTAGCGCCTGTTGAACACCTAAAAACACCGCAAAACATAGTGCCTATGCAACTCAATACATCCAGTGAAAACGTTGATACTCCAGCCAGTAACACAACTGACACTATGCTTAATACACTCATTACAGAAAAAAGGTTGAATAGAAGAATTAGGCAGACTCGTCAAGCCCCAAGGATAGACAATCCAATACCACAATTGGGTATGAAACTGTTTTTCTCAAAAGCGCTCGGGGGTGAAAAAACAGTCGCCTGTGCCACCTGCCATCATCCTGAGCTAGGCGGTGCCGATCAACTTTCATTCAGTATTGGTACAAATGCCATTGATCACGATGCCATTGGCCTCGCCCGCAAAGCCATCAATAACGAGGTAACCATACCTCGTAATGCCCCTACAGTGTTTAATACAGGGCTGATGCGTCGCTCTTTATTTTGGGATGGACGTGTTGAGCGAGTACAAGATGCACAAGGAAACCGTACCGATCAAATAAGCACCCCTGACTCTAATTTTAATACACCAGATGGCAATGCTGGAGACACCTTAACCGCAGCGCTGTCACGTTTTCCGGTTACCTCGGTAGAAGAAATGCGTGGAACGGCATTCATACAGGCAACCAATAATGAAGAGGTGAGGCGTCATTTGGCTGAGCGCATTGGCGATTACGGTACAGAAACGGGTGACCTTGCTACCAATGATTGGCTAGCCCAATTTAGAACCGCATTTAACAGCCAAGAATCCGCCGAAAATTTAATTACTTTTAACAGTATCGCTTTGGCACTTGGCCAGTATCAGCAATCCATGGTGCTTATTGACACCGATTGGCATCGATATGTTAATGGCGATAGCAGTGCCTTAACAGAGCAGCAAAAGCGCGGTGCATTGCTGTATTTTACATCGAGAGAAGATGGTGGGGCCGGATGTGATACCTGCCATGGTGGACCACGTTTCACCCGTGAAGGCTTTGTTAATGTGGCCTACCCACAATTCGGTATTGGTACACAGGCTAACAACAGTGATATAGGTCGTGCTGCTATTGAGCCAACCCGCCGTAATCAGTTTGCATTTAGAGTGCCCAGTTTACTCAATGTTAGCCTCACGGCCCCTTACGGTCATGCAGGGTCATTTGAAACTTTAGATCAGGTTGTTGCCCACTATGTTGACCCAGCCACCAGTATTGAACAGTTTTTTCAACGCGGCGGGGCGTGTGGGTTACCCCAATTTGCTGACAACGCAAACTGTGACAGCTTAAACGACCAAGCTCAAGAGAATAGCCAAGCTGCATTAAGACGCTTTGAACGCTCACGGTTTGTAAAACCCATATTAAATTCAGATCAACAGCAAGATCTTGTGGCCTTTTTGCATGCTTTAACCGATCACTGTGCTGCAAATATTGAATGTATACAGCAGTGGGTACCCAATACTGAAGGTGATGATCCTGATAACTTACAGCTAAAGGCCAATTTTACACCTTAATTAACCCTATTCTTCCAACCCTCAATGAGTTGATATTTAAGCACGTAATATCAACTCATTCTTGAACCAAAACCTCATGTTAGCCACGCCAAAACCTCAGAATATAAAACCTAATTAGAACATTAAATCAAGAATATCTTTACACACATTTACAATAATCAACATTTGTCGGATTGCCAAATGTGCTCATCTTTAATACTGTTGCAAAAACATAAAAACCCATAACAGGAACTTGTAGATGAGGCTGTTCAGCTTAATGTTCATTGCGCTGCTGTGCTCAACACCTGCTTTTGCATGCGAAGGCTTACCACAAAAAGCACTGAGTGCTGACGAAGCAACTTGGTCGCCCTATTTACGACGAGGTATGAAACACTTTGGTCTTAAAAATGACGAAATGGCTATTGCATGTTTTGAAAAAATAAAACCCTATGAGCCTGGTATTGCTAACATTCGTATTGCAACGGTGTATCATCTTCGCTTTAAAGCACAGCCCAACAGTAACGAACTTCGTAATCATGCATTAACACATTACAATCGTGCTTTAGAGCACCCTAATAATATTCCTGTTAATATGATACGTTCACACATTACGAAGTTATTGATGTCATTGTCTGAGCAAGAAATCATAGAGTTACAAAGTGCTCGTACCGGAGTAAGTCGTTACAATTATTTTAATGCAGGCTTGTATTACATCATCAAGCAACAACCAAAACAGGCATTACGATTGCTTGAACGCGCGGCTCAAGAAAAATATTGGCATGCCAAACTGCTGCTAGGTTTACTATACAACCCTATCTTTAAATATAACGCACAATATAGCCTATTTAAAAAAGACAGTGATCTTGCCATTGTGTGGTTAGAAAAGGCGTATAATCAAGTACCTACCCAAATGCTAGAACGACAAATACTCCAACTGCAGGAATACCGAAAAGATCCAAAACCAACAACACCTTCAACTGAGCACCAAGTGGCCACAAAATAGGTGTTCATTACCAATAAAGATTCTGAAACAAGTTCAGAACGACGAAGGGTTTCGTCTTCCTGACGTAGGTCAGGATCCATATAACCCCCATCACAACCCATAGACTCTGAAACGAGTTCAGAGCGACGAAAGTGGGCTGCTACATTTCAATCCCTCCTCGTTCGTCTTCCTGACGCAGGTCA
Organism: Pseudoalteromonas sp. MMG005; assembly: GCF_018101015.1. Classification (NCBI taxonomy): domain Bacteria; kingdom Pseudomonadati; phylum Pseudomonadota; class Gammaproteobacteria; order Alteromonadales; family Pseudoalteromonadaceae; genus Pseudoalteromonas; species Pseudoalteromonas sp. MMG005. Next base: position 187,590 of record NZ_JAGJEK010000003.1, on the reverse strand, counting down.
GGACCCATAGCAACCGTCACACCACCCGGCGATCTTCACCTAATGGATTCTGAAACAAGTTCAGAACGACGGAGGGTGTGAAACGCCATGCCAGCTTCCCTCCTTCGTCTTCCCTCCTTCGTCTTCCCTCCTTCGTCTTCCCTCCTTCGTCTTCCCTCCTTCGTCTTCCCTCCTTCGTCTTCCCTCCTTCGTCTTCCCTCGTTCGTCTTCCCTCCTTCGTCTTCCCTCGTTCGTCTTCCCTCCTTCGTCTTCCTGACGCAGGTCAGGACCTATTTCAGCCACCCTTTATGCCCTCCTCGTTCGTCTTCCTGACGTAGGTCAGGACCCATACCACTCGTCACACCACCCGCGCTCTTCACCTAATGGATTCTGAAACAAGTTCAGAACGACGAAAGTGTTTTCGTCTTCCTGACGTAGGTCAGGATCCATTTCAGCCACCCTTTATTGCCCTCCTCGTTCGTCTTCCTGACGTAGGTCAGGACCCATACCACTCGTCACACCACCCGCGACCTTCACCTAATGGATTCTGAAACAAGTTCAGAACGACGAAAGTGCTGCTACATTTCAATCCCTCCTCGTTCGTCTTCCTGACGTAGGTCAGGATCCATTCAACGTTTAACCACCACAGCTAATAAACCGATTTAGCATATAAATCATTGGTGTAAGCAGATGTAATAACATTTTATTTATCTAAACCGGATAATGACTGTGCCATTTAAAGGTAAGTGGCTAAACCATTGTTATCAATAATAAGGAAGTAACTTATGAATCACGACAATTGTAATCATGACTGTGCACAATGCGCTTGTCACAACCCGCTTTGGAACAGTTACGAAACTCAGGAGTCTTTGAGCAACTTTACTCAATCAATAAAAGAGTATGCAAAACAGCTTGGTACGTCTGAATCTTTACTCCCTGCGGGGTTTGTCATGTATTCTGGCGGCGTGATCCGCCCTATGATTAACGGTTCAACCGACCAAGTTGAAGCGATTGGCTTTGCAAATGGCAAAGTCTTCGCGGTAGGTAATTTAAGTGATGTAAGCGCCCAAATGCGCGCACTTGGCATGCAACCCAACAATCACCTTATATTAGAAGAAAATCAAACACTCCTACCAGGTTTAATTGAGCCTCATGTGCATATTGTTCCGACAGCACTGACCATGGGCTGGATTGATTTAGGCGCGTTCACGGGTCAGCATTTAAACCCAGATTACAGCCTAGATTACGTACTTAACCAAGTTAAGCAGTTTGCGCCTGAAAAGCCGGGAGATTGGATTTTAGGTACTGGCGTTGACCCTGCGCTTATGCCCTTTGAACATGAAGGGGAATGTAAAGACAGCGCACCACAACTTGCTGATATCACCGTTGTTGCATTAGATAAATTAAGAGACGACAATACTCCAATATTTCTAATGTCGGCATCGTTACACACCGCTTATGTAAACACCGCAGCCCTAGAGAAAATTAAACCATTTTTTCCCGCAGACGAGCAAATCGACTTTGTTAAAAACATAACCGAGCAAGGAGCTTTGCAAGAACTTTCACAAATATTTCCTGCTTTTAGCGCCATACCTAAATCTCAAAATTTATCTGCATTAGAAAACTTACCTCGCTACATCGCTGAAATTTTTTCTACGGCCAATAAACGCGGCGTAACCATGATGTACGAAGCCGGCATGAAGCCAATGATGTGTGAAATGTTAAAGCTCTATCGAAAATTTACTCCGCATAATATGCGCGTTGGCTACGCAAAACTGTGCGAATCAGTTGCCGATGCAGAAGCATTGACTGACTTTACGCCCATCACCGAGCAAAGCTTAGCTGAAGTGTTTCAAGCCGGTGTTAAGTTAGTTTCTGATGGATCCAACCAAGGGTTAACCGGTTATCAGTCAGAACAGTACAGTTGTAACCCCGTTAATAATTACGGTATTTTTAATTATAGCTATGATGCCACAGAACAAACCGACAATAGCAAACCAAATTATCAGAAAATGGTAAATACCATTATCAATAAAGGCTGGCCTATTTTAATTCATGCTAACGGTAATCATGCAATTGATATTGCACTTGATGTATATGAAAACGCACTTGCTGGCGAATCAGGTATTTATAAGCGTCATCGTATTGAACACTGCTCATTATTAAGTGACTACAGCGCAAAGCGCATGCAAGAAATAGGCATTTCACCTAGCTTTTTAATTGGTCATGTTGGTTACTGGGGCTACGCCTTTGAAAAAGTTATCTTCAAGAGTAAGTCGCACATGCTCGACCGCTGTAAAACCATGCTTGACCTAAATAGCCGAATTACCTTACACAGTGATTTATCAGTGAGCCCAACTGGCCCGTTACGCATGATGGAGCAAGCAGTAACCCGTATTATGGAAAAATCTTCCAAGCACCACGTGTTAAATGAAAGTGAGTGCATTACCCGAGAACAAGCGCTTAAAGCCATCACATATGATGCAGCATGGCAATGCCATGTTGATGAATGGGTGGGCAGTTTAGCTAAAAACAAACTGGCCGATTACGTTATTTTAGCTGAAGATCCGCTCACAATTAGTGACGCAAGAAAAATACGCGACATACCGGTATTACAAACTTGGGTAGGTGGGAAGCTACGCTACCAGTACCAACTTTTTAGCTAATCGCATTACGTATTTAAAGTTAAAGGAAACACACTTCGTATAATCGCTTAGAAAAAATAATGTTAAGGATGACATTATTTTTAATCAAACCAATGAACGGGAAAGTCATAGCTTTGCGTGAATAATCGCCTTTTGTGTTTACAAAAAATATACAAGCCTTTAAATTACATACTTAACTTTCAATTGCGCAGAATCAAATCATGACTTTTAGCAGCAAAATAAACACACTACGACCATACAATACGCAAGGGAATACGCGAGGCAACGTCAATAGCAGTTTAGAAAGTGACAGAGGCCGTATTATCAACAGTGCAGCACTACGGCGTTTACAACAAAAAACTCAGGTATTTCCGTTAGAGCGCAACGCAGCAGTACGATCACGGTTAACCCATTCATTAGAAGTACAACAAAATGGTCGGTTTATTGCTCAGTCTATTATTGCAGAGCTAAAAAAGCGTGGCTTGCACCATTATATTCAATCAAATTCACAGGAAGATTTAGAAAGCGCACTCGTCACATTATGTGAAATGGCTTGCCTTATGCACGATATTGGCAACCCTGCATTTGGTCATTTTGGCGAAGCCGCAATAAACGACTGGTTCAAACGCTATTTACTAAATCACAGTGAGTACAACACATCATCACATACTGCATTGAATGCAACACAAAGCTGTGAATTAACCCTCACTGAGCAACTTTTGCTTGATGTATGTAGCTTTGAAGGCAATGCCCAAGCAATACGCATCGTACACACCCTTTCAACCCTCAATCTTACCTACAGCCAAACAGCCAGTATTCTGAAATATACCCGTGCAGCAACCACTCCAAAATCACAGGTGCCGAACAATAAATCTTACTTGCAAAAAAAAGTCGGCTTTTACTACAGCGAAAATAAATTTGTGATGCAATTGTGGGACAAGCTCAACATTGAAGCCGGTAACCGCCACCCAGCTGCCTATATAATGGAAGCCGCAGATGACATAGCTTATTGCTTAGCAGACATGGAAGATGCGGTTGAAAAAGGCATCATCACTGTATTAGAGCTAAAAGGGTTGTTAATCGATGAGTACACCCAAATCATCAAAAAACAGCGCCTTAATGATAGTAGCTATATGAAAGATAAAGTTGATAGCGCCTTTAAGAAAGCCCAAATTAACCCTGCTAATTTTGAAAATGATTTTTTTATTTTTTTAAGAGTTAAGCTATTACACCCGTTAGTCACACACGCCACACAGCGATTTGTCGACAACCTAGATGCCATTTACCACGGCCATTTTAACGAAGCATTATTAGAAGATAACGGCTATCAACACTGTGTAACTCAAACGCTTAAAAATGTGGCACTAAAGCACGTATTCTCTCATAAAGAAGTTGAGCAATTAGAGCTCCAAGGTTACAAAATTACCAGTGGAATACTCAATGAATATCAACGAGTATTAGATCTCTCAAGTACGCAATTCATTGATTTACTTGAAAATGGGAGGGCTTACCCAGTAGAAAAAAGACTCGTAAAACGTATATCGAAAAAGTTTGTCGCGGTTTATCAGCAAAGTGTTGCAGAGCTCCCGCCAGAACATGCAACTAATTCTATATACGAGTTTTACTACCGCTGCCGACTGTTACAAGATTTCATCAGCGGCATGACAGACCAATTTGCGTACGATACCTATCGCACGCTTACTGTTTCGGAATAAATCACTAAACTAGGAAACAATGGACTCTGAAATAAATTCAGTGCAACAAGCGTGGGTTACAGCGTTTAAAGCTCACCATATTCCCCCTAGCGCAAGTCAGAACTCCATCCTATTTCGTCTCCCTGACCCAGGTCAGGGCCCATGTCAATCAAACACTCCAAAACCAACCTCCACACCCAACTTCATACCCAATCCCCCGCATCACTCGTCTCCCCGACGCAGGTCAGGGTCCATCCAACCATCACGGCTCATTTTCGAACCCCCCAAAACCTAGGCCCTGAAATAGATTCAGGGAAACAAAGAGTTTAAAACGCTACATCAGTCGCTTCTATTAACTTAGGCCCCAACGTCTCATATTCGTCTCCCTGACGAAGGTCAGGGCCCATACCAACCATCACGGTTCATTTTCGAATACCCTCAAACCTAGACCCTGAAATAAATTCAGGGAGACAAAGAGTTTAAAACACCCCACCATTCGTCTCCCTGACGAAGGTCAGGGTCCATGCCAACCATCACGGCTCATTTTCGAATACCGAAAAACCTAGACCCTGAAATAAATTCAGGGAGACAAAGAGTTTAAAATGCTACATCAGTCGTTTCTATTAACTTAGGCCCCAACGTCTCATATTCGTCTCCCTGACGAAGGTCTGGGTCCATGCCAACCATCACGGCTCATTTTCGAATACCGAAAAACCTAGACCCTGAAATAAATTCAGGGAGACAAAGAGTTTAAAACGGTACATCAGTCGTTTCTATTAACTTAGGCCCCAACGTCTCATATTCGTCTCCCTGACGTAGGTCAGGGCCCATGCCACTTACTTACGCTTTACTATCAAATACTCTCAAACCTAGACCCTTAAATAGATTCGGGAGACAAATAAAAAACTAACCATGACGCAAAACTGTATCACCATTCTCCCCCCATACTCCTCTACCTGACGCAGGTCAGGATCCATACTTGTCACGTCACCCAAGTCTCATTACCCGCGCGCCACAAGCAATAGATTCTGAAACACGTTCAGAACGACAATGCTGAGCTTTCACGCTACTTGGCAAGTAAATGATGTAAAGTAAAAATAAGAGTAAAGTAGGTAATAAACGAGGTGAGTAGAAATAATTAAAATAGTGCTAAATTGACAAAGCGTGGCCAATATTAATCATATTAGCCACTCGTTTAAATTACTTAGTACGCCCAGTACCACCACAGATCCTAGGATCAGAAGGGCGAGTATTGCAACCTGCATACAAGGTAAAATTAACATCTTCAGCACCACCAGCCGCAACTGGTGTTAATGCCATTGGTAAATCTTTATTACTGAGTGTTTTTAGTGATTTTTTATTGAGTAATAATTTCATGTATATACATTCCTTTTAGTTTAATCATTTCCAAAATGAGGTTATAAATTACACAGCAAGGTTAAGGCTGTCTACAAATAAGTTGAACTAATTTAATATTAAATACCAAAAAATTCGCTTTGCTACGGCAGTTCAGAAACGGTTAAGGTGTATAATTAATCTTAGTGGCGGTACCAATCAAGTAGCAGCACTCATCACATCTATTGCTCCCATCCCGCGTATGAATAGAGTAAGTTTTTAACCTAGTATCGATGCACAGTTAATTTACTTTTCGTAAAACGTACAAACGCTTGCTCTAGGTTACCTTGACGCGCTGTTAAGTATGTCCAAACTTTATCATTTCCCAACGTGTCACATTTGTTGCTCTGCTCAGCCAGTAAATACTTTCTTAATAATAACTTACGGGTAACATCGCTTGCTAAAAAGTATACAAATGCCCAGCTACTTCTATACATTTGAGCATAATTCGACTTACGCCAATGTGGGCTAGTATGAACTAACTTACGAGGCTGGATCATCGACTTTAACAGACGCCCATTCAACGATACCCAGCTTTTATTCGGTTCAATAATACTGGCTTGCATGTGTACATGAGTATATTCAAAATATTCAGCCAACCCCTCATTAAACCATTTAGGCGTATCACCAATAACAGCTTCATTAATTGCGTGCACTGCTTCATGAACTGCCACCTTAATAGTGTGTTCAAACGTGCCATATTTTATATATGCTGTATTTTTACTACCAAAGTAAACGCCAGTTGTTCCGGTAGGATCCCCCCCTAAACTTTTAACCTCATGGTTATAAGCTCTGGTATTGGGCAATATATGTAGATTTAGCTTCACCTTACGCATAACTTTTAAACCAACTAAAGTTGCATAAGCTCTAAAAACGGCCCGTAAATTTGCAGAAAGCTGATTTTTAAACCGAACAGGCAACCCTCGGGCTTGCACGTTAAGTTCGAAATAGTCTAATGTATTATTTTTAGTAGTTTGGTAAAGCTCTGCCGCAGAGTGTGGTTTTTTATCACTAAAATTTTTAATTCCTCGCTCATCAACCCAAGTATAAATACCATCTACTTGCTCATATTTTACAGCTCCTAAGTTGGCTTTTTCACAACTTTTACGGAACATTTTGTGGTTATTATGAATATAAGTCGATTCTTTAGATAAAATTACGGAGGGTTGCGATACATGAGACTCAGATATTTTTGTTGGATCAGTGACGGCTGGCTGTGTATGCAAAGAACTAAACCAAAACTGCCTGTTACTAAAAAAATATGATAAAGAAATCAAAGTAATAACCAGTACAGTTATCATTATAAAACGCGTCCATCCCTGCATTTAACTATCCTTAGTCTATGAGTGTTGATTTACTAGCCGTCTGGTAAATCAACAGCATCTGTATTTTAACACTTAACGACAATCCGTATACCCTTCATCGAATTTGTCCCCCTGACGAAGCTCTGGGGCCATCCAACCAAACACTCGAAAGCTAAACCCAACTCCACATCCCCCCCCACATCACTCGTCTCCCTAACGTAGGTCAGGGCCCATGCCAACCATCACGGTTCATTTTCGAATACCCCAAAACCTAGACCCTGAAATAAATTCAGGGAGACAAAGAGTTTAAAACGCTACATCAGTCGCTTCTATTAACTTAGGCCCCAACGTCTCATATTCGTCTCCCTGACGCAGGTCAAGGTCCATGCCAACCAAGCACGGTTCATTTTCGAATACCCTCAAACCTAGACCCTGAAATAAATTCAGGGAGACAAAGAGTTTAAAACGCTACATCAGTCGCTTCATTAACTTAGGCCCCAACGTCTCATATTCGTCTCCCTGACGCAGGTCAGGGTCCATCCAACCATCACGGCTCATTTTCGAATCCCCCAAAACCTAGGCCCTGAAATAGATTCAGGGAAACAAAGAGTTTAAAACGCTACATCAGTCGCTTCTATTAACTTAGGCCCCAACGTCTCATATTCGTCTCCCTGACGAAGGTCAGGGCCCATTCAACCTAGCACGCCCTAACCCAACCCCCCACCATTCGTCTCCCTGACGTAGGTCAGGGTCCATGCCAACCAAACACTGCAAAGCCAAGGCTAATCTCCTACCCAACATCCTTTTCAAACTTCATCCCTTCCAAACCTCCCCCCAATAAATTAAACTAAACCTCGTTTCAAGGAGTTACAGCAACCACAACACAGCAGTAAAGGAAATAAACGTGGAACAAATCGGCATTTACGAGCAGCTCATCACCCAAGTGGTCGAGCAAAACCTCAACAGAGAACGCTTTTACGTAGGTGAGCGTGTGCTTGAAAGTGCCGAAGCCGCTACTTGGCTGTCACGCTTTTTAGCAAAGCTGGTAGAACATGCCATCAATGCTATACCTAACTCCAGTTACAGCTATAGAATAGAAAGAGTACGTTCTGGACAACCTGTAAACTTATAGATTAATACTCAATCCTATACACTATATTTCGGTTTGCTTTCTGCCACACACCCTAGCTCAACATTTGGTTGCTGATAATTAAAATCAACAGCTTCAAACTCATTCACACCTACCCACAACTTCGCACTATTCGTCTGCGCTACTTGATACGCCCAGTCACTTACTGAACGCGATTTATCTGCATCGCAGTTAAAGTAATCACTCAGCTCACGGGTTAAATGTTGGCTATGTATAACGAGATTTTGTTCTTCCCAGCGCTCGCGATGTTGCTGCGCGGCTAAAAAGTCGCGTTTATTGTTGTTACAAGTGCTGTGCGCAGCCACAAAGTTGTGGCCTAAGTCGTTTGCATAGCGGGCAAACGGAATGAAATGGTCAACTTCGGTTTTGTTGTTCAAAGGCTTTTGGCAGTAAAAACACTTGCTCTGTTGTAACTCTATTAAAACAGGTTTGGCTTTGCTGAGTGCGTTACGGTCGAAACCAAATAAAAAGTCGTGCAGTTGGCTTTGTGGGCCAATCAATGTTTGATTGTGTTTTATGCTTTGAATTTTTTGCAGCCACGCATTTTTAGCCAAGTAAACCACTAAGTCATAAAAGCGGCGAAAGCAGCTAGCAATACCTGCATTTAAGGTGATGTATTGCGTGCTATGGGTATGCGGGTATAAAAAGCATTCAGCTTGTTTTGCCAATATTTGTAAACGCCACAGTGGGCCTGTTTTGAGCGTGGCTAAGGCGGCATTAAATGTTGGTTTATACAAGTGGCTTTGCTTTAGAGCACGTAAATTACGAATGTTGCTTTGTTGGCACTCATACAACACCGAGATCACTTTAGATTGCACACCACTGTTTTGCTTTAATAAAGCGTTTTCACCTGTTCGATCTGCTGCAAAAGGCACGGCATGGTGCCAATATAGAACTATGAGCTTATCCGCTAAGGTGGCTAAGTCTATTTTGAGTGTTGCTTTTTCAGATATTAGCGGCTGCTCTACACATACGTCAGCTAATGCATGGAGTAAGGCAAACTTATACGTGGCACTGAAGTCGCCTTCAACCAGTAAGCGCTGAATGTAAGCGATAAAATCAAGCTGTTGCTGTTGGTTATCACTCATAAGACGATTCTTCACAAGGTGACTTTTTCACCACCACATTCAACCAGACTTGCTCGCTTCTATCAGGGCGCTGATCTTTGCTTTGCCATACTTTAACCACGTTTAAACTGGGTATTTGTGCCAGTACATCTTCTAGGCATGTTTCGGTTAAATCACTGAATGTGCGGTTGCCGTCGCTGCGCTCACCCTTGCCGTATTTGAATGAAGCGTACAAAATACCATTGGGTTTTAATGCGCTAGCGAGTTTGGTGAAACGGTCTGGGAGCTCATTATGGGCAACATGTAAGAGGCTGGCGCAACACCATATGCCGTGATATTGCGCCTGCTCTTTAACTTGTCGAAAGGTTTTTACGTACACGCTTTGCTGTAAATGAAAGCTGGCAATGTCGGCCAGCTCACTGCAGGCATCAAAGGCAGTGACTTTATAGCCGAGTTGCTTAAACGCCAGTGCATCGCGCCCTGCGCCGCAACCTGCATCGAGAATATGTATTTTTTCATGCTCGCTGTTATGCGGCAGTGGTAACAGTGGCAAAAACTCTTTGTATAGCTCGCCCATATCAACGTGTAGTGTTGACTGTGCAAAAGCCTGCGCATTGTTAGCATAATACTCAAGCGTGTTTATTGAGGTGGCACTTGTGTTCATATTGTTTGTATTCGAACTCTGAGTATTAGAAAAAGAAGGTGTATTAGTCATAGCCGACACTCTATAGACATTTCATCAACTGGCGCTCTTTTACAACAGTAGTACTTGTGGGTAGCAATACCTGATGTTTTTGCATGTTTATTGAGCCCTGGGCCGCTTAAAACCACGTGATATAAGCGCATTCAAATTCCTGTTAGTTCTGCACAGCTAAGTTATATAAGGATGTATAAATTAGCTGCTACGGCTGTACTGCTTCCTTCAACCGTTTATTTTTGGTGACTAAAAACGTATTTGTTAATGTATTGCTATGCCAAAAGTGACCAACTTTTACATGAGCTTTTACTTTATATTTGGTAATTTATCACGATTTATAAGCGCTTGAATAGTCTCTGCGATTAAATCCATACAAATAAAGCGGTTTATTGGTTACGTTATTTTTACATTATGCTATTTCTCAGTTGGGTTAGCTGTAGACCCTGACCTGCGTCAGGGAGACGGAGTATGAGTGGTTGGGTAAAAGTCGAGTGAGATACGTGGATCCTGACCTGCGTCAGGAAGACAGTGTGTGAGTGGCTGGTTAAAGTCGAGTACGTTACATGGATCCTGACCTGCGTCAGGAAGACGGAGTGTGAGTGACTGATTTAGGGTCGAGTACGTTACGTGGACCCTGACCTACGTCTGGAAGACGAAGTGTGAGTGACAGATTTAGAGTCGAGTACGTTACGTGGGTCCTGACCTGCGTCAGGAAGACGAAGTGGAGGTGCCCGCCTTATTCGTCGCTCTGAACTGGTTTCAGAGTCTATTGGTTTAGTTTATTGTTTCGATCATATGCGTTACATGGATCCTGACCTGCGTCAGGAAGACGGAGTGTGAGTGACTGATTTAGGGTCGAGTACGTTACGTGGGTCCTGACCTACGTCAGGAAGACGAAGTGGAGGTGCCCGCCTTATTCGTCGCTCTGAACTGGTTTCAGAGTCTATTGGTTTAGTTTATTGTTTCGATCATATGCGTTACATGGATCCTGACCTGCGTCAGGAAGACGGAGTGTGAGTGACTGATTTAGGGTCGAGTACGTTACGTGGGTCCTGACCTACGTCAGGAAGACGAAGTGGAGTTGCCCGCCTTATTCGTCGCTCTGAACTCGTTTCAGAGTCTATGTGGTTTAGTTTATTGTTTCGATCATATACATCACGTGGATCCTGACCTGCGTCAGGTAGACGAAGAGGACGTGCCCGCCTTATTCGTCGTTCTGAGTATGATTTAGGGTTTATTTGATTTATCTTGAATAACTGTAATAATTTACTTTTATAAGTAGGTATAACAGGATGTTATATCTACCTCAGTCTGACTTATTAATGTTGTTTTAAAGGACTAATACATGCAACCTACCACCTATATTCTGGCATCAAAGCCAAACGGCACTCTATATATTGGCGTGACTCGAGATCTTAAAAAGCGAATTTACGAGCATAAATGCCATTTTATCGATGGGTTTACCAAACGTTATAACGTGACCCAATTAGTGTATTTTGAAACGCATGCTGATATGTACCATGCTATTAACCGTGAAAAACAACTTAAAAACTGGCGCCGGCAGTGGAAAGTTAATTTAATTGAAAAGGTTAACCCGCAATGGGACGACTTGTATTACTGTATTTAATTGAAAGACTTTGATTCTGGCCCATGTCAGAGAAACGAAGTACAGTAATAAGCTGAGTTTAGTCTGGTTTAAATGGGCCCTGACCTTCGTCAGGGAGACAAAATGTAGAATGCCTGACTTTGAGTCCTGTGCGTTACGTAGATCCTGACCTTCGTCAGGAAAACAAAGTTTGGGTAGCTGACGGCGTATGGGTGGCTAACTTGAAGTCGCTCTGTGTTTGATTCTGAGTTTATGTGGTGTAGTTGCTTATCTTGAGATGGGTCCTGACCTACGTCAGGAAGACGAAATGTGAACACACTCATTATTCGTTGCTCTGTGTTTAATTCTGAATTTATGCGGTTTAGTTGTTTGTCTTGAGATGGGCCCTGACCTTCGTCAGGGAGACAAAATGTAGAGTGCCTGACTTTAAGCCCTGTGCGTTACGTGGGCTCTGACCTGCGTCAGGAAGACGAATTAGGTAACCAATGCTTCTCTATATTCGTCGCTCGTTGCTCTGAAGGTGTTTCGTAGTCTATTTAGGTCAGAAATGAATACCGTAAATATCAACGCTAAAAAATACAAATAAAAACATAATTTGTACCTTTTATTAGATATCATTCATGGCATGTAGTGTATATTGCGTACCCAATGTAATTTTAAAATAAAAGGATATTTCAAATGCATAAAAAAATACTCGCATACTCTGCGTTAATCGTGTCAACTTTTATATATAGCGCTCAGGCTAAAGCTGTTGACTTGTCATTGGGTGGGGGTTATCCATTTCTAGTTGTACCAACCATCTCACTAACAAATTCAGATATTCGATATTATGCTAACTACAAAGCTGGGTTAGATGATGGTTTCAGTTTGGGCGCAGAAATATTAAACGGTAAACATAAATACGGGGCGTTCATTGGCGCTGTTGGGGCTCGAAAAACTGACGTACGCTGCTCTGATTCAACATTTCTGTGTATTAGCCTTTTTGATCATCAAACCACACAAGGTATTGGTCTAAGCTATGAGTACCATTTGTCTAGCAACCTAAACTCAGGGTGGGCTGTGCGACTTGAAGCGGGTTACGGCGAAGAATCTTATGGTTATGAAAAACGCACCGATGGCAATATACAATTTATTTATCACTTTTAAACAGGTCATATCAGTTTAAAAAAGCACCGCCTCATGACGGTGCTTTCTGAAAGAAGTGCTAATTAACCTCAGCTCTGGATAAGCGAATTTTCCCAATAAAGCTATTTTTCTCACTCTTGTTTTCAAAACATTCTCTATTCAAAAACCCTTACCCAAACCTGAGGTTAACTAGTTACACTTCCAGCATTTACCTGAAACAGGTGTGCTGTACCAAGTTGCGCCCCTTGCCTTGCGGCTTTCAGCCCAGTCTTGAATAGCAGGATATGCTTGAATAATGTCAACCGACTCCATCGGATGCAACCAAGATGTCGAAATTTCAAGTGCCCAAGGGTGCCCTGCTGGGGTCATATAAGTCTCCCCCCCTACTTCAGTATTATCAGCACCGGTTTTGAAAAAACCTGTATTTGCTAACGCTGTGGGGGCATAGTTTGGCAAATGTACTTCTCGACCTCGGTCACTCACTCTATAAATAAACGGGTTAAATGGTGCATTACCAATTGCCAATGGGCTGACTGGTTCAACAAAAATCAAGCTCATCGTTACTGGAATAACCGAGCGTTCATCTCCACTTTGGGTATTAAAGAATGAATATGTTAGCGAATCATTGGTTGCTGAATGGGTATTTTTTAAGACCGCGACCACTAACTCACTGCTGTGACCTGCTTCTGCGGTAACCGCCTCAGATTGGCCGTTAATCGCCACATTAATACTTTCTACATTGGCACTGGTGGTACCTGAAAAAGCAATTGCAAAACCACTGGCCAGTGTCGCACCTCTGGCTTGAATATTGCCGGTTAAGTCAATTTGCTTAACCAATCCATTGGCATCTTTTATAACGTTAAAGCGATGAGTGATCACTAAATCATTTAGGTCGTAATCTCCTTTGTCTGGCCATAAATCTTCGTACGCGAGCGTTGACTCTACCGAATAATTGTTACTTGCGCGTTTGCCGTCGTTTGGATAGTCGTCATTGTTATCATTGATACCATCACAATCACTGTCATTTTCACCTAACATCCAAGTAAAGAATGCAGGGTCACTCACCAAGCCATTACTGTCAGTTGCAATAACTTGTACACGCCACGTTTCGCCCGCGCTCACCTGTGACGATAATACCGTATTACCCGTATGATCCGTTTTACCTGCAACTTCATCATCTACCACTTCACCTTGGCCTATATCAACAAACCAACGATATTCATAACTAACCACGTCCCCATCAGGGTCTGCATTTGCACTATTTGATACATTCACAACAAAATCGTTGTTTGCGGTTGCACACCCTTGAGGTGACCCATTCAGTGTGGGTGTATAAGGTGCATCATTTGCAGTTATTGCATAGGTAATGGTTAAAAGACTGTAGTCAAGCGTTGTTCTCCACCAAACATAATTATGGTTCATATCAATGTCTAAAAACACATCCATTAAGCCATCATCCAAAATATAGGATGTTGGTACATCAAATGGCGTTTCTGACCAAGTGCCATTAGTCCCTTGTAATAAACCAGGGTTTAGGTCATTACCATCAACACTAATACCGTCATATTCACCGCTGGTGCCATGAAAAGCTTCAGAGTCAATATCGAAACCTCTTATCAATAAGATTGCACTCTGTATTTTAACCAACGGATTTGATGCTTCACTGAAACTGTGCTGCCAACCATAGTCTTGCCCTGAGTGTGAATAATAATTAAAACCGTACCCACTTGGTGCAACATAATGAGGTGATGTACTGTCTTTATTAATTTTCTGGGTGTAAGTGAACGTACCATCTTGATTATCAACCGTATCGGTTTCAGTCGCTGCGGCAAATACATAAGGCGTTTGAAAAACAAGTGCGATGCCAAGGCTTAGGCTATATTTCATGTTCATAATTATTCTCCATCCCCAACGGGAATTTCAATATCACAGGGCACTTCTATTTCACCGGTGATTTCGTCTTTACTGAACACCTTGCTGCACAGTTTGTTTCCTACGGTAACTTCTATCTTTACCCCATACCATTCACTTGGGAATTTTAATTTGGTGCGTGTTTCTCCGGTTCTATCTGTTAAGCTTTTTTGCAATGGGTTTTCAACTTCATTACGGTTTGCATCAAGCGCCACAATTTTCATAAAGTGCTTGCCGCCAATACCAGCAAGTGCACCATCGGGCCGCATTGTTGTGCTGACGGTTTTAATTTTCACTTCGTCGTCTTTATACATAGACCAATCGAACTGCGCAGGAACGGTCACGTTTTCGAGGCTCAATATGCTAGGCTCTGGCGCTGGTTCAGTTACCGGCTCAGGTTCTACAACGGGTGGTGGTGTATCTTGACCAGAACTGGGGGTTGTTAATGCTGGTGTGCTGCTATCGCTTTGGGAACCACCGCCACATGCAGCTAAAAATACACTTGTAGCAATAAACATATATCTCAAAATCATGTTTGCTCTCCAACCTAATAAAATTACTCAATAAGCTCAGCGTTATCACTCTGCTTTGCCAATAAATACAGGTGTTCCAACAACGCTTAGTTAAAAGCAGGAACATAAAGGTGTTTGGTAATACACAACAGTTAAATATTCATGCCAGTGATCAGAGCAATGTCATTTTCACAGCATAAAATCAGTGTTCACTTTACGGTTTGGCCAGTACGTAAATAAAACAATTAAAATCAACTAATTACATAAACAAAAAACTTAACATAATTAAACAACGCGGTGTTTATGGTGAGAAAATAGTGCGCCTAAATTTAGGCCCGCACCATTTTGCAATGCACTTTCATTCGTATATTGCAAAATACATCATAATTTATTGCCAATTTAAAATTCCGTTTTTGTTAAATTAGTGAACGCTTTCAGGGCGGCCATGAAAATAACTGGCAACAATTTTGCGCTATAAACCAGCCAAAAGGTGTTGCGACTTTTCAGGTGGCTATGTCAATATTTACAGCATCTATCGGCTTCGGTATTATGTGCGGCTAAATGTTATAAAGGTTTGTACTTTTGAAAAGGTTAATACTAAGTTTCAGTTGCTTGGCTGCAGCAACGCACGCTCACAGCACCCCCTCTACTTCATTGGAAGTTGGTTACTCACAACTCAATATATCTGATCTAGACGACCTAAAAGTAAAAGGCCCACAGCTCTCAGTTAAAAGTGCTTTCCCCGCTTTTTATCTAACTGGCGTATACCGACAGCTCACAACCGATATGCGCGGCTTCTTTGCATTAGAACACAATCAACAATCAATCTCTGGCGGCAGCGATTTTGATATAGATGTAGATTTCATTGAGCTTGGCATCGGTAAAATGATCACATTAAGTGACACATCATATTTAAATATCCACGGTTACCTTAGTAAAATATCATTAGACGTAGACGGCCATGAACGTTATACCCACATTACTGAAGATGGTACTGTTAACGTAGTGTATGACGAACCATTTTCAGAAAGCGATTCAGTCGATTTGTTAACGTTTAAAGTGCACTATCGAAAATACATCGATCAATTCTATCTAGAAGCAGGTATTGGTGCAGAATCAGATTCAAGCGTTAATATTAAACGTGTAAAAAGTGAAGGAAGCGAAACGAATCTAATTTTATCTGCTGAGTTCGGATACAACTTCAACAGTCAATGGGCAACTAATGTTCGCTATTTCAATAGCAAAGACTACAGTATTACGTCAGCGAACATCAGCTATAATTTTTAGCACTCAATTACTATTTTGAGATATCGCGCTCGATTACGCTCAGTGTTACAGCCTCACTGAACGTATATTGACCACTTCGTCTTCCTGAACTTGGTTCAGGATCCACATTAAAGGCTCCCTAAGCCTAGTATAACCACTTCGTCTTCCTGAACTTGGTTCAGGATCCACGCATCAGCTCCAATATACACATGGACCCTGACCTACGTCAGGGCGACGAAGAAGCGTTGAGCTTGTGTGCGACGAATGAGTGAAGAACTTGTGTGAAACGAATGAGTGTCTAACTTGTGTGAGACGAGTAGATGCTAAACTTGAATGTTTCAACAATAAAAAGCCTCGCTAAGCCTAGTTCACCCACGTCGTCTTCCTGAACTTGGTTCAGGACCCACAATAGAAAGCCTCCCTAAGCTTAGTTCACCCACGTCGTCTTCCTGAACTTGGTTCAGGATCCACACATCTGCTCCAATATACGCATGGACCCTGACCTACGTCAGGGCGACGAAGAAGCGTTGAGCTTGTGTGCGACGAATGAGTGTGAACTTCTGGAAGACGAATGAGTGTCGAACTTGAATGTTTCAACAATAAAAAGCCTCCCTAAGCCTAGTATAACCCACGTCGTCTTTCTGAACTTGGTTCAGGATCCACACTTCTACTCCAATATACACATGGACCCTGACCTACGTCAGGGCGACGAAGAAGTGTTGAGCTTGTGTGCGACAAATGAGTGTGAACTTGTGTACGACGAAGAAGTGTTGAGCTTGTGCGAGACGAAGAAGTGTTGAGCTTGTGCGAGACGAGTAGATGCTGAACTTGAATGTTTCAACAATAAAGGACATGCCAAAGCCTAGTTCACCCACTTCGTCTTCCTGAACTTGGTTCAGGATCCACGCATCTACTCCAATATACGCATGGACCCTGACCTACGTCAGGGCGACGAAGAAGTGTTGAGCTTGTGTGAAACGATAAGAGTGTCGAACTTGTGCGAGACGAGTAGATGCTAAACTTGAATGTTTCAACAATAAAGGACATGCCAAAGCCTAGTTCACCCACTTCGTCTTCCTGAACTTGGTTCAGGATCCACGCACATCAGTTCCAATATACACATGGACCCTGACCTACGTCAGGGCGACGAAGAAGCGTTGAGCTTGTGCGAGACGAGTAGATGCTAAACTTGAATGTTTCAACAATAAAAGGCATGCCAAAGCCTAGTATAACCCACTTCGTCTTCCTGAACTTGGTTCAGGATCCGCACACATCAGTTCCAATATACACATGGACCCTGACCTACGTCAGGGCGACGAAGAATTGTTGAACTTGTGTGAAACGAATGAGTGTCGAACTTGTGTGGGACGAATGAGTGTTGATCTTGAGTCGAGTTGGAGGGAATAAACACATTGACACGCTGCTTCCACTTAACTTCCATTAAGTGCGCTAAAGTCACAAAACAATAAAAAGGCCCATCCATGAGCCTACATACTATAGGAAAAGTAATGCGCTTACTCTCATAATGAGTGTTGCTACGTTACAGCCGCCACTGTAGTAATAAATTATGGAACAATCATGAAGAACACGATGTTTATCGTAAAAACAGTATCCAAAACCAACTAAATATTTTCGATATGTTTCCAAGTTCATGCATTAATACAAGTAATTTACATTTACACATCAACGAATTTTCCAAGATGTTTGAAAAAAACCTTTAAAAGTTAGAAAAACATATGGTTAGCTGTACTTAAAACAAGCAAAAAGCAATTTCATGATAATTAACAGTACAAAAAACAGCACAATAGGTTAACAAATAAACACACAATTAAAATAATTGATTATTTTTGTTTACAACTAATCATCATTAATTTAGCATGTGTCCCACATTAAGGGCATATTTCTCTAGGCACTTAGTGAACTTCAATGAGTAGAGTTTTAGTCAACAAGGACGTTGGCTGGTTTTTATCTTCCTTAGCACACTTTAAAGGGTGTAGTTATGTTTGGCAGGCCTATGGCCTGCCTTTTTTTTACCCAGTTCACTTAAAGAAAGCCGTTATCTTGCTCTCCAACAATCATGTAAAGTTTACCCTTCTTAGATATTTTTAAGGTAAACTGAGCTAAATCTCTGCATGGTCCTCAATAATGACGCTTCGCAAGCCTTATTCTGTTTTAGTCGTGATCTACAATACAAACAACGAATTTTTATTGATCCGCCGTACCGACGACCCTACTTTTTGGCAATCTGTAACTGGAGGAATTGATGAACATGAAACACCAACACAAACTGCGTATAGAGAGCTCAAAGAAGAAACAGGCATTGATGCGCTAAAACTCGGAATAGATATTTATAACCATAATAAAACAAATAATTACGAAATAAGACAGTGCTGGAGACATCGCTATATTAGCAATGCCACAATAAATACAGAGTACGTATTTAGCATCTGTGTGCCCATAGCAACCCCTGTTGTACTCGACCCAAACGAACATACCGCTTATCAATGGCTGCCACAATCAAACGCCGCTGAACTGGCTTGGTCCGACAGTAACAAACAAGAAATTTTAGCGATTACCTTTAACCCTAAAAGCTAAATAATCCTTGTTTTCATAAATAAATTACGTTATCAATATAAGCTCTATACCGATATAAAGGACTGAACGATGAAATTATCTTTAAATAAAAAAAATATAAAAACACTCACAAACGATAAGACACTATTACCACAAGAAGCAACCATGCTGATTGCCGGCGCAGGTAAACATTCGGGTCCAACTTTATGTACTGCAATTGGCTTAAATGCCGTTAACTCTCGCCCGTCAAACTGTACAGCTAATACACATAACTAAAAACTCATAGGGCATTTATACTGATAATGCCCTATTCTATTTACATGCTCTGCTACCACGACCCAACACACAACTAAAGTTGGCGTTTCAAACTGCCAATGGTAACGTAAACTCTCGGTATTACTCACGTTCAGTCATTCTATAATTTTCAACTGAACATACACTCGATAACATATAAGGGAACATTATGGATCCAGTCTCGCAAATATTTAATCTTCTTTTCAATATAGAAGTTGCACTACTTATTTTTGTCATCATCGTTTTAAAAAGCGGTATAAAATTCGTTCCTCAAAATAAAGCATGGGTCGTTGAACGATTTGGTAAATATCAATCAACAAAAGAAGCAGGGCTTAACTTTATCGTGCCATTTATTGACCGCATTTCTGCAGATAGAAGTTTAAAAGAACAAGCCGTCGACGTACCTTCTCAATCAGCAATAACCAAAGACAATATTTCTCTTATTGTGGATGGTGTGCTCTACTTTCGCGTATTAGACCCATATAAAGCAACTTACGGGGTAGACGACTACATTTTTGCCGTCACGCAACTTGCGCAAACAACGATGCGTAGTGAGTTAGGTAAAATGGAGCTAGACAAAACATTTGAAGAACGAGATTTACTCAATACCAATATTGTGTCAGCCATTAACTCAGCATCAGAGCCTTGGGGAATTCAGGTACTACGTTATGAAATAAAAGACATTGTCCCACCTCAATCAGTTATGGAAGCAATGGAAGCGCAAATGAAAGCTGAACGTGTCAAACGTGCACAAATATTAGAATCTGAAGGTGATAGACAATCTGCCATCAACGTCGCTGAAGGTAAAAAGCAAGCACAAGTTTTAGCAGCTGAAGCTGATAAAACGGAGCAAATCCTCACCGCTGAAGGTGAAGCTCAAGCTATTATTGCCGTTGCCGATGCACAAGCCGCTGCGTTACGTAAAGTAGGTGAAGCCGCAGATACAGAACAAGGTCAAAAAGCCATACAGCTCGACTTGGCGACCAAAGCCATTGCTGCAAAAGAAGCCATTGCTAAAGAGTCTTCTGTGGTATTGCTACCAGAAAACGGCACTGATGCCAGTTCACTTGTTGCTCAAGGCATGTCGATCATCAATAGCCTTAATAGCAAACAAAAGGGGTAAGTTGTATGAGCTACTTTATTGAGAATACTGCACAAGCATTAGTCATTCTAGGAATTCTGGCTTTGATCATCGAAGTAGCTGTACTGGGTTTTGCCACTTTTGTATTGCTGTTTCTGGGGCTCTCTTTGGTGTTTTCTGGCGGTATGATGTATGCAGGTTTACTCGAACCCAACTGGCTTAATGCGTTGTGGGTTAACGCCATACTGACTTTTGGTTTTGCACTGTTATTGTGGAAACCGCTAAAGCGTATGCAAGAGAATGTTGACAGTAAGCAAGTTAACAGTGATTTTGCTGATATTGAATTCACGTTAGAGCATGAATTAAACCATGAAGCTAACGTACAGCACGCTTATTCAGGTATTCAGTGGCAGCTAAAATCTGAAAACCCCATTTCAAAAGGGACTGCGGTGCGAGTAACTAAAAAAGAAGTGGGTGTATTGTGGGTAGAACCAAAACCTTAATTTAAATGTGCTCATTCCCCGATAAGTAAAAATGCGGCGCGTGTACGAAAAAGGGACGTACATGCTTGCCGCATCTGTTATATAGCACTCGATGCTATGCCACAGCTAACCTTGTGAACAAAAAAACCTACAGTAACTCTTTGTCATGAATAAACTTTACTAACTCAGACGCTATTTGTTGATGTTCGGCTTTTGTTGGATGCCAAATACAGCCACTCAGTTGAGAATTAAAGCTATGAGAATATAGATTCGACTCCCCTTGCTGCTGCAACCGTTTAATGGCTTGTTCTGTAGATGAAATAATCACATCATATGGATAGGCAGGACGTGGCATAAATACAATTGTTCGATCTGGATAACGACTACGCAACGTACCTACAAAGCTCACCATTTCATCAACCCATGCTTGTTGCACCTGCGTTATATCATCCCATGGTTCATGAGGTTGAGGGTCTGTGCTAAAGTCATTAGTACCCACTTCTACAACTATCAAGTCAGGATATGTATCTTGATAGAGTTTATTCGTGCCGTATACGCCACCCGCTCGGTCATAATAATACGCTAAATCATGGTGAGTTTGGTTGCCGGCCCAATTACGAATAAGGCCTAAACCAGAAAAAGAGACTTGAGTAAAACTGGTATTCAACGCCTTCGATGTAACATAAGGAAACGCCAGACGGGCATTGCTGGTTTCAACCACTTCACTCCAAGTACATTGGCGTTTATTTGATTCACTGCCAAACCCCGCACTGATTGAATCTCCAATATAGAGAATATGCTTTTGGTTTTGCCACACGCCCTCTAAACGGCCGTCAACATTAAAACCATGAATTGTGGCAAACTCTTCATAATTTTCAGTTCTTTTTACCACCTCAACCAACACTTCACTGGCAGTTTCTTGACTAAATAACTCAAAAGACTGTGGTTGACCTGAATAGTCTGTCACTATTTTTTTATGAAAACGACCATTAACCAATATATCAAATTGATCGCCATAACCCGTCAATTCAATGTCGATACTGCGACCTATTAACTTGGTTTTAAAATAACTACCAGGCCAATTAAATTGGACTTGTCCACTGTCATAACTTTTAACAATACGCCCTTCATACTGAACTGCATAATGGGTTGCTTGTAATGACTGAGCTTGTACGGTCGCCGCAATACCCAGCGCTAATAAACTAGAAATTACCTTATACATGTTGTTGTTCCTTTATTGCATTCGGAACTAGTTAACTTAGTTTTTACATGAACAATTCGCAAGCCTTACCAACTTGATTTTTATTGAATTTCAATTATCTGAAACCGACTGTTGATTGCACCCGAACAATACACGTAAAATACAATCATTATTATTTAGATAGGCAATTGTATCGTGTCAGCCCCTATTTTGGTTATTGAAGATGATCCTTTATTAAATCAGCAAGTGTGTGCATTACTCGAAAAACGAGGATTTAACGTAACCTGTGTCCACGATGGAGAACAGGGTTTAACGCAAGCATTAGCACATGATTATGAACTCATCATTCTCGATATTAGACTCCCCATCATAGAGGGCTATGAGGTACTGTCACAATTGCGTAAATGTAAACAAACCCCAGTACTGATTTTATCAGCATGCGGGGCTGAACAAGATAGAATTAAAGGCCTAAGTATGGGTGCTGATGATTACTTACCTAAACCCTTCAATATTGAAGAGTTAATACTGCGTGTTGAAGCAATTTTACGTCGCTCGCAACACACAGAAAAAAACCCCAATAATTATGTTCTTAAAACAAATGGGCTATCACTGAACAAACGTCAGCTTCATGCCCAATTTAACGACGTACACATTGAAATGACCGCCATACAATTTAAGCTGCTTTGGCACCTCGCTGAACATGCCGGTGAAGCGCTCAGTAAGCCTTACTTATACCAACAAGTGTTAGAACGTCAGTTCAGTCGCTATGACCGCAGTCTCGATATGCACCTTAGTCGGCTTAGAAAAAAGCTCATTGCCGTCGGTATGAGTGCTGAATCAATCACCACATTACATGGCCGGGGTTACTCTTTTAATGCGTAATCCGTTAAAAACACATTCTTTTTTTACAAAACTGTGTCTGCTCATTATTGCCGGCGCGGTTTCTCTTTTTTGGCTCATCGACGTACTGGCCAGTTACACTGAAATTAAAATGAGTCAACTTGAAATGCGCCATCAAAACACGCTACGACATTATGGTCAGCATGCCGAAAAGCTATATTTGGCTGGTGACTTAGAAACACTGAAACAGTACGTAGACACAATTGAGCAAAATGAAAATACATGGGCTGCCGTGGTGCAAAAACAAGTCACGCCCGTGGCAAACAGCACGCTTACTCCCTTATTTAGCGACCATATTTCTCTTGGCCGCGATGTCTCTTGGAAAATACACTTATACTTTAACTACAATCCCATTATGGACGTGCCTTTTGCCGATAAAAAAACACACTTTCTTATTCAACTCCCAGCCCATATGCGACCGGGAGACTATTGGAAGCTCGCATACTTAACCTTGCAGTTTATTTTGCCCATGATCTTTTTAGCCGGATTTTGCATCCTCATATATCGCGCAATTATGGTGCCTTTAAAACAACTAGAACATGCCACGCAAGACTTTGCTGCGGGTAAACTCGGTACACGTATCAGTGATAAAATTTCAACTACCGACAGTGAATTTAAGAAAATAGCCGCAACATTTGATCAAATGGCTGACTGTATTGAACATACCATCGAATCTCAAAGGCAGTTTATTGCTGATTTCTCCCATGAAATCCGTACCCCCATTGCGAGAGTCGAAACCGCTTTGAATTGTGCGGAGCATGCTATAGAAACACAGAATATGTTAGCCCGAATTCGCAAAGACTGCACAGCCATGCGTACACTCGCCGAAGATACATTGACACTCACTTGGTTAGAAAATGAATCAGCCACAATGCGTCAAGATATTGATCTGGATACTTTTGATTTAATCGACCTCATTGATAGCATTATTGAAGATGTGCAATTTGAAGCACCCCACATAAAATTTTTCACACACTGTGCGAGCAGCTTAAAAATACACAGTAATAGTCGCATTTTGGGCCAAGTTATCGAAAACCTGTTAAGAAACGCCAGCCGCTATGCAAAAAACCACATCACGGTAACCATGCCCAACCCGCATGAAATACACATTACAGATAATGGGTGCGGCGTTCCAAACGATGCATTAGACGATATATTTAAGCCATTTTATCGCGTAACTTCAGCACAAAAGAGCAATGGTTTTGGGCTTGGATTAGCACTGTGTAAACGTCACATACACCACCTAGGTGGTCATATTTCGGCTCATAATCAAGATGCAGGTGGCTTAACCATTTCGATATCGCTCAATAAACTGTCACCGTAAATGTAACAGTTGTAAAAGTCCTTTCGGTTCCCTTATAAACAATGAATAATACACGACATTGATAATTATTCGCATTTACAAAATAGGCAATTTCACATGCAGTTCTCTCGCTCTCCTCTTTATATCGCAATGGCAGCTTTATCCACTGCCGCTCTTGTTAGCACCCCAGTACTGGCCGATGAACAGTCAGATAAAATGGAAATCATTGAAGTTCATGGCAAAGTATCTGATGCTGATCAGATCATCGGTCAAGCTCAAATGGCACAACTTCAAGCCAATGACTTAGGCGACATATTTAGAAGCCAAGCCGAAGTTTCAGTGGGTGGTTCAAATCCTATTGCACAAAAGATTTATGTACGTGGTTTAGAAGACACCATGCTAAATGTGTCTATTGACGGTGCTTTGCAAGCGGGTTATTTATTTCACCATCAAGGCCGATTAACTATCGAGCCTGAACTACTTAAGCAAGTAGATATCGTTGCAGGTGCTGGTGATGCGACGTCTGGCTCAGGTGCATTAGGGGGCGCGATCCGCTTTTTAACCAAAGATGCCAGCGACTTACTCTCTGGTGATGAGCAGTTTGGTGGTAATATTAAGCTTGGCTACTATGGCAACAGCGAAGGTTTTAAAGCCAGCCTGACCGCCTATGGTCATATTAATGACAATTGGTCTGGCTTAGTAACTGTGCTAAAACGCGATACTAAAGACATGGAAGATGGCAAAGGCAACACCATTGCTTACACAGCGTCAGAGCAAGAAGTTGGATTCGCAAAAATCACCGGTGAACTGAGCAATACACAAACTATTTCAGCCAGTTATGACATGCGCCAAGACAATGGTACACGTTTGTTGCGTGCACATTGGCATCCGAGCAGAAAAAATTACGCCCTACCACAAGAAAGTGAGCGTACAACCAGCACAATTAACTATACATACAACCCAAATGACGCGCTGATCAATTTACACCTCAATGTATTTGATACTGAAAACTTCATTACGCACGCTCATCCACTACATAAAGGGGTTCAAAACACCTATCACGCAGTGTATGACTCAACTGGTTTTGACTTACGTAATACCGCACAGCTGAGCAATACAAAAATTGTTGCAGGAGTTGATTATCGTTCAGATGAGGCGAAACTACAGAACATAGGTACCAACGCTGCAACAGAAGGCCTTGAAAAAGGTAAAGTTTTTGGATTATATGTGCAAAACTACATTGATATCACAGAGCAATTTCAAATTAGCACAGGTGTACGTTACGACAATTACGAGCTGGTTGACGATAATGGTGTGACAATGAATTCCAACGGTTTTAGCCCTAACATCAACATGAGCTACGCCATTACCAATGCTTTCTCCCTCAATGCAGGCTTTGCTCAAGCGCTACGCGGTCAAAAAGTAAAAGAACTGTTTGTACTTGGTTATTATGACAACGATATCAATTTAAAAGAAGAGCAAGCTAACAACTTCGAAGTTGGTTTTAAATATTTAGGCGATCGCTTAACCGTCACGGGTAATGTGTTTGATTCAACCATTAAAGATGCTGTTTCAACGGTTAAAAATAACGATTCAATTGAGCACACGCTGCTTACCAATGTGGGTGATATAGAAAATAGTGGTTATAATTTGCAAGCACGTTACCGCTTTGACGATACAAGCATTAATGTAAACTATAACCACAGTAAGCCTAAATGGGAAAACCACGTTAACCCGGCACTCAGTGGCACTGCAATTAGTGACCAAGATTGGTCAATTGGCACTAGCTCTGGTAATACTTTAACTGCTGGTATTAATTACACCGTGTCGGATGATTTAGAGGTGAGCTGGAATAGCCGTTTTGTGCAACGTTTAACCAATTCTGGGGTGAATGTGTGGAGCAACCAAGCTCTCCCTGAAAAAGCAGGCTATGCTGCACATGACTTACAGGCAACTTGGTATGTCATGGGTAGCGAAGAGCTGGTAGTTGAAGCCGCAGTCAAAAATATCTTTGATAAGTTTTACTATGACCACGCGACCTATGCAGCACTTGGCCCAGTTGATTCTGGCTTAGCTGAGCCAGGCAGAGATGCCCGTCTAACACTTGTTTGGAAGTTTTAATATTTCAATTTGAACTAAATAGCAACATTAGTGTCATATTTACCGATGCTACTTGTTGTAACGATAAAAAGCGCAGTGTTTAAACACTGCGCTTTTTTACATTCCTACTAATTATTTCTACTCATAACCTGCTTCTATTTACAGCTATTTAGCTTTTTCCACACGCTCCACTGAGATGAATAATTGGCTGGGTTTTGATTGCGCGTCCACCACTTTGCTTCATAAATAAAGCCCTCGTGACTGACCTTTTTACCCGCAGTATAAACTGTGGCCGCTCGCCAACTATCAAGCTCACAATCAGTTGGTTTTGCCACCACACTAAATTGATGTGTTTGCGACTGAGAGGCTAACCCAAGGGCATCTGTTGCAATCGCATAGACCTGATATTGCCCATTGCTATCAAGTGTAATATTCGCCCAATATGGACCTTCATGACTCACCACTTCAACCCCATTAACATAGTAAATCACCTGTTTTAAGTCCCCATCTTTGTCAGTTGCACTTACTTGCAGAGGTACAATACTGCCTTGCTCAAACACACTGCCATTACTAGGGGAGAGTAAAGTAACACTGGGTGCAGTTGGCGTTGAGTCAGCCTCTTTAACAACCACAGTCACAGCTGCAATGTCTGATTTAGTCTGTTTATCATCCATTGCTTCAGCGCTTATACGATAAGTACCGACTGCATCAGGTTGCCAGTTAAAACGATAAGGTACTGTATTTAAGTTCGTCATTAGGACGCCATTAACGCTAATTTTAACGTGTTCCACTTGGCCATCGATATCATTTGCAGCTAGGTTTACGGTCACATTGTCGCCCATCGTTACGGTACTATTAGTCGTGTTTGGGCTTATAAACCGTACACTCGGTGCTTGATTCGGTTGTTCTGAATCTGAGCCACACTCTAATCCTTTTTTCCACACCCCCCATGCATTCGCATTTGTGGCTGGGCTTTGATCACGGTTCCACCATTTGGCGGTATATTCAAACCCTTCAAAGGCCACTTTATTGCCCTGTGTATACACTTGACCAGCTCGCCACTGCGCCGTATCGCAATCACTTGGGTTAATTAAGTTAAATAGCACAGTAGGTGCATTAACTGTTAGTCCTTCATTATCGGTGACGGTTGCTGTGACGACATACTCACCTTTCGTGTTACTTTGAAATTGTGTTGTGTAAGGTGCTGACGTCAGTGTTTTATAAACCTGACCATTTACGCTAAATACCACTTTTGATACTTCGCCATATTCATCTTCTGCGAGTGCTTTTAACTCGATATTCGTGCCCACAATATGGCGGCTGTTGTTAACTGGGCTGGTAATATCAATGGTTGGCGCTTTATTGTCGGTACAAGCAAATACACCCACTTTACTAAACGCATCCCCTACCGCTTGGATATCATAACCAAAGTCTTTTGCTGCAGCGGTAACACCGCACGCTAGCGACTCGTAATTACCGTTATAAACCCAATAATTTTTATTAGCATGAAGCATCACTTCATACGCTTTTTTTACGCCCCAATTCTCAGTCGTAGAAAGCAAGTAAAAAGCACGATTAAACACCCCTGAACTATAATGGACGTCTAATCCATTTTTATATTCACTGGCATGATCAATAGAGCGACCATCTTTACTTGGCATATCTAAATAACGCATCGCATCAAGGTTTTTAAAAATACGTGCGCCAATTTTCCAATCAACTACACAGCTGCCATCAGCTTGCTCACTCAGATAACATTCCAACGCTTCAGATGTCATATCTGAAAACGATTCGTTAACGCCACCAGATTGTGCACTATATACAAGTTTTGAGTTTTGATGTGTCACACCATGCGCAACCTCATGGGCAATAACACCTAAGGACGTAAATGGATATACACGATGATCGCCATCGCCAAACGTGACTTCTTTGCCATTCCAAAAAGCGTTTAGGTAGTCTTGACGATAATGAATACGCATCACCAAATCGCTACTCAACGCGCGACTATCGAACCATTCATGAAACATATCTAGGGTTGCTTGACCATAAAATACCGCATCATTGAGTGGTGAATATGCGCCATTGATGGTTTTGTGGGTATTTTCAAAGCAAGGGAATTCAAAAGTATGGGTATTCGTTGTACCGTGCTCCATATCGATAACGCGGATATCGCGATCTTTCATTGCACAGTGACCATTACCTAAGTCGGTCGCGTTAAATTTGGCTTTTGACTCACCAAAATAATATTTACCGGTTTTTTCGTTACCGCCTGGTCCCATACCGATTTTTGCATGGGCTAGCATTTCTTTTTGGCTTAACACTTCACCTGTTTGCGCGTCAATCACCAGCTCGGGACGAGTCGGATACTCAAGCGTTTCTGCATAAAATGTAACAATATAGGCAAGACGGAAGCTCTCTTGGTACGGATAGATCACCAGCTCTGCGTGTTCATCATTGGTAAATTGTATATTCGCCACATTTTGACGACCATACTCAATGGCCTGCGACTCGTCAAAGCTCGGAGCAGTCACGTCAACATAGACATTTTCAACCACGCTGCCACTCACTGACTTAATTGTACCTTGGCGATGATTTAATGCGCCTACATAGTTTTCAGCGTCATGATGAGTGACAACTTCACCACCGTACACACGCACGCCGCGATAATGTTGACTGCGGCGGATGTGTTTGCCATCTGCTGAGCGCTGATGCGCTTTAAATTGTAACGACGTTTCATTATTACCCTGAGCAGAGAACTGGCTTTGCTGAGGTGAAAAAACATCCATAAGCTTTTGCTTTAATTCTACATTTGTATGTATCTGCGTAGCTTGAGTGGCATAAAGCGGGAAACTACTGGCAGCAACCAGTAGCGCGATTGGGGTTAGTTTGAACATAATGATCTCTATAATTTTTGTTTTTGTAAAAAGGGCCTCCTTGCCCCAATCGTGTGTTAGTTAAATAGACTTTAGGTTATAGCTTGCGCCAAACAGCATTGCTGCCCGGTGTTTGACCTCGTGTCCACCAACGTGCTTGGTATTTAATGCCATTGTGGCTAACTTGGTCGCCACCGGTATAGACTAAGTCACTGCGCCAATCTCGAACCGTGCCGTCATCAGGAATGATCTCTTGCCATACACCGCCATTACCTGGCACAGCGCCTTTGGTCCACCAACGCGCTTTATATTGCACGCCGTTATACCAAACGATGTTGCCACCCACATACACGGTGTTTGCATTCCATGTTGTTTTATCTGGCTCCGGTGTAGGATCTGGCGTAGTTTCTGTATTTTTCACCGTCACGCTAAACTTACGCTCAACCGTATTCACCCCATCAGAGACTGAAACAGCGCCTGTTACACGTTGATCTTGTTCTACTTCTGAGGTGGTCAATACCACTTCACTGCCAGAGCCGACAATGCTATGACCGGGTACTTGCCAGCTATAGCTCAATGTTTTCCCTTCTGGGTCAGAAGCCACCACGCTCAGTGCAACTTCACTGTTTTCATCCACAACAATGTCTGTAACTTCTGCCACACTCGGCGCTTTATTTTCTACGACAGGTGCACTTACCATTACTTTGACCGATGCAGTTACATCATTAACTCCATCAGATACCGTTAAATTCACGGTATAGACGGCATCTTTTGTGGTCTCTGGCGCTGTAATAACGAGTGTTTCATTATTAGCAGTCAAAGTTAACGCACTGTCTCCCTGCCAAAGGTAAGTCAGAGGCTTTGCTTCTGGATCTGTTGCTGTCGCAACAAGTTGAACCGTCTCACCTGATGCAACCGTTACTTCGTTAATTAACTCAAGCGTTGGCGCATGGTTTTTAGGAGGAACTGGCGTTGATTTTCCAGCAAGACCTTCATGCATCGCATTTAATATGTCACCGTTGTCTGCATCAATTTCCCACGCAAATAAGCCACCTAGATTGTGCTCACGTACATATCGGCCTTTTGCTTGCACTGAGCGTGGGCTATCGTACGTAACCAATGTGCCTTTTTGCTGATTCCACACATATGCGGCTTGTGCTTGCTCGTCATAGCCAACCTCAAAACCATTCACGCCCTGCTCGGTTGCACCAATCATATGAGACTTGAGCCCCTTATAATCAATCACGCCCACTTCCCACACGCCCTGAGACGTTGAACCACGTAGTTTACCGTTAGCTGGTGCCGTCATAGGGTTGCCTGCAATAGTCGCATTTTCAGGTTTCACCCCTTCCCAACCACGGCCATACATCGCAGCACCTATTACTAGCTTTTCGCTTGGCACGCCTTGTTCAAGCAACAACTTAACCGCATTGTCTAATGTATAAGCAGGCCCTTTGCGCGGCTCACCGTTTTCATCTACACCTGTGCCATTACATTCATCTGCTGATAGATGCGACCCGCAATAAATACCTGTTTGATGCCCAGTTACGTTGTTCCAACCACCATGAAAGTCATACGTCATCGCAAAAATGTAATCCATATATTGCGCAGCTTGTTGATAATCAACATCTTCAATTTTGTCCCATCCAGAACCAATCGCAGAGGTTAGTTCATATTCACGGCCAGTTTGCGCTTCAAGATCATCAAGCATAATGCGCAGCTCTTTCATCAGCGTCACATAAACTTCACCATCTTTGTCACTGCCTAAGTTCGGATTAGCGCCATCTCCGCCAGGGAATTCCCAATCAACATCAATCCCATCATAAAACTTCCAAGTGGTTAAGAATTCGCGCATCGACTTAACGAACGTGTCACGGTTGGCTTTATTGTCAAAGTCAAAGAACGGATCTGATAACGTCCAGCCCCCGACAGAAGGTAAGATTTTTAAGTCTGGATTACGCTGCTTTAACGCCATCAGCTGTGCGTAGGTACCACGAATTGGATCACTACTGCTTACACCTGGCAGTGCTTTTTGTACTGCTGCCCATGGGTCGTGAATCACTACTTCGTAATCTTCGGATCCCCCACATGCCAGATTTAATGCACGTAGGCTGTTACCGTTTTCAATTTCAGCCAGTGACTCATTTGGACCACAAATTGGAATAAAACCATAGAGTAAATGGGTTAAGTTATCAGCTGGGATTTGCGTCACATCGAACTTACGACCATAAATACCCCATTCAACAAAATATGCACCAACAACCGTATTAGGATCAGTATCAAACTGTTTGTTATTTGGGTTAACGTTTAATGGTAATGGCGCTAAATGCCCGCCGTCAGTATCGGCAATCACAATCGGCTTAGTGGCGCTTTTTACACAGCCTGTTTCATCACACAGTGCAATTTGCAGTTGATGACGACCCGATTTTTTATACGGGAAGCTGATCACGCCACTTTTAGAACCAGGCGATAACTGACCTTCATTGACGAGTTCATTGTCGAAATATACCTGATAGCTATCACCGCCTTTACCAGACCAAGCGTTCCACTCAATTTGAATGTTTACTTCGTCTTTTGCTTGAATAAGTTGTTTGTATGATCCACGACCATAAATATTCACGTCCACAAAGGAGTAATTTTGTGGCTTCCACGTGATACTGGGTGTTGATGGTGCTGCTACAGTACTTGCACTTGCCAGCGCAGCCCCAACAGCAACCGCTGAGAGTAAATATTTAAACATAGTTTTTCCTATAGTATGTTGTTTTGATAGTTATTATTTAAAGCTTTTTTAAAGCAATGAAATTTAATTTTTTATAAGGTGGTTATAGTTTCTGCCACACCGCATTGCTGCCTGGTTGTTGGCCTCGAGTCCACCAGCGCGCCTTGTACTTATGGTTTTGAAAGGTCACAATACTGCCCCCTTGATAAGCCGTACTTGTATTCCACGCATTGCTGCTATCGTCAGTTGTCACTAATTGCCACGCTTGGCTTTGATCTGGTCGCTGGCCTTTTACCCACCACTTAGCTCGATAGGTTTTGCCGTTATAAACCGCAGTATCACCAGCGGTATAAACTTTATTTGCTTGCCACGTGTCACCCTCTGGCGGTGTGGGTGGCGTTGGCGGGGTTACCTTGTTGGTAACAGTGATATGAAGTGGCACCGTTTTACTTAACAGGCCATCAGATACCGTAACCTGCCCGGTGTACTCAGTGTCTGCAGCCACGTCAGGTGCGCTGACTGAGATTGTTGAACCCGCCCCTGTATAGCTCAGCGCATTGGGCAACTGCCAATCAAAAGTCAGCGTGCTTTGCTCATCATCAAAAGCATGAACATGCAAGTGCTTACTGGTATTTTCTTCTACTGTTAATGGCTTTGGCGTATGAACTGTCGGTGCTGTGTTAACGGGCTTTTTTACCACGCTTAAGTTATAGCTATGCGCTTTATTACTCACAAAAACTTGATTTGACGACAGGTTTTGATGATCGAATGTCACATCACCTGATGCTGACTTAATACCAATTTGAAGTAAATCTGGGTTATCTTGCACAACCTGCTGAGCCAATTGCATCGCCCAATCTAATGACTGCTCTGTTACTTTAAATTGCTGTTGAATTAGCTCCTGCCCGTTTGCATCAAACAAACGCAGCCATACAGTGTCACCTGCTAATGCGTCTTGCCCCTGCTTTAAGTAAAAACCAGCTGAGTGCCAAACCACCGGATCAGGCGTGCTATCTGTGCGTTCAATGGTAATATCACTGCAGTTGTAAAACCCTTCACCAACCACATCATCTCGCTGCCAACGACTATATAAAATTGCGTCACCGTCAAACTTTTCAGGTATAGCAACTGTCATTTCATAATATCGTTTGCCATCGGGTGCCATAAAAAATGCCACATTGCCATGCTCTTGCACCAACTCAAGCTGGTCCCAGCGAAGTGATTCTGTGCTAATTGGTGTGCCTGGTTTGGTTAAATAAAACTGCCAAAAGCTGGGGTTATGGGGTGTAGTGGCGCGATATCGGACTTTTATATCGCCGTTACTATTTGGCTTAACCACCGTGCGCTGCCAGTCAGCAGATGCGATATTCATACCGGCTTTATTGGCATCGCCAGCGGCGCATAACTTGCCATTTGGCACTGCCGATTCAACCGCAGTTTGATTATTAAAATCTGCCACATTCGCTGCAAATTCATGCCTTTGAATAAACTGTACATGATCGCTTTTCACAAAGGCAGCTCTGCATGCCGCATTGGGAATATTGCTACCATCTTTTGGCCACCAAAAACCCCCTTGCTCTTGGCAAATGGTTTGCCGTGCTTTCGGGCTATCCATATATCCGTGGCCGTGCACCTGCGGTATTGCAGCCACAGTGATCCCCAGCGCCACCGCTGTTAGTGTTAATTGTTTTTTCATAAGTTTCCCTAGGGCCGCCAGCGGCCCTTGAATTAGACTGTGTGTTTTTCGCTCGCTAAACTAGGATGGTTAAATATCACACACTTTTTGCCACGCACCGCCGTCTGACGGCGCACTATTGGTCCACCACTTCGCCTTAAATACAGCTTGGTTGTGAATGATTTGGTCGCCACCTAATGCGTGACTTGGTTGACCAGCCCAATTAGTACGCGGCCAGTTTGGATAGGTATTAAGCGTTGATACATCAATGCCATTACATTGCTTGTCTGATGGGGGGGTGCCATCGCCGGGATCCGGTGTATCGTTGCTGGCAATAGGTAGTGCTGGGTACTCGGTAGCAAATGCATATTTTTTGTCGCCTTTTTCAATAACGAAATTTACTGGCCCAGTAATGGGCATGTAGTACATCACTTGCGCATTGACTGTTTCGCCTTTTTTGAAAGACTCAAGCTGGCCACCCCATTGGTTTTTTAAGGTGATTGAAAAGCGATGGAATTCTTTTTCAAATCCGCCAATGTTGTTACCTGAGGTATTTGAGTTGTCTAATTCAACTTGCATCCCAAGCTTTTTCTGTGCATTCCAATTTGACTTGAAAATAGCAGACGTTGACGTTGGCACGTTGAACGATATTTTTGCCCCTGTTAAATCGATTTCTGAGTGGTTCGTAAAAGCAAAAGTAGGTCTGATCGGATAGTTTTGGTCACCCACAGGGAAGTCTTTTGCAACAAACCTCACATCGACCGTCGTTTCAGGTGGTGTAAACTGCGAGTCCCCTAAGTGCGCTCCATATGCTTTGCCACTTTGATTAAAAGTGTCATACGCCAACGATGTCATCGTCGAGCCCATAAAGTATTCGCCCTTATTGGCATCAAATGCATAGTCACCGGCAAGCTCCCAAAACATCACGCCGCCTAAGTCTTTATCAATAACGTAATCTAACTTTGTCTTCATAGACTCAGTATCTTCTATTGATAAGAACACTTTTTTCTGCGAATTCCACAGCCAAGGGGCAACTGCCACATCATCGTAATGACGTTCATATTTGCCCGTCATAACATCATCAGGATCAGACTCTGGCGTCAGGCCATAGGTAGCTAAGTAACTGGGTACTATGCCATTTTCCAAGTTTTTAGCATGCCATAACGGGTTGCTACCAGCGGCCACTTCTTGACCATTTTCAAGGTCGTGCCATAAGTTATCGATGCCAATCGCGCCGTTACCACATTTGTTTTTGTCGCCAATGCCAGTGCCTTTAGGGCAATCGCTTTGATTTGGCAGCGGTGCACGACCCCATAAGCCATTCTCCCCACCATTAACACCTTGAAAGCCTCGGGTGTAATAGGGTAAGCCAATATTAATTCGCCCTGACGGTAATGCGCCTCTGAAATAATTCACCGCCCAGTCGGTATTCAAATACCCAATACCCCCAAACTCTTTGGTGCCATATACATTCCACACCTTCAACTCTGAATCTTTACCCGTGTCGAATAGCGGTGCGTTATGCCCCACATGGTCGTTCCATGCGCCGTGTAAGTCGTATGACATAATATTCACGAAGTCTAAGTATTGCGCAGTTTGAAAAGTCTCCATCCCACGTAATAAATAGCCTGATGACGGTGAAGCAATGGTCAACATATAATGCTTGTCATCAGTTTCACCGGCTTTATCAAGGGCCTCACGTAATGCTTTCATCAGTACTTGATAAGATTTATTCAGCCCTGCACGACGTTGGTTGCTGATCTCAAAATCTTCAGGGTGGCCTGAATCTTTCATTGACGATGGGTATTCGTAATCTACGTCTAAGCCATCAAAGCCATAGGTCCGTAAAAACTCAACGCTACTGGCAACAAATGCGTTAATACCCGTATGATTGACGCTGCCATCTTCATTGGTTGTCATGGTGTAAAAGCCACCACTGGCAACACGTTTTCCTGTTTCATCAAAGAAGCCGCCAGTCTCAGCCCAACCACCGACAGAGATCATGGTTTTTACGTGAGGATATTGCTGCTTGTATTTATTTAGGAGGTTAAAGTGACCCGTATAAGGGAGCGCAGGATCCATCTCAGCACCCGTTACCCCCGGCCAAGTCATATTAGTTGCCGCGTTATTTTCGGCGTTTGGGTTACCAATGCTGATTTCATTTTCGGCATTAACATGAGCAAATGCATAGTTAATGTGGGTGATTTTGTCCCATGGGATATCTTTAACGAGGTAACTCGGTTGATCATTCTTACCCGTTCTCCAGCTCGTAAAGTAACCAATAACACGACGAGGATGATCCACCCCCATTTTTTCGCGACCTTCACTGTCGTAAATATCGCAGTAAGCAGGGGTTACATCAGGCGTTTGATACAAACCGGCAGGACGACAGTTTTCATGGCTATCTGGCTGGTCGCCTTTTTCTTTTATAGTAAATACACGTTGTACCACTTCTGACTCAGCGCCATGTTCATCTATAGCATTTAACGTAAATACCTGACGGCCTGCAGCTTTCGCTTGCCAATCAAACTGATGTGTTAGTTCAGTCGTTTCAACCAGTATCTCGCCATTAAGACGCAACACTTGCTTGAGAGTATCCTCATCTAAGTCGTTAGCTTGAAGTGTAAAGCCAATGCTCGCGCCAACTTCCAACTCTGAAGGCAATTGCGCTGCAAGACGCACAGTCGGTGCTTTATTAGTGTCTTTTGGTAACGTGTTTACTGTTACTTTGCGACTAATTGAACGCCCCGTATCACCCTCATTATCCAATGCCACCGCATGAAATTGATGCTCACCGACCTTTGCTTGCCAAGTAAACAAATACGGCGCACTGTCTAACACTCGTACGAGCTCGTCATCATGATATACCGCTACCTGCTTAACAGAACCATCCAAGTCTGTAGCTGAAAACTCAATGATAACGCTGTCATTTTCAACCAAAGCAATATCAGCTGCAGGCTTTAACCAGTGCACGCTCGGAATTTTATTTGCCGTCCCTGAAGACGCGCATACCCCCAATTTGCTCCACTCTTGCCACTGACCTGAACGAAGCTTTGGTGAGGCTTTATTCCACCAATTTGCTTTATAAGCAACTTTGTCCTGCTGAACGTGGTC
Organism: Pseudoalteromonas sp. MMG005; assembly: GCF_018101015.1. Taxonomy (NCBI): domain Bacteria; kingdom Pseudomonadati; phylum Pseudomonadota; class Gammaproteobacteria; order Alteromonadales; family Pseudoalteromonadaceae; genus Pseudoalteromonas; species Pseudoalteromonas sp. MMG005. The sequence continues at coordinate 150,923 of NZ_JAGJEK010000003.1, read as the reverse complement.
ACCACTGGTGTAAACGGTGTTTTGTTGCCATTTATCCAGCGGTGCACAATCAATTACTGCGAACGCTGAGCTGCTTAACATGGCAGCCGTTATTGCACTAAATTGAAAAACACGCCTATTTTCGTAGAAATACGACATAAACCCTTCCTAATTTGTATGTTTTTTGTTATTTGCGCTACTAAAAGATTACATATGTACCGATAGCCAGACACGGCGCAGAATTCTACACTCGATAAAACCAACCACAAGGGATTGGTTTAATTTAAAAATCACACAAAAAAGGATTAGAAATAAAATAATCTCAAACTATAAAATATACCGAAACCCATTGTTTTTATTGATTAAAACAAGATAATAACAATAATAAAACCTGCTATTAGCACAAATTTCACACGACCAACTGACAAAACCATGTATTTCAATCGTTACAAAACAAACTAATCAAACCAGTTTAAACTATGATAAAAACACTAGAAAAAAACAAAATACCCATCATTTATGGTGGTTTATCTGTTTTTCCGAAGTGATGCCATAAATAAAACGCACCACTTTGATAGGTGCTTTACGCTATAATCTATAAAATTTATGATGAAAGGCGATCAGTAGATGCGGATATTTAAACTGTCAATATGCATTATTTTGACTTTTGTGTTGGGGTTCATAAGTGGTATTTATGCCTTACCCATTATCAGTGCACCAAACAGCCCCAGTATGCTAGAACTGGCGACTGCGACGCAACATACAAAATATAAAGGGCAGTTTGTCACTACTTTAAAAGATTCTGACCTGTTGCATTTTGCTAAAGGTGACGTCAGTGTTTCCAATGATAATATAGCCTTTAAAGGCAATATTGCGCCAGGTCCAGATTACCAACTCTATCTAGCGAAACGCTTCATTGAAACTGAAGCTGACTTCCATACATTCAAAGGTAGTATGGCGCACCTTGGGGACATTAAAACATTCGACTCTTTCATCGTCCCCATTCCCGATGCAATTAATATTGAAGAATTTAACACTGTCATTATTTGGTGTGAAAGTTTTGGACAATTTATTTCTGCCGCGCAATATCAGTCAGCAAACGCACTACCCGTTGTAAAAAAAGCCATTTAATTTATTAAAAACCAAATGGCTTTGCATTGCTGGGTGTTGTCAGCAAGCTGACATGCAATGATCTGTAAAAATTAAGTCATTAAGCCGCTTGCTCTGTATTGCTATCATAACGAATAAGATAGTCAAATGCGCCGAGGCTCGCGGTTGCCCCTGCGCCCATGGCAATAATAATCTGTTTAAATGGTGTGGTTGTTACGTCTCCGGCTGCAAAAACGCCCGGCAGTGAAGTTGACCCTTTAGAGTCAATCTCTATTTCGCCAAACTGACTGAGCTGAACACCAGACTCTTTCAACCACTCACTGTTGGGTACTAACCCAATTTGAACGAAAATTCCGGCCAATGGAAGTTGATGTTCGCTGCCCGAGTTTCTGTCTGTATAATTCAAGCCAGTTACCCGTTTACCATCGCCAATAACTTGTGTGGTTTGAGCGCTTTTGATAATGGTGACATTCGCTAAGCTGTTGGCTTTTCTTATCAACACTTCATCTGCTCGCAAGGTATCCGCAAATTCTAAAACCGTTACGTGCTCGACAATATTAGCCAGGTCTATCGCCGCTTCAATGCCTGAATTTCCCCCGCCAATCACTGCAACAGGTTTACCTTTAAACAATGGACCATCACAATGAGGACAATATGCGACACCTCGGCCCTTATATTCAGCTTCACCTGGCACATTCATACTGCGCCATCGAGCCCCTGTCGCCAAAACAATCGATTTAGCTTTTAACTGTCCACCATTTTCAAGTTCAATGGTTAATACATCATCTCGGGTAATGTGCTTTGCTCGCTGACCTTTCATAACATCAACATCGTATTGCGTCACATGCTCTTCTAATTGAGCTACCAACTTAGGACCTTCTGTTGCTTTAACAGAGATGAAATTCTCTATGCCTAACGTGTCTGATACTTGGCCACCAAAGCGGTCAGCAACAACGCCGGTATTCAGTCCTTTTCGGGCTGAGTATATTGCGGCCGATGCACCTGCCGGACCACCACCAACAACCAAGACATCAAACACCGCTTTCTCACTGAGCCTCTTTGCTTGTTTCTGTTGTGCGCCACTGTCCACTTTATTGAGAATATCCGTTAAGCCAATAGCGCCTTGTGAAAATAACTTTCCATTCAAATACACTGCTGGGACAGCTAATACATTACGCTCATTGACTTCATCTTGAAATAACGCCCCATCAATCATCGTTGCTGATATTGTTGGGTTTATTGCCGCCATTAGATTCAGCGCTTGCACAACTTGCGGACAAGTTTGACAGCTCAAAGAAATATATATTTCAAAATTGAGTGGCCTATCTAAACTTTGTATCTGTGCGATTTCATCATCTGACGCTTTAGCTGGGTGGCCTCCGGTTTGCAATAGTGCTAATACCAATGAGGTAAATTCATGTCCCATAGGCACCCCAGCGAATTCAATATGGGTATTTTTCGTCGGTGACCGTACAACCATACTCGGCTTACGTATACCATTTTGGTGAGTTTCAATCACAGAGATCTTGTCACTCAATGATGATAAATCATCGCTTAGTACTTTGATTTCTTGTGATTTTTTACTATCATCAAGTGCTATAACCAGTTCAATTGGTGTTTTTATAGCGCTAAAATGGCTTTTTAATTGGTTTTTAATATTTTGGTCTAGCATGCTTGAGATCCTCACAGCAATAAAAATAAAGGGGTGAAGAGACCACCCCAATAAACAGCTTACTCGTTAGATTTTTCCAACTAAGTCAAGTGATGGTGCAAGTGTCTCTTCACCTGGCTGCCAAGATGCTGGGCATACCTCACCATCATGGCTTGCAATGTATTGCGCCGCTTGTACTTTTCGTAGTAACTCTTTTGCGCTGCGACCAATGCCTAAGTCATGCGTTTCAATCACTTTAATTTCACCTTCAGGGTTAATCACGAATGTACCGCGAAGTGCCAACCCTTCTGCTTCAATCATCACACCGAAGTTACGCGTAATACGTCCTGTTGGGTCACCTACCATTGGGAATTTAATTTTTTGAATCGTGTCAGACGTATCGTGCCATGCTTTATGTGTAAAGTGCGTGTCAGTTGATACTGAGAAAACTTCTACACCCATTTCTTGTAGTTGAGCGTAATAATCAGCAACATCACCTAATTCAGTTGGGCAAACAAATGTGAAGTCTGCAGGGTAGAAAAACACAATTGACCATTTCCCAAGTAAGTCTTGCTCGCTCACCTCTACAAAGTCACCATTGTGGTAAGCAGTTGCATTGAAAGGCTTAATTGTTGTATTTATCAAAGAAGTACTCATAGTTAAATTCTCTCTTTTAGTTACTGTTATTCAAGTGTGTTAGCGAACAATAATTAGCGTTACTAACCTTGTTCGCTTTGCTTGGTAACTAAGATAGAGCTTTGTGAGTAACAAATAAAATTGATTGTTTAGATTAACTCAATCGATATTTTGGATGAAATAAAACAACAGTCACCCTTTCGTGCGAAAATACCAATGAAGTAGACAAAACGTACCGTAAGCATTGTGCCTAAGGTATACTGATCACGTACAACATGAATACCTTAAATAATAAAGAGTCAACAATGCACCCATTCATAAACCATATCCAACTTGGCTACTTTGGCCTATTACCCTTTTTGGCTTGCGTGTTTTGGCCATTGTTGCTAGGTACATCGGTCATAGCCATCGACACATTTATCTATTACAGCTTAGGCATATTAGCGTTTATGGCAGGGACATTGTGGCGTGCGGGAGAACAATCTTACACGCACGCAGTGATGGCTGTGCTGGTTGTGATCCCGTTTCCTTTGCTCGCACTCTTTAATGCTCCGACAGTACTGGGCTACCTCGCTGTTTCGTATCCTACGCTGTTGGTGTTTGAACGTGGTATGCCTACTTGGCAAAATTACCATAAGGATTACCACAAGATGCGGTATGTTCTAACCTCTGTGGTATTTGTGTGTCATTTATTTATGTTAGCGCAAAGCGTTGAGTTAACGCGGTTATAGCCTATTTTTTAAATTATCTGCTATACATATAAATAAGATATTTGAAAGGCATGCATATGGTGGTTAGAGGGCTCCTCGTACTGATCTGGTTAATTGTCGCACTATTCACTGTGTGGAAATTCAATCAGCCTGATTTTTATTGGGATACCTTTGAGGAAATTTTCTGGTTCGGCTTGACCACATCTTTAATTGCACTTAGCCTGCCTCACTTCAAAAATAAATTACTGCTATTTGGCTGGGCTTTATACTGCGCGGGATTGCTGCTTGATATAACGGATGATTTTATCAGTGATGCAACCTTCCCATTACTCGTACTCGATACCTCCTTAAAGAATATTGGTTTTTTAATTACCTGCTATGGCATGTTTGCTATGATCTTAACCAAACGCAGTGTCATTGGCTTACTCAACCAAGAAATCGAACAACGGCAAAAGCTGGAAGCACAATTGCGTTACGAAGCCAATCATGATCCCCTTACCCAGATTGGCAATCGAAAAGCCTGTTTTGAAACATTTAATGACGTGAGTAACAAAAAATCTCTGTTGTTCTATTTTGACTTAGATGACTTTAAGCAAGCAAATGACAAATATGGCCATCACGTTGGTGACAATATACTCAAGGCGTTTTCTACTTCACTCGTCAAAGAGTTTGGAGACGCATTTTGCTTTAGAATTGGAGGAGATGAATTCGTTGCCTTTGCTGATAATACCCATTTAGATGTTTCAGCCTTAAGAGATTTATTACTCGAGCACATTTTTGAGTATGGCGTTGGATTGAGTATAGGCACAGCAGAAACAAACCCACAAGAACAACCCGATACTATAGTCCAGCGTGCAGATTCTAGTATGTACTCTGATAAAGCCAGTAAAATCGTTCGAACCCGACCGCGCCAAAATTAAGTTTTAGTTAACTCAAAATAGATTTACCTCAATAACTAAGTGACTTGTTGTAGCACTTTAGCTAATTCACTGATACCCTCAGCATTGAAAATTGTTTAATCAGGGATATCGGCCGTGTTAGATCAACTATTTAGTAACAAACACCAAAAACAAAAAATTGCAGATCTAGAGCGCTCAATCGAAGAGCTGACTCGTGAAAATACGCAACTCAAAGCCGACAATGATGACCTAACTGAAAAGCTCGTTCAAACGCAAGCGCAACTCAACGATAATACCGATAACCAATTACTCCAATGTGCTATGCATGGACTGTCACAAGTCCAGGGGATCCGCGAAACAGTTTTGCAAAGCTTCACTGATATTGATCAAGAAAGCCAATCTATCACGCAAGTAAACAAGTCGTTTGAAACCTCAGAGAATTCATTAAAGAATATTCTCCAAGGTATGGAGAGCTTGGCTGGCAATATGGGTGATATGACAGATAATATTTCAGGTTTGTCACAAATGGCTGATAACATTAATACGTTCGTGACAACCATTTCTAAAATATCTGACCAAACTAACTTACTGGCCTTAAATGCAGCGATAGAAGCAGCTCGTGCTGGTGAAGCAGGACGCGGGTTCAGCGTCGTCGCAGATGAAGTTCGTGCATTGGCCAATAATACCAATGAATCTGCTAATGAGGTATCTGACTTAGTTAAGAAAATTATTGATACCACACAGTTAACCGTGAATGCTGTAAGCATTATTCAAGATTCAAACCAGAACCTTTCTGGCAGCATTTCACACTTAAACGATGAATATAAAGACATTGTTAGTAGCTGTGGTTCAATGAAAAATACGATCATGAATGCGACCACACAAACCTTTATTCAAACAGTCAAACTTGATCACGTTGTATGGAAAGGCGATGTATATAATCACTTAATTGGTGCTGATAAACAACCGATCGATAGTTTTGCTGACCATGCCAGCTGTCGTCTAGGCCGTTGGTTAAAAGGTGAAGGTGCCAAAAAATTCGGCAACTCAAACGCGTTCAAACGTATTGATACTCCACATAAAGAAGTGCACCGAGCGGGTGTCGAAGCCATGATGTTATTTTCGTCCGGAGATAAACAAGCTGCTATCGCGCAGCTCAACAGAATGGAAAATGCGAGTAACGAAGTGATGGCCTTGCTTGACCAATTGACATAATTCCCCTATTCGCCGTTACAGTTCAAATGTGAACTGACTTAGTCGTCTCATCAACTAAGTCAGTTTTACAAAATAGAATACGAAACAATACTTGCCTTACTAGAATACCACGCTTATTTTCGAGCTAAATAGCGCTATAGCCCCCGTTCAAGATGCTGACTGTAGCGCAACTTTACACCAAACGTACACCTTACTATTAAGTAACTTGCTATCTAACCTCAGCGCTGGATAAGCGAATTTGCCCAATAAAGCTATTTTTCTCACTCTCAGCGTTGCTTTCATTTGTAATAGCCCGCTATTACTGCATAAAAGCGCCTTGATATTGAACAAAATATCATCATTGGATTGTACGTAAGTTTGTTTTCAAAACATTTTCTATTCCAAAACCCTTATCCAAACCTGAGGTTATCTAGAAAACACAACGATTCACTTCATATCATTTAACAAATCGACTTAACTTACATACTATGGCTGCTGTTTCGTTGCCGCCAAAACTATTTCTCGAATGCACACATGCTGAGGTTGCGAGTAAGCAAATAAAATGGCATTGGCAACATCATTAGGCTCCAGCGCACCACCCATATCTTCTTTCCATGATTCATAACCCGTAATAATATCAGTCGATGTCGTGTGCGACAGTAATTCAGTCTCGACCGCCCCCGGCGCCACCGTTATCACTCTAACATTACTCTCTGCTACTTCTTCTCTGACGTTTTCTGATATGGCGTGAACAGCAAATTTAGTTCCACAATATGCTGCGTGATTAGCAAACGTTTTTCGCCCAGCTATCGAGCTAATGTTAACGATGGTTCCCGTATTTTGAGATTTCATTGCTGATAGTACTGTTTGCATACCATTGAGTAATCCGAGTACGTTAACGTCATACATCGTTTTCCATTCAGCTGTACTTTGATTGTTGATCTGACCAAGTAACATTACACCAGCGTTATTGACCAGTAAATCCACAGGCCCATATGTTTGTACCGCTAAATTCACGGCTTCTTGAAATGATGTGCAGTCCGTTACGTCTACCTTTGCACATAGTGTATTGGGTAGCTTGAGCGCCTGCAGCTTTTCAACACGTCTTGCAATCAGTAAAAGCGGATGACCCAATTCACTCATTTTCTTCGCCAAAGCCTCACCAATACCAGAACTCGCACCTGTAATTACGACTAAACCTTTCATCTTATACCTTTTCATTAAACTGTTTGTGTTACAGGGAAGTATAATAAAGACATTGTATTTGACGATATATAGCCTAGAATTCACATCATTGAGTCCTATTAGTTGACAATAAACTCCACCGTACCACTTATAGTTCCATACACTAACCACGGGTTTGGTTTATTAACAATAAGGTCTATATGAACAAACAAGTAAACTTGACGGATATAAACGTTTTTGTGGTATTGGCCGAAGTCGGTAGCTTTACAAAAGCCGCTGAGAAATTATCCTGCTCACGGTCGTACATTTCAAAACAGTTAGCTCAGTTAGAGTCTGCACTGGGAGTTACCCTATTAATAAGAACAACTCGAACTCAGCACCTTACAGCGCAAGGTGAAATATTCTTTGCGCAATGTAGTAATGCACTTAGTGGTATTTCTGGTGCAATCGACACTGTGGTAGATAGCTCACACTCCCTCTCTGGGAGCATAAAGATCAATTGCATCGGCGGCTATATCGGTGAAGATGTTGTCGCCCCTTTGATAAACGATTTCATAAACACATATCCACATATTAATATTGAAATTGATTTTTCAAGTAAACGTGTCGATCTCATATCCGGTGAGTTTGATTTTGTGTTTCGGATGGGGAAACTTGAAGATTCAGCGCTTATCGCACAAAAACTGACAGATATTAAAATCGATACGTATGTAAGCCCACAATATTTATCTTTGTATGGCAAGCCTACTTCACCTAAAGAGTTAACACAGCATAAGTGTATCATCGGAAGTATTAAGAATTGGGTCTTTACCCATGGCAAAACGAACCGCAAATTAGATGTGTTCGTTAATGGTAGTTTAACCTGCAAAAATGGCAGAATTATGGTCTCTTCTGCCGTCGCTGGCAATGGTGTTATCAGAGTGCCCAAAATATACTGTAAAGCCGAACTCGATAGCGGACTATTGGTTCCATTATTCGACGATTGGCATATAGACTCTACGCCATTCTATTTAATGTATGTTAAAGACCAACATCAACCAGCAAGACTGAGAGTCTTTAAGGAGTTTATCATCAATCGGTTCAAAAATTCCTAATACACTCCGTTCACCGATAAATTGAACCGTGCCTATAAAGGAAATGATATACTTGCTAGGAATAAACTGAGTATGGCATTTCATGATATTAAATAAGCAATGGCGGATATTAACCGTAGGTGATGGCGACTTAAGCTTTTCACTGGCTTTACTGAACAATTTACACCCACAGCATTTAACGGCAAGCATATACGACAGTGAATTGCAGTTGAGAGAGAAATATCAATCTCATGCACTCGACGTCCTTCAAGAAAACCATATCGAAGTGTATACCGAATTTGATGTCACTCAGCCTGAGAGTTGGCAACGTATAAAACAACAAAGCTTTGATGTCGTGATTTTTCAGTTTCCACTGATCCCTGGTTTTACCAGTAAAGGAGAATTTGATGCTCAAGCGTTATCCGTTAATACGTTAAACCGCAGACTACTGCGATATTTTCTACAGTTTGCAGACCGCTATGCGTTAGACCCTCATGGAGAAATGCTATGCTACATCACCTCTAAAGATGTGAAACCCTATTGTGAGTGGGACTTAGAATCTTCCTTAAATATTGGCCTTGATATTAAATACCTAGGGCAATCTCCATTTGATATTACCCTGTTCGATGGTTATAAAATTCGTAATGTTGATAGAGATAAGCATGTAAAAGACACCAGCGGCACAACGTATGTTTGGTCTAGAAAATGTAATCCGTACTTAAAATACAAGCTCACAAAACCCTATTATTTAGCCGATAATCATTGCACGTTTTGTCGTGCTGGACCTTTTATGACCACGAAAGATCAACTGGCGCACTTAAATTCTAAGAAGCACCGTGCTATGTTGCGTCATCAAAATGATTGGTATAAACACCTAGGATTGAGTGAAATTTATGAAAATCGAACCCTTTAAAATAAACAAAAAGAAAACCAAAAGTTTCACCTTGTAAATGCACAGAACAACAAAAGTTAAACTTTACAACAAGGTATACAATATGCTTGAGGCGTCGCTGATCTCACAGTAGACTAGCGCCCTGTTTTACGCTTTGTCCTTAGAGTACGTTTATGCCAACAATTAACAAAGATGCGCTATTTGCAGTTGCGTGTTTACTTTGTGCAATGATCACTATTCAATCCGGTGCATCAATCGCCAAACAGCTATTCCCATTTGTTGGTCCAGAAGGCACGACAGCTTATCGTTTAGGGTTTTCAGCACTCATTCTTTGCCTTATTTTTCGCCCGTGGCGACGCCTGCCTCGCAATTGGAAACCCATTATTATTTATGGCCTATGCCTAGGTGGGATGAACATTACATTTTATTATGCAATTGAACGGATCCCCATTGGTATTGGCGTCGCATTAGAGTTTACTGGGCCGCTTGCTGTCGCGCTTTTTTCCTCAAAACGTAAACGCGATTATTTATGGGTCGCATTTGCTATGTTAGGTATCGTACTTTTGCTGCCTGATATTAACAGTGCTGATGGTCTTGATCCTGTTGGCGTTATTCTAGCACTCGTGGCGGGTGCATTCTGGGCAGGATATATATTGTTTGGTAAAAAAACAGGTAACCAAGGCTCAGGAGGCGCAACAGTTGCTCTCGGTATGACCGTAGCTGCAATTGTACTCGTCCCTTATGGTGTGGCTTTGCAAGGCAGTGCATTACTTGATTGGCAATTGCTCCCTCTTGGTATCATGATTGGTTTATTATCTAGCGCCCTTCCATACAGTTTAGAAATGGTTGCACTACGAAATATGTCGGCACAGAGCTTTAGCATAATGATGAGTTTAGAGCCCGCAATTGCCGCACTGGCTGGACTATTAATATTGGCAGAAATGCTCACACTCCTGCAATGGACAGCGGTATTCATGGTAATAATAGCCTCGTTGGGCAGTTCTATGTCAGGCTCAAAATCATCATAGTCTTAGTTTGATAAAAAGTATCATGGAGTATAGACCATGATACTTTTAGTGATTATGAACCACTCACAGCAACGTCTAAAAAGTGCAAAGTACCGCACGTTTATCGCCATATTCACGGTCATAAAATAGGCAGTTAATTACCCTACTCAGCGCCATTGTTGTTAGGTGACGATAAATGATAGTTAATAGTCCAATCTAGTGCAGAGTCTGCATCTACTCTATAGTGCGGGCTGACCCCTTTTTGTTCCCAATTTGTTTTTGTTATCGGGCTTACCGGGCGACCCATTGGAATGCGAATGAATAGCCAATCATTTATTTTTTGAGCCCCTGTATAATGCGCCAGACCCGCTGTTTTCTCACCTATCACAATGGCTCTTTTTAAATGTTTCAACGTATAACTTAATATTTCAGGCGCGCTGGCAACGCGATCACTGGTTAAAATGTACAGCGGAATATTTTTAAAAGAATTCGTTCCTTCAATATAGTAGCTGGTAATTCGAGCTTCTAACTCACCACCTTTTCCATGCAAATCCCACAGAATGGTGCCCTGTGGTACAAAGTGGCTTATTATATGCTGCACTAAAGAAGGGGACCCCCCACCACTGTCTCGTAAATCAACAATTAACGCATTACTTCTAGATAAAAATGCGAAGGCCTCAGAAGCAACTTGTTTTGCCATATGGTCAGGATGAAACTTATGGATTTTAATGTATCCTACATTCCCTGTTAATATCCGCACTTGCTCAAAAGCAAAGTTATTAACTCGTTTTTCATCCTCCTCTTTGAGCACATGTGATACGCGACCACTTTTGGGAACGAGTTGAACGCTCAAGTGGCGGTCTCCACTTAAACTTTGCAACAGCTCAGTGACTTCTTTGATAAAATCAAGTTTAGTATTAATGTGAGAAAACTGACCTTGGATCTGTTTTTGAACCATTTTCTGAGCAACAGATTCGCCCACTTTTGGTAAAACATAGGTATCACGCATGGCGTGACCAATACCCTCAATGGCATTTTGACGTTGTGCTATAGTCAACCGATCATCACAGGCATCTGCATAATGCGCTAAAAAGATGCTCAGGATGACAACAAGTAAGCGTAAAAAAAGATAAAAATAATTCATGGTATGCCTTTATTAATTAATTAATTGAATGTCGTTATAAACGTGTTAAATCAAAAAATTAAAATGACCGTAAACCATGCTTAGTTTGCTTCTCTAATACATTTGAATCTCGCCATATACCCACTCGATGCACAGCCCGAAGCCCAAGCTTTAAATACCATGGCGGATGTTTTAAATGTGCATAAACGTGATAACGTTTACATAAACACCCCATCGCACCCAATAATAGGATAACGAAAAATTCAACATATAGTTGAACAGCGTGAATGAATAGGGCTGCATTTGTGCTCGAAGTAACAATACTGGGATGATCATATGCTACATTTGATAGAGTTTGCTCTATCATTGGCTCTGCTAAAAACCTGCTGGCAGCACTGTTATCAATATTAAGACACAACAGTCCAATCAGTAGTACCAAAACAGCACAATTGATTGATATAGTCATATGTTTAAATAAAGTTAAACGCACCGTTAACACCCAACATGATCATCCACTAAGTATAATGCAGCCACTTACCATAAATTCAAGCCAACCGTTATAATCACGTACATAGCCTTATACCACACACGTAACTGCGAGTAACTTAAAGTACGTCAGTGCCCGTCTCACCCGCATCTACCATGTCATTGAGTAAAGTTGAATCAATATTGTTGATCTCGTCCACCTTAGGCAGCGGTAACAAGTATTTTTCTATCCACTTTTCTTGCTCCCATAGGACGTGTAAAATACTCTCTCGAGCTCGGTAACTATGTCCTTCATAAGGTAACATAACCAATCGCGCTTCTTTTCCCAGCCCTTTCATCGCAGCATACATACGCTCTGATTGCATAGGAAACGTGCCAGAGTTTGGATCTTTTTTTCCATGGATCATTAACATTGGTTCGTTAATTTTATCTACGTGAAAAAAAGGAGACATGTCGTTGTATTGATTTTGTGCTTGCCAGAAGTCACGTTCTTCTCCTTGAAAACCAAATGGCGTCAAGCTTCTGTTATATGCCCCACTGCGAGCAATACCTGCCACAAATAAATCAGAGTGTGCTAATAAGTTTGCCACCATAAATGCGCCATATGAATGCCCTGCAATCGCAATACGGTCAGGATCTGCGATACCTTGATCAACCAGTATATCTACAGCGGCTTTTGCACTTGCAATGAGTTGAGTTCTAAAACTGTCATTGGGTTGCTGTGTACCTTCACCAATAATTGGCATTTTGGGGTCATCAAACACCGCTATTCCTTTCGCTAAATAAGGCATTGGTCCCCAATACCCAATGTATGGAAATGCATATGGAGACTCTCTTACTTGTGAAGCAACTATTTTATTTTTGTATTCCAGTGGATATGCCCACATGAGTACAGGGATAGGCCCTTCTGATGGATCATAATTAAGTGGCAAATATAAATTCCCTGTTAACTCGACACCATCACTTCTTTGGTATTTAAGCTGCTCCTTAGTTACCCCTTTAAATTTGGGATAAGGATGAGGAAAACGCGTCAACTGCGTTAATGAATCAAATGTAAGATCACGAATAAAGAAGTTTGGTTGCTCCAATTTAGACTCTCGTAACGTAATAAAACGCATTCCTTCGTCATCTAATAAAGCGCGTACCCGTTCATAATACGGCGCTTCTGACTGCCATAACCGAGTGGTGCTATTGGTTTTTACATCAAATCTATCTAAAAATGGCTTATTACCTTCTTTGCTTGCCCCATCACCCCGCAAAAATAAATAGCGACCTCCAACCAGCTTTAAGACATCAACCCCTAAGTCATTTTTCTCTGTCACAAATCGCCCTGGGTGCTTATACGCATCATTGTAACTACGCTCTGAAAAAACCACTCGTCTATCATCTGCATTGCGAGGGGAAATAACAGATGTACGAACCATACGATTAGCAAACTGCCACTCTGTAAGCATCGCAATATTATCATCCACCCACTGAATACCGGAAAATCTGTCTTTAACCTTAGCAAACAGTTCTGGCTCTCTTTTAAAAGGTGCACTTATGGTATAAAGATGGTCATGATATTCAGCAGCATTTTTCATATCTCCACCATCTTGAGCCTCAGCCCATAATACCGTTGCACCTTTATCTTTGCGCCACTGAAAATCTCTTGCGCCAACGCGTACACTATCAAAGCCTTGCGGTATATTGTCGGCCAAAGGCTGCAGCGCCAATTGATAAAGAGGAAACCCCGTCATTCCCCACACTTGCCAGACTGATGCAAAGCGCTGGTACGGTAGCTGGTAAGAAAAAGGCGTATCAATCATTCCCACGATTAAATTGGTCGAATCAGGAGAAACCGAAAATGACTTTAAGTAAGTTGGCTTACCTATGACTTTTGCTTGACCATTCAAGCGCAATTTTGCAAGTTGACCTTGCGCAAAAAATTTGAATTCGGCTTCATCCTGTGCGTTTTTCAACAAATTTTGATAAGTACGAATTGGCGCTTTCACACCGCTACTTTGTTGTACAATCGGCGCTAATTTTTGGCTTTTCTCAGACATTAGCGGCTTTCCATGATTGACCGCAAAGTTCACCACAAAGCCGCTGCTATCAGGCAACCATTTATATGCATTTTTAGTAACAACACCATTGAGAGATGTTGTTGTCATTTGTTTTGTTTGACGAGTTTTAATGTCATATAGCCACAAAGTAGCACTGTGTTTTTGTTCTACAATAAAGCTAATATATTGACTATTTGATGACCAGCTTACATCTCTTAACTTTCCATTGGGAAGTCCTTTAAGACTGACAATGGAACCCGTTTCTACATGTTTCAGTTCTATTTCTGAATACACTCGCGATGATTTTCGCATAAACGTAAGGGGATTAAATTTAACTCCTGCTAGTGCTTTTTCAGGTAATTTTAATTCATTTAAAGGGACAACTCGCTCGCGTTTTAGTAGTGCTAACCAGCGGCCATCAGCGCTTAACTTACTTTTTGGAATAAGCGGCGCATCGACAATGTTCATTAGTTCTGCTGAAGGGCTTTGATAACCTGCGCTTTGCTCTGCTGCAATAGCGGTAATACTCCACCACCCTATAACGCAATAAAACAACCAATTTCTCATTTTGTAAAAATCCCTGCACTTAAAATGACTAACTTGGCCATAATATACGTGAATAATAGAAAAATGCAGCCAAATAAGGGATTTTTAACGTTCGCTACTACTTTTTTGACGCTCTTATTTACGCTAAAATGCATTTTCGTCAACAGCAAGCACCTACTTTAGGCAAATACCGTCTCTTATGAAAAATAATAAGCCAGAAAAAGTAACCATTTTCGATGTAGCTAGAGAAGCACAAGTCTCCAAATCTACTGTTTCTTTAGTATTAACACAAAGTGATAAGGTCAGTGATAAGAGTAAAGAGCGCGTACTAAAAGCCATTGAAACACTTGGATATGTCTATAACCGCGATGCCGCAGCGCTGCGTAGTAAACGCTCAAATCTAGTAGCTGTTGTGATCAACGATTTAACAAACCCTTATTCAGCACAATTAGCGGTCGGGCTTGAAAAACACATTTATGCACTTGGCATGGTACCTATGCTAGTGAATACAGGCGAAAGCTTCGCGCGCCAGCAACAAGTGGTAAACACCTTAAAAGAATATAATGTGGCAGCATTTGTCATGTGCCCTGCACCTGGTACTGATCGTGAATGGGTAGATAACTTAATCAACAGTGGATTTCCTGTTATCAATATCATGCGTGAAATCCCCTACTCTAGTGCGCCCACCATTTTACCCGACAACCAAAAAGGTACGCATTTAGCCACCTCACATTTATTAGAGCAAGGTATTACAGATATCGCGTTTCTTGGTGGTATTGCTGATATTTCTGATTACCATGAACGAATTGCAGGCTTTAATTCCGCCTTAAAGTTAAAAGGTATCACAGACCAAAAGCGCATCATTGAAGCCCCTACCAACCGACAAGGTGGCAGAGAAGCGTTTAATACCTTGTTTGCACAAGCACCAAATACCAAAGCCATCGTGTGCTTCAGCGATGTAATTGCCTATGGCGCTATCGAAGCTATGCGTCAGCACAATTTAACCCCAGGAAAAGACGTGAAAGTCGTCGGGTTTGATGATTTAGCAGATTCATGTCTGATGCAGCCTGCATTATCATCTGTGCGTATTGATGCCAATGATATAGGAAAAAGAACCTGTCAGACACTGGGTGAGATACTTAATAAAGCGCAGCCAGCAGTCAGGACACTTGTTGATGTTTCAGTTCAAATACGTGAATCGTCACTATGAGTAAAAAAGTATTGGTGATTGGTTATGTATGGCCAGAGCCTAACTCATCAGCTGCAGGTAGTCATATGATGTCTATTTTGCGGTTTTTCAAAAAACAACAATGGCAGGTTGAATTTGCCAGCCCAGCTCAAGTAACAGAGCATATGGTTGACTTATCATATGAAGACATAACCACCAAGAGTATTACCCTTAATTGTGCTAGCTTTGATGCGTATATTCAATCGTTCGTACCTGATATCGTTATGTTTGATCGGTTTATGATGGAAGAGCAATTTGGCTGGCGAGTTGATAAGTATGCACCTAACGCGCTTAAAATCCTCGATACTGAAGATTTACAATGCTTACGAAATGCACGCCATGATGCCCATAAAGCTCAGCGCTCATTTACACACAATGACCTAATGAGTTCACTCGCGAAGCGAGAAATTGCCGCGATATTACGCTGCGACGTGAGCTTGATTATTTCTAGCTATGAAATGACCTTATTGGCGTCTGTTTTTAAAGTGGATAACACATTACTGCATCATTTACCTTTTATGGTCGATTTGGATAAAATAAATAAAAATGTCCCAAGCTTTGAACAGCGTCAACATTTTATGACCATTGGCAACTTTCGTCACGCGCCGAATTGGGATGCCGTACTGTATTTACAAGAGATCTGGCCTCTGATCAGAAAATCGCTGCCAAATGCTGAATTACATATTTATGGCTCTTATCCTCCCCCAAAGGCCACAGCCCTTAACAACACTAAAACGGGCTTTTTGGTTAAAGGATGGGCTGAAAACGCACTGGAAGTTATGCAAAAAAGTAGAGTGTGTTTGTCTCCTCTTCGTTTCGGTGCAGGTATTAAAGGCAAGCTGCTTGAAGCAATGATCACGCAAACCCCCTGTGTTACGACGAGTATTGGTGCCGAAGGTATGCATGGAACTCTAGCATGGCATGGCGCCATAGCTGATTCAGCAGAAGAGTTTGCCCAACAAGCCATTGCTTTGTATCAATCACCAACACGCTACAATGACGCTCAAAATGCCGGCAACAAGTTACTCGAACATCACTATGATAGCCAGCAATTAGAAGCTCAATTACTTGAAAAAATTCAACGCACTATTGCGCACTTAAACGAGCACCGAAACCAAAACTTTACCGGTCAAATGCTCAAACATCACACCATGCAAAGCACCAAGTATATGGCCCAATGGATCGAAGCCAAAAACAAGCATTGATCATACATAGATATGTATTACTGAAGCCTAACACGTGGAGTTATGCTTCAGTAATGTGCTACCTTACACTTTAAAGTTGCCAGCAATGTCTTGTAACTGACCTGCTAACCCTTTGAGCTCCTCACTGGCTGCCGCTGATTTATTGCTCGTTTGCTCACTCAATTCAGCTGAATCAGTTAAAAATGTAATGTTTTGATTGATATCCTCACACACTGTCGACTGTTCATTAATGGCAACTGCAACTTGATTATTCATATCATTAATCACACTAATTTTACCTAATATTTTATCCAGTGATTCTTTTGTTTCAGACGACAGCTCCACGGTATTCAACGCTTCACTTGAACTTTCATTCATGCTCGCCACCGCTTTATTAGTACCTGATTGCAAAGACTCTATCATGGTCTGAATTTCGGTCGTTGAATCTTGAGTCCGTTTAGCAAGACTTCTTACTTCATCTGCCACCACTGCAAAGCCTCGGCCTTGCTCTCCAGCTCTTGCTGCTTCAATTGCGGCGTTCAATGCAAGTAAATTCGTTTGCTCTGAAATATTACCAATAACCTCTACCACAGCACCAATATTTTGACTGCTTTGGGCCAGTGTTTTTATATCCTGCATCGCGTTTTCTATGGTTGAAGATAATCGCTCAATCGCCGATACCATTTGCTCAATCAATGATAAACCGCCTTCAGCTGAAACTTTTGCTTCATTCGCCGAGGATGCCGAGCTACTTGAAAGCTTAACGACTTCCTGGATGCTATATGCCATTTCATTTAAAGCTGTGGCAATTTGCGCGCTGCGATCTTTTTGCTGAGACACCACATCTTGCGTTTCACCAGCGATCATCGCTGATAACTGAGCTTGTTCAGTCAATCGGTGTCCCGTGCTTACCACACCTGAAATGGCCATGCTTAAATTATCTGACATAGCCGCCATAGACGCATAAATACCGGTACTTTCAGACTTTCCATCAAACTTTTGCGTAAAGTCACCATTAGCAATACGCTGAGCTACGGCCGCAATTTCAATTGGTTCTCCACCAATCGGTTTACGGATCACTCTGGGTAATACAATGGCCAAGAATATGCCACCAATCACAGCTATAACAGAAATAATACTCACTAAGCTCAACAGAAACTCCGTTGTACCTTTTACTTTTGGGCCTATTTCATCTTGCTTCGATTTGACACCCAGTTTTAGCTCCTCTAACTGCTCAGCAATTTCGGCACCAATTGGATTCAGTTTTGCAGAAATAAGACCGTTTCTTGTTGAGATAATTCTGGTAACTTTGTCAAAAGACGTGAGGTAACTTCTTACAGACGATTTAATTTGAGCCAGCTCAGGTGAGATTTCAGGGTATTGACTCACAGTGTTATCAAGTGCCCGCATCAATTTTTCTTTGAGCTCAGTTTCTGCACGGTTTCTATCAGAATCACTATTCGTCACTAAGTATTTAACAACATACAAGCGCCCCAAAAGTAAAAATTCTTCGGCTTTGGCTATGGCATATAACTCTTGAGAACGTTGTTCATTATTTAGTTTATCTAGTAATCGTGTAAACTGCTCTCGAATGTCTTTCCCTTGCGGGTTTAGCTCATTATTGACAACATTATGACGTTGCGAGATGAGCCCTTGCACTTCTTTGAATGTGCGGTCATATTCTGTGAGCAAATCACTGCTTTTTACCAATATTTGACGACGCTGACGATCGGTCACTTTCGTTTGCGCTTCTACGAAGAAACCTTGTAACTTGTCCATTCGTTCGTCATATTGTTTAACAATTGCAGGGCTACTATCTGATAGATATTTTATCACGCTAATTCTTGCATAAAGTAAATTCGCTTGCATCCGGCCCGATAAATTCGTTTCCAGCGCTAAGCCCCGATAACTGGTGAAGCCACTTTGCGCCGAACTTAAACCGTAATAGCCAGACACACTGACCACCACTAACAAAATAATTAGCAATGAGAATGACAATCTTAACTGCTTACCTAGCGCCATACCTTCAATCATACCTAACATATTCGCCCCTACGACTATTCTATTAGAACTAGTATAAGTGAAGATTGAGAATAAAATTGGACCCAAATCAAATAAATGCAAAATATTCAATTATTTTCATATGGTTAATACAATAAAATTTATGAAATTAACTGCATATTTTAAGGTTGAAAGCGCATATTTACCCGGGTAATTTATCAACCTTATAAAAATGCAAATTAAATTCGATAAATGACCTAGACTTTGCGATAAAAGCGATTAGAATGCGCAGAAATCTACCATTATTAGAGTTAATTTTTATAATTAACTAAACTATATAAGGTATCGCGACGCAACGAATTGCGTAGTCTTTTTATCATTTTAGGTTTAACACCGTTGAACACAGCTACCTTTACCCAAAAACGAAAGCTTATTGTGAAACTTGGCAAGATGCTTCATAAATATGGCACGCCAGCTTATCGCCTTGAAGCACATTTAATGGAAGTCGCAACCCACTTAGATCTCAAGTCGGCTTTTGTTATGTCTCCAACTTCAGTCACCTTTGTCATTTGGTCTGAAGGCCATGAGGATGAATACACTCACGTCGCACGAGTAGAACCGGGCGACCACGATTTAGGTAGTCTTGCTGATACCGACGAAATTGTATCTCGTATGTTGGCTGGTGAGCTATCAATTGATGAAGCTGATACGTGTTTAGACAATATTAATGAACAGCTCAATCCATACAGTAAACTCCTCACTGGTACCGCTTTTTCTATTTCTGGTGCTGCTTTTGCCATGTTAATGGGCACTAGTTGGAACGACGTTTTATGGTCTGGGTTATTCTCAATTCTAGTCTTTATTTTTGTAATGTGGTCTGCTCGCTCCAAACGCGTCACGCATATGTTAGAACCGCTCGTTGCAATTGTTGCAGCATTAGGCGCATGTGCCATCAGTAGCTATATCGACCCAAGCATTAATATCCGACTCGTGGTGCTCTCGGCCATTATTGTATTTATTCCAGGCTTAGCGCTCGCGCTCGCATTTGCTGAACTGTCAGCAAGACATCTGGTATCTGGTACAGCACGTGTTATGGATGCCCTCATGCTATTGTTCAAGCTCTACTTTGGCGCATTCCTCGGAATGAGTCTTGGCTTTGCTCTTTTTGGCATTACCGACTTTGTTCAGCCTGAGCCGTTACCAAAATGGACTGCTTGGTTAGCCATTTTACTTCTGTGTACCAGTCTCATCGTGATCTTCCGAACCAAATTAAAGCATGCTAGTTGGTCTATCGCTTCTGGTTTTATAGCCTATGGTGCCAGTGTCAGCGCAGCGCTTTATTTTGATTATTCAATCGGTGCCTTTGTGGGCGCCTTTGCCGTCGGTGTGTTTAGTAACTTCTTCAATCGTATGGTGAATGCACCCGCTTCTATTGTTGCAATGCAAGGTCTCATTGTACTCGTTCCTGGGTCAAAGACGTATATCGGTTTAAACTCTCTTATTGAAGGACAAAGCTTTTTACACGCAGACCATATAGGACAACAGACATTCCTCATATTCATGTCGTTAGTGGCAGGACTTATATTTGCCAATGTCGCGCTTCCTCCTAAAAAGAGTCTCTAACTCACTTATGTGAAATAGCGTTAAGCGGCCTAAACCCTCCTTATCGCTATTTTTACTTGTGAAAGCAACCACCGTGCGCACTGTTTTTTCCTGGGTAATATTACTCAAAAAGCAAAAAATAAAAATAACACTCACACAAATAACTAATATTATTAACTTTAATTATATTAAAAACAAAAAAGCCATCTTTCATAATTAATCATTTCAATTCAAGATTTAATTTTTTACAGCGTGTTTAATAGCCTTAGTCGCAATACCAATTACATATATAAAATGCAACCAAGGGGACTAAACATGCTCACCAATAAGAAAAACAAACTCACTTTAATCATTAGCAGTCTGTTAATGACATCAACAGCCGGAGTTTCTTCATTTGCACATGCAACGGGTGCAAAAACAGATGAAGTAGAAGTAATTCAAGTACGAGGCATTCGTGGCAGCGTGGTTAAATCAATCAATACTAAGCGCTACGCAAATTCTATCGTCGATGCCGTCACTTCTGAAGACATAGGTAAGTTTCCAGACCAAAATGTTGCCGAATCGCTACAGCGTATTACCGGTGTATCAATGAGTAGAAACTTTGGTGAAGGCGAGCGCATCAGTATCCGAGGTACATCAGAGAATCAAAATAGAACCCTATTAAATGGCCAAGCCGTTGGTTCTGCAGATTGGTGGGTCGACTCGTCAGCCAGCCGAGGCTTTAACTACACCATGTTGCCGTCAGAAATTGTTTCAGGCCTTGAGGTATACAAATCACCAGAAGCCGATATCGATGAGGGGTCTATTGGTGGTACAGTGATTGTACGTACTCGAAAACCGCTCGATCTTGATGCCAATAAAATTGCGGGCTCAGTTCTTATGCAGCACAGTGAAATTTCTGGCGAAACAGACCCTCAAGTAGCGGGTTTGTATAGCTGGAAAGACAGTGAAGAAAAGTTTGGAGCCTTAATTTCCGTATTTAGGCAAGAACGAAACTTACGACGTGATGGTATCGAAGCATGGAGCTGGTCACATCGTGACATTACCTTAGAAGATGGTACTGAAATAAACAATGTGTATACGCCTGGTGGTGGTGGCTCAGCCATGTTCACTCAAGAACGCATTAGAACAGGGTTCAACTTAACACTTCAGTATCGTCCATCTGACAACACAGATATTACTTTCAACGCGCTAGATTCAACAATGGAGGCTAACAATGCAAACCAGAACTTTCTCTGGCTTCCAGGCTATGGTAACTCTCAATACACCTCTTTAGACGTTGTTGAACACGACAAAGTAGGGAAGTTTGCACAAGCGGGCACAATGGGCCTTTCTCCTGACGGCAATAATATTCTTGATGAAACGAAAATTCGTAATTCAAAGCTCAAAACCAAATCATATGACTTAAAATTAGATCATGAAGGTGAACTATGGAGTTCTTCATACCACATAGGTGTCACAGAAGGCTCTGGTGGAACACAAACAGACCGGAGTGTGGGATGGGAAGGCAATGCCGTTCATAGTTTTAATGCATCACAAAAAGAAAGCATTGGAACCAGCTATGCCAATGACCCTGCTGATGGCAGTAAATGGGACCTCGGCTTCTTACGTTATGACAGCAACGATGCATTGGATAAAGAATACTACCTTCAAACTGATTTTGAACGACCGGTTGACTTAGCTGTATTTAGCAAAATTAAGATAGGTGCTAAGTATCGAGACCATAAAAGAGAAAATGTTCGCTTACGTTCACAAACACGAACGGACTTAAACTGGAGTTTAGCTGACTATTCATTCGCCTCCCCCAGTGACTTTTTATCTGGCATTGGTACAAATGACACGTTACGAAATTATGCAATGACAGACCTCACTACAACACGTGCGGCTGGCGATGCGCTAGATTGGCAATACGGATTGCTTCACGATAGTAACTTCGCTATCAAAGAAGAAATTTTGGCCGGTTATATTAAAGCAGATATAGATGTTGAAGGTATGCGCGGTAACCTTGGTGTCAGGTTGGTAGAAACACAACAGACTACCGGTGCTTATGTCGGTCCGGCTGATGCTAAAGTTTGGAAAGAAGAAGACACCAGCTATTTTGATATTTTACCCAGTATTAACCTTGCCATTGACCTTGATGAAGATATGTTACTGCGCTTTGGCGCAGCGAGAGTTATGACTCGCCCTGACTATGCAGCAATGACCAATGCCACAACTTACAATACTGAAACGCGTGTTGGAACTGGTGGCAATTCAAAAATTGATCCATATCGTGCCACGCAATTTGATATTGGATATGAATGGTACTTCTCTGAAGCTGGCATATTCTCAGCGGCGATATTCTATAAGGATTTGCAATCAACACTTGGGAATAATACGCAAACAGAAATATTTGACGGTGTGCCTATTGAGATTAGTCGTCCGATTAACGGTCCGTCTGGCACCTTGCAAGGCTTAGAATTAGGCTTTCAAACTGAACTATCTGAAGGGTTCGGTATCTCAGCCAATTACACCTACGTAGATGGCGAGTCCAAAGATGTTGACGGTAATGATATTCTTATTCCTGGCATATCTGAAAGTACGTTCAACTTTAGCACTTATTATGAAACAGAGACATATAGCGGTCGAATTTCATACAACTACCGAACAGGGTATGATACTGGTAGAGCATGGCCAGGATATCAAGATGCCTATGGCCAAATTGACGCAACACTGAGTTACAACGTTACTGAAAATATTACCGCTGTTTTTGAAGCTGTTAACTTAACAGACGAGCATACGTTTAGTTACCAAGAAGAGGGCGTCGAGCATGCTCTCACGGGTGTGTATGCCGATGGCCGTCGCTTTGTTGCTGGTATTAGATTTAACTTCTAGTCGAAGATTGTTTAGCTAACACAGATTCGACTATCCATGGATGGACGCTCCTTGCCCGGGGCAAAAGCTGATAGCAGTTGCTATCAGCTTTTTCTTTTATCCACCTGATATAGGCTCGGAAACTGGTATTTATAAAATAAAACAGTACAATCGATTGTAAGGAAATTATTGGGTTACCCGCCCTGTTATCTTTTCATCATAAATCAATAAGGCACTATGAATTTCAACCGACTGATTGTCATACTAAGCATCTGCTTAGTAATTAAAAGCCAAGTCGTATTTGCAGATTTATATAGTGCTACTGTCGCTTACCAGAATAAAAACTACCGCTCTGCGTATAACTCATTCGAGCAATTGGCACAGTTAGGTAATGCTGATGCGATGTATAATTTGGCCGTCATGTCTTTACATGGTCAAGGGGTCACACAAAGTAAACCTCGTGCTTATGCATGGTTCATGCTTGCTGGTGAGTTTGGCTCACACGATGCGCAACAAACGGCACAGCTGGTATTACAAAGTTATAATGACCCTCATGCTATGACCGATATGTACCAAACATTACAAAAGCTCTATTCTTACGATGTTATTTCTAAACTGCTCTTTCCTGCTTTGACGCCCAATCCCTCCCCCTCTCTGTCTAGAACAACTTATGTTCCCCCAAAATATCCAGATGAAGCTCGGCGACTAGGACTTGAAGGTTGGGTATGGGCCGAATTTGATATTGACGACAATGGTAATGTCACAGATATATCTATTGTTGACAGTCACCCAAAGAACACCTTTACAGCCAGTATTCTGAATGCTTTAACACATTGGAAATACGATGTTACAACCCCGATATTCAATCGTTCTTTGACATACCATTTCACCACTTTCAAAGGTAAACAATATGACAAAAGTTTGGGGTCACAAAGAAAAGAGTATCAACGAGAAATAACACGACACATTGATGCTGCGGAACAAGGAAACGGCAAAATACAATATTACATTTCTCAATGGTTAAACTCTGATAAGTATAATGCAAGCAGGCTATTAAAATATCACTGGCGAGATGATAATGCAGATGCAGCCTTATTATTAGCCGCAGCCAAGAATAATTATCCTTTAGCTCAATATAAACTCGCCACCAGCTTAATGAGCACAGAAACATCGCATCCGAATAAACTGGTTGGCCTAAATTGGCTACATAAAGCCGCAGACCATAATCTAGCGGCAGCGCAATTCAGGCTCGGACTTAGTTATTTACAAAAAACGGAAAGTTATTATGCACCAAATAAAGGCATTAAATGGCTTAAGCGTGCAGCACAACAGCAACACCTCAGAGCTCAGTTGACACTCATCAAGGAGCTGATACGCAATAACACCGCAAGTGAAACGATACATAAATGGATAAACAAAGCACGCGCTTTAGATAATGACCACCCCACTCTACTACTTTATCAAGCGCAACTAGCCCCAGTTCAATCTGCAGCTAAAGCACTCGCGTTAAAGGCCAAAAAATCGGCTCTTTCTAGAGCATGGTCCACTCATGAGATTGATTCGTTCATTGCGTCTTTGGAGTAAAGTGATGCAGCACAATGTCCGTTTCTATTCCATCCACTTTATTAATAAGTATATGCTCTCCTCGCCAGTCAGTACTTAGCGAAAGTGGAACGTTAATATCATAAAGATACGTACCTAACGCTCTGACTCTCACGTTTTCTTGCCTGTCAGTGTAATAGCAATACAGATACAGCTGATGACCCTGACGTAATACGTAATAAATACCTTTCTCAAATAAGGCTGGCTGATATAAACGAAGCGAAGCACGAAGCTGATTTGGGTCGATATCTTGTGCAGTATATTTCAACAAATAGGACGTAGCATCATCCAAAAAACCTGTAAAACTCTGATTTTTAGACGCCAATGCTAACTCATCTACATCCATAGATTGAACATCCTTGGACAGCAATCGATTTGTCGTTTCATTCAATGAGTATTGCCATAACTGCCAAGTGCCCTCTGAATGTCTCGCTTGATAATTGATTGATTGCCCGTCAGCACTCCAAACCATATTCCGTGTTTTATTGTAATCTTGAATGATGGTGACAAGTTTCTTAGAAAACAAATTAATTAAGTAGGTATCACCACGATTAGAAACAATCAGTAAGTTGTTCCCTTTTGGTGAGAAAAGCAACTGTTTTGGAAATACTTGGCTTGGTAACAACGCAAGTAAGCTCGCGGTAGGCCTTTGTCTATGCTTAACCCAGATCTCAACTTGCGCACGTTGGCTTTTTATTTGCTGATCATAAGAAGCAAACGCAAACCAGTGTCCATCATGTGAAACCTCCGCTAGTATGTCTAGTTTCGCCGCAGAAGAAATCGCGATTAAATCAGAACTGTCACTTTCATTCGATTTATCTAAATGATACAAATTGACCTGAGAAATCCCTTCTGAGTGCGCGACATGGCCATGATTAAAGTCAACCGCAATATCTGTAATAACGCCATTTGGCGTATGTATTTTTTGCGACTTCCCAGCAATATCTGAAAGACTTAATGAGTCATCACCTGTCCAATAGGTACCACGTTCTCTTCCCCATACAACAGGGCCTTTGGCATCTGCACTCAACAACCTTTTATTTAGATCACCATGAAATTCACGCTTTGATAGCAGTTGGTTTTTCCCCTGCTTAGCATGCGAGAATAGCAGCATTTGGTTGTTTGGATTTACATCATGTAGCATACCTTGGCTATCTGAGTATTCAGTCTCTTTTGTGATAATGAAGCTATTTTCAGATTCAATATGATAACGCGTAATTTTTACATCATCGTCGCGCCACTGCTGCGCATAAATTGCAGTTTCTTTTGGCCAAAATAAAGGGTTAGGCCCTTGCGCTGGATCGCATTCAAATAAAGTCGTTTCAGGACTCAAACGCCACATTTCTATTGTACTATCCACAGAAAATACGCGGACAGTACATGAAAATGGATCATACCGATAATAAGCAAGCCACTTTCCATCTGCGGACCAAACCGGCGCTTCTTCGCTATACCCTGTACTCTTTAAGTTATGTAAAGACTGAGTTTTCATATCAATGACGGATAGATCAAACTGTTCTTGATTATTACCCACGTGACTAAATGCCAAATAACGCCCATCGGGAGAATAGCGTAAATAAACTTCAGCCCCCGGTGAGGCTGTTAGCCTAGATTGATATTTATAGTCAATAGTTTGAGCGGGGGTTGTAAGCAGAGCCCCGGTAACCTTATAACCTACAGCCCCAAATAACAGCCCCCCTAAAAGCCAGTAGATAGGTCTATTTTCTTGTGCTCTGATGAGTTTCGAGGCGATGTCTGGCACATCATTTACGGCAGCAATTAACTGATAACCAACCCTAGGAACTGTTTTTATAAATTGCGGCCTACTTTTATCATCACCGAGCGTTTTACGCAGTTGAACAACCAACTGACTGACTGAATTGTCACTGACGATAATATCAGGCCATAACGTTGTGATAATGGTATCACGCGACACTGTTTTACCTTCATTGTCTAACAATAGCTGTAGCAGTGCCAATTGCTTTACTTCAATCGTACGCCATTGCTCAGCCACTTTGACGCGTAACCCAACAACGTCTAATTCAACATCATTAATTAACAGTTTTTTGGGCCTATTCTGCTGCATAGTGTCCTAAGTACAATGTAAAGGTATGGTTAAAACCGTAATAAAAGAGTATGATATTTGGCATTAATAATACACTGATTATCAATAGTACAATACGCAAAAACGGGTTTATTTACCCAAAGCTGTATGGGGAAGCTAAATGGTTCATCGTCGTTATTCATTATTCTTATTAAAAATATTGCTCTTTCCTACACTTCTATTAGCAAATACACCGCAGCAAACGAGTGACAACACGCTTGAAAAAATACAAATTAGGGGATTTCATGACAGCGTTGTCAAGTCTCTTAATAATAAGCGATTTAGTGATCAAATAACAGACTCTATTAGCGCCCAAGAAATAGGTAAGTTTCCAGATAAAAATGTCGCAGAAGCCTTACAACGTATTACCGGAATATCTTTATCTAGAATACAAGGTGAAGGTGAAAGAGTCGGCGTTAGGGGCACAACGCCAGAACAAAATAGAACCTACCTTAATGGTCAATACTTAGCATCTGCTGATTGGTGGATTTCATCTCAGCCAAATCGTGGCTTTAACTTTACTTTGTTACCTGCCGATATTATTGCTTCTCTCGAAGTATATAAAACCCCACAAGCAGATCAAGACGAGGGCTCTCTAGGCGGAGCTATCAATATCAAAACGTTAGACCCTTTACTCACTGATAACCGCTTTTTGGTGCTAAATACTCAGCTACAGTATAATGATTTATCAAAAGAACTTGACCCTCAACTGTCCGTAATTTTTAACTATAAAAACCCCAATGAAGATTTCGCAGCACTATTTACGGCCACTCAAAATAAAAGGCAGCTTCGTCGTGATGGTTTAGAGTCATGGGGCTGGCATGAGCGAAATTACCAATTTGATAATAACCATGATTTAGTGCCAGTTAAAAAAGCCGCAAATGAAAACCTGTCAAATATTTGGACGCCAGGCGGAGGGGGCTCAGCAATATTTAATCAAGAGCGCATTTTATCAACTGTCTCAGCCAATTTCGCATATAAGTTCAACCACCATTGGCAGTTGAACACACACCTACTTCACTCAGAATTACAAGCCGACAACACAAATCAAAACTTTTTATGGCAACCCGCAAAAGTTTTAGATTTAGGTGGCAAGATAAAAGGGGCTGTCCTCAACAAAAAAACACTGACTTACGGACAATATAGCCAACTAGAGAATGAAATGTTCAATACCAGCATGGAGGCCATTTGGCGTAATTCTAAAATAAGAACACAGAGCATTCATTTCGATTTATTATATTCAGGCCCAGTGTGGCAAACTCAATACCAAATAGGTTTCAGTCACGCGCAAGGCGGAACCAGCGAAGACAGCACATCACAATTTTCTGCAAATACCCAATTTAGTGTCGATACACGACAAGAACAAAACATCATAGCCCAATATGACATTTCCCCTCTCGATGCACAGCGCTGGTTCCTAACCGAAGCAAGAAAAGATGCGCAGCATGGTGATGACAAAGCACACTTCGCACAAATTGACTCTACTTATCAACTTGAGCACCCAGTTATATCGAGTATTCAAGTTGGCCTTAAGTATCGAGAACATCAACGAGATTTCCGTCGCCTACGGTCAATCAATGGCGGTTTAAATGGACTTGCAGGACAATTAAACACCACGTTAGCAAATTACCCTGCAGCTGTTGCGAATGATTTCCTACACGATATCGGCAACGAACAAACACTGAAACAATATAGCTTTGTCAATATTGCGCAATTAAACAATGACTTTGAGTCACTCGGTTTTGTACAAACCGTGGAGCGAGCCAGTCGATTTAACATCGAAGAACGAACATTGGCTGGGTATTTTAAATTAGCTTTAGACAGTGATTTTTATCGATTAAATTTAGGTGTTAGAGCCGTTTCGACTTGGCAAAATGCCGCAGCACTTAAACAGCTCCCAGTTAATTCAGTGAATACTGAACTTAAATGGGTTAACGACAAAAAATCCTATTTAGATTTGTTACCCAGTATCAACCTCAACATTGAACTGGCAGATGATGTTGTATCTCGATTTTCTTTTGCTCGGGTCATGTCGCGAGCACAATTTAACCACCTAATGCCATCAACTAACTACAATGTGACCCAAGCACAAGGCCAAGGAGGAAATCCTGATTTAGACCCCTATCGCGCCACACAATTTGACGCCAGTATTGAATGGTACTTTCAAGAAGGAGGTCTTACTTCTGCAGCGGTTTTCAATAAAAATGTCGACTCCTTTATCGAGTTCAAAAGAGAGTTAGAGCGCCATGAAAATATTTTAATGTCAATTGACCGACCTATCAATGGTAACGGCGGAAGTGTCAGAGGAGTCGAACTAAGTTATCAACAATACATCGCTTATGGGTTTGGCATAATTACCAACTATACTTACGTCGATGGCACTCGTGTACAAAACCTCACCTCGCAAAAAGACCGAGTACCAGGCACTTCAAAACATAGTTTTAATATCACAGCCTATTATGAAGATCACTTTATCAGTACGCGCCTTGCTTATAACTTTCGGACAGAATTTGCCACCGGTGTTGGCGAAACGATAACTGATGATTATGGTCAACTCGACGGTAACGTCACTCTTTCGGTAACCCCAAAAATCAAAGTCACGTTCGACTTTATTAATT
Organism: Pseudoalteromonas sp. MMG005; assembly: GCF_018101015.1. Classification (NCBI taxonomy): domain Bacteria; kingdom Pseudomonadati; phylum Pseudomonadota; class Gammaproteobacteria; order Alteromonadales; family Pseudoalteromonadaceae; genus Pseudoalteromonas; species Pseudoalteromonas sp. MMG005. Next base: position 121,195 of record NZ_JAGJEK010000003.1, on the reverse strand, counting down.
TAACCAACGAAATTTTATATAGCTACGAAAGAAATATGTTTGCACCAACAGGAATTTACAGCAATGGAAGACGTTTCTATATTGGCGTTCGTTACCAACTGTAAATTATCACGAATACAAATAGGGCCCAGTTATGCCCATGAAAATGAGGTTAAGCACGCTTTTTAGCTTGTTTATTCGCATACATAGCATTATCACTTCGCTCAACCATGTCTTCTAAAGGTACTTTATCAACGGGGTCATAAATACTGTATCCTACACTTACACCTATAAGTTGAGTATAGGGCTTATCTTTCAACACCCCTGCATATTTTTCTATTATACTCTTGCACCAGTGCGAAATAAACGCGTCGCTTGATGATAACAACATAACTACAAACTCATCTCCACCAACCCGTGCCTTAATATCAGCATCTCTACTTGCACTCTTCAATAGCGTCGCTAATGCAACAATACAGTGATCACCGCTTTGGTGGCCATATTCATCATTCACTTGCTTTAAGTTATCAATATCAAGATAGACGATGGCAACATGCTGCATAAACCGATGCGCATCTTTTAGCCTTTGTTTTGCGAGTACATTAAATCCACGTAAATTATTTATACCGGTGAGTTCATCTTCTAACGCAAGTAACTTTATTTTTTCATAATCAACAATTTGCCGTAAATCCCCCTCTATAATTGTTTTAAATTGCGAAAGGAGCTGCACCAAAATTGGTGGGTAATCCGTCACTTTAGTATCGATAACACAAATCGAGCCAAACAGTTCACCATCAGGCCAAAACAGTGGAAAACCTAAGTATGAGCGCACAGGCCCTTCGCTCACAGGTTGTACTTGACACCACATGGCATGATTAGCCGCATCACCAACATACAATGATTGCTTTGTTTCCATCATATGTCGACAAAAACTGCGCATTTCCCAAGGCCAGTTACTATTTTGAGCTAAAAAATTATCATCATTAGAACTGGTCGCAACAACATTAAACTCATCTTCTCTGAGCTGAACAACTGTACCACTGGCCGCGTCATATAGCTCTGCAAGTGTATTAACCAGCTGCTGCCATTTTTGACAATCGAAAAAAGGATGGGGGTGTTTCACAAAACAATTATTAATATCGATCATATTATTACCTCAAGCACTCCTGTAACTATAGCTAACTTTGGCAACAAAGCAGCGTTGACCCACTCAATGATCAGATATTTTTTCTCAATAAAAAAGGCCAAACGTCCCCTGTTTGACCTATTGTGCAACACCACTTTTATATGGTTTAAAAGAGACCTTTATTCCAAGCAATTTGGCGCCATGGCTTCGTTAAAACGGCTTGAAAACTTCTGCTGTGAAACCCTAAGTTCCTTGTTACTATCACTTGTTATGACATCAGATGAACTAGATAACAACCAAGTCATGCAGCCTGCTTTCAATTTAAGTGGTTTTCGAGACATGCCAATTTTTGGATAAAAATACCCCCGTCTATTTAACGCAATTAAGCCATATACTTTTTGCTGTTGGTGTAATTGGATCACCTCTTCAACACGCTGCTCACCAAACCACGCTAACGCCCTGAGCTCATTAACGAGCTCAGGTGTAGCACTTTTATCTGTTGAGTTAGTCGCCACACAACCACCTAGTAAACAAATCCAGATGAGATGCTTGTAATTCAACATCTTAAAACCTCCATGAAATAAACCGCCTGAAGGCAATAAGCATTAAAATGATCCCTGAGAAGAACAAAGTACCACTACTACCACCTGAATCAGATACAGGCTCCGCAGGTGTAACTGGCACTGTGGGTGTTGGTTCTGGCGTTGGCTCAACAATAGCTTCCGTAACATCAATAGTAACTGTACCTATTCCTTTTCCACCATTATTATCGTCGACTTCATAGCTAAATTGTTCTTGCCCTGTAAAGTCAGCACTTGCCTGGTAAATGAGCACCGCCCCACTAATAGTTACAGTGCCTGTCCCGCTATAATCAACCATGCTTATTTTCAGTTCAGTACTGTCTATGTCTGTATCATTGTTTAACACGTTCAATTCCACGGTTTCACCTTGAACAACCGTACCACTATCAGCCGTTGCCACTGGCGCATCATTAATTGCTGTGACGGTTACTTGAGCACTAAAATCAACCAAAGCACCTAACTCATCAGCAACAGTAATAGGAATCGTTAATGCACCGTTATAGTTAGCGGAGGGTGTTACTTTTAAACCGTCTAACGTGTAATTATCTCCTTGTTGTGCGGTCAAGGTGAAGCTCGTACTGTCGATATCCACAATATTAAAATGCGTTAAACTTAACGTTAACGACGCATCTTCATTAACCGTTATATCTTGTTGACCTGTAATTGTGGGGGCGTCATTCACAGCGACTACGCTAATCTTGGTTAAAAAGTTAACACTGGAATTATTCCCATCGCTGACACTCACGGGAACGGTTAATTCACCAAAGAAATTGGACGTAGGTGTAATTGTTTCACCATTAACTGTATAGTTTGTGCCTGTCGAAACCGTAACGGATAATGTCGAATCGGGTTGTTGATTAATGACCGTAAACATCGCTGGCGTCAACAATAGACTTGCGTCTTCGTTCATACTCAATGTGTCTTGTGCAGTAATAGAAATAATACTGCCCAGTTGAAACTCTTGAGATAATGCATAAAAGATCCCTGTACTACATTTCACCATTACTCGGGCTTTATTATCGGCACTGCCTGCTAAACTAACCGTTTCAGAACCATCATTCGGTGTATTTTCTAGTAACATTTGCTCGAATGATGTGTCGCCTGACGACTGCATAATGTTAACATTTGCACACGAAACGGGCGTCTGATCTGTATTGGCAACATTCCATTGCACATTGACTGAATTACTTCCCTCTAACATAGTTGAAGAGGTTGGAGATGTTATTGCAAATGGACCCGCAGACGTTGTGGAGGTAACGGTCATTGCGTCATAATTTACCCCACCCTCTCCATCTCGAACGACTAACCGAAAATTCATAGTTCGATTTGTTGTTGGGTACGCTTCGCCTTTCGTAGTCGTCCCATTCATCACATCTTCAAGCTTTGGAAAATAACGTGTCGCGCCACTACTAGGTAAATAAGGCCTAAACAATGGTCCTTCACCATTATCAATGAGCTGGGATGCCCCTAAAGTTGTGGCCCCCAAATCCATTTGCTCCCATGCATAACTCAATGTATTTGCAGTGTTTTGATCTGTGGCAGAACCCGATAGCATAAATGGCGTATTGATTGGAATAGTGTAATCTAACTTTGCGTCTGAAATGGGCGCATTATTACCAATTCCCACAGGTGTACCACATGTAGAGCCTGATCCCGTCGTTAAATGCGTATTCATTTCATCAATACTGTGTGAATGAAACATGGCAATGGAATTTTGAGCCAAGTTATCGTCACCACAAATACCTGCATAGCTCATTATGGTTATGCCACTGCCAGGCTCATACGCCGCAGAACCCACTCGCGTATTGCAAGAGCCGCTTGAACCATTATAGGTATGATTAGCGCCAAACTGATGCCCAATTTCGTGCGCTACATAATCAACATCGTATGCATCACCTTGAGGCGTAGAAATCCCCGTCATCCCCCATGCTTTTGCACCTTCCGAACACACAACCCCTAAACCAGCTAGACCGGCCCCCGCTGTGGCCATAAGATGGCCTACATCATAATTCGCCGTACCAATTATGGTATCTATTTGAGTTTGAACAACGCCTAAAGTGTCGTCTGCATTGCCATTATCATACGGGTCATTGGCTTCAAAAATAAGGGCATCATTGTTCGCGATCAGCTCTAATTTAACAGCAAGGTCGGTTTTAAACACCTGATTCACTCTATTTATGGTCGTCACAATGCCATTCATTGCTCCCACTTTGCCACCAAAAAAAGCAGTATATTCATCACTGGTTGTTACCGCTAAACGATACGTCACAAAATCTACGTTGCCACCATTACCAATCAAGGGTCCACGCGACTGTGTGTTTTTAAGTGTTAATGCGTCCAGTTCAGGCGTGAGCACCTCATCGCTCCACGCCTGCTGCCTAGCGGTTTTTTTATAAAGCTTTAAAATACCGCTGTCCGCAGGATCTAAATATAGACGCTCCCCATTAATGTAATAAACGCCATGCACGCCATTTGGCCCGATATCAAATCGACCTTTATTACTTGAATTACCTACTTCGTAACCTGCAAAACTGCGAATGGATGGAAACTTTTCTTGCAGCGCCTGCGCCATTATTGAGTCATGTGAGATAGAAAACTGTACAAATTTGCCGCTTAACGTTGGCAAACTAATGCGTATTGAGCTGTCATTGAGTGCCACAGCCATCAAATCTTTCTGTGCCTTTTGAATATCTGCTGAGAAATATCGCTCGCTCGGATTGACAGTACCTTTTTGCATGGCAGTTTTTGATAAACTGCCGTCTATTGCTTGCCATGACCAGTTACTTTGCTCATTGGCTAAAGCGGTAGACATACTGCCGCCTATTATTAGACTGTACACAACTATGTTCATTATTGATTCCAACATTTTATTTAACTTAATCAGTATAGAAGCCTGTAAGTGAATTGCCTGAGCTTTTTAAAAAAACATAAAAAGTATATATAGAACAATTTGATAGATTCACAATGCAGTATTACCTCCTCCCCAAAACTCAACACAACACCAGCCTAAAGACTCAAATAAAATAAATTAATTCATACTTTTATATATTATAATACGCAATTAAACCGCTCAAAAATTGCTATTTAACGTAAATAAATCAAGGACTTTATAGTGACTTCAAAGTTAAAACTGAATTTAATTACCCTAACTATGACCTGCTGCCTTTTTCCAGTGGCAAATGCACAACAGTTACTGAACAATGGTGCCTTTGAAAAAGCATCCCAACACTGGAGTAGCTCAATATTCACCAACAATGTCTCGATCTCTGCACATGAAAAGTTTGGTAATATTGCCGAATTACCGCCACATTCTTCATTGGCGCAAACTATCGAAACAAAACAACTATTTCATGAGCAGTACTGGTTAAGGTTTGACGCTAAGTTGCATGTTCAGGACATTCAAGCGCAACATCTTCAAATTGGTTTCCACGTCAATAATGAATATGTCTTGCTATCCACTCTTTCTTTACAAGAAACAAACCTTTTCTCTCAATTTCATACCCAAATAACAGTATCTGAACCACTTAAAAGCCTACTTGCAACGCATGAACAAGCTTCACTTTCAATAAAAAACACTTCAAATAATGCCACTGTATTTATCGATAATATTTCTCTTTCAGGAATGCAAACTGATAGTGATGCAGACGGTATTCCCAACACTTGGGAAAATACCAATGCGACTAACGCATACAGTAATGATGATAAATATTCTGACCTAGATGGAGATGGCTACTCAAACTATGCTGAATACGTCGGCCAATCAAACCCAAGCTTGTTTAGTAGCACACCATCTACATCAACGCATGTCGTAACTTCAACCTCATGTGATAACGCTAGTATTGGCATTTTAAAATATGAAATTGCCTTATCTGAACTGCAATTTTGCGATGGTGCATCGTGGCAAGTAGCCGCAGCACCTGCAGGTGATAAAGGCGATAAAGGTGATAAAGGAGACAAAGGTGATGTAGGTGCCGTTGGTATCAAAGGAGACAAAGGAGATACCGGTAATGCCGGTGCTAAAGGCGATAAAGGAATTCAAGGGATACAAGGAGTCGCAGGAACATCGTCATGGCAAGACCTCACAAATAGCGTTGTCACTCATGTTAACGTAGGCATAGGCACGCTTACCCCTTCAGTCCCATTAGAAGTGGTTGGTAACGTGATAGCTGCCACTCCAACCCAAGCAAACCACTTAGCAACAAAAGCTTACCATGATGCTGAACAATTTAAACAAGATCAAAAATATCAACAGTTACTTGCGCGTATTGCATTGCTAGAATCTAAAGTAGGCATTCTAGAAGACAAAGTCAGTGGCATAGGTAAAAATTGCTTAGATATCAAAAATAAGTTTACTGATGCCCAATCAGGTTTATATGAAATAGACCCAGACGGCGCACATTTAGGGGTTGAACCATTTAAAGTATGGTGTGATATGGCACACCAAGGTGGTGGATGGACCTTATTTGCCAACCATAAAGATAACATCGAAAATATCGTTGCAGGAGATATTATATCTCCAAATTCATATGCGGTGATGCAGTCACAACGTTGGCAGGCACTGAGAAAAACCGTCACAGGCGGTATGATGTTCATTGATGAACATCAAAATATTACGGCAGTTACACAAACGAAGATGATCAATGCAAACTGTCGAAATATTCATTCGGAAGATGACTTAGCCAATTTATCAACTGAAGGGGAATATGGCTTAATTTGGCTTCATGAAGATACCAATTGCAATGCTTCATGGGATTATGCGGGTGTCATTTTAGGCGATAAAGACTCGACTCGCGTTAATTCTTACACGTATCAAGGCGCGTCAGTACTTCAAGCCCCCAATTCAAGTACTAAGTTTGATGTTTGGCCATATGGCACGGATGAAAGCTCTCGGCACCACCAAAATGAACTACTTTATTACGTAAAATAAAGTCGTTATTCTGCCGATTCAAGTGTCGAAGAACCTGGATAAGGCGCCATGTGTACATCGCGCCTTATCCACTTACTAACGCAACAAGGTATAAAATCGACTGGTCACGCCATTCGTCCATCCAAAACCCTGTTGAACCTGATACTCGCCGCCTCCTGTGGTGTTTTCAGGCAATACAACGTTATATTTTTCTAACCCCCCCGAGTCACAAAGTCTTTTTCGAGCATTGTAAGCCAGCGTACCATCATTTCATTGGTCTCTACCTTATAGCCATACTTAAGCACCACTTGTACCGCAAACCACTGCAGTGGCGCCCAGCCATTTGGGCTATCCCATTGTTCTGTTATTTCACTTAAACAGCTGACTAATCCACCTAGTTTCAAGAAGTCGTTCATTAGCCTATTTGCGACAAACTGCTCTAGCCTTATATACTACACAAACATACAATTTTAGCGATGTGCTTACATTCGATTTAGGCCTACGCAGTGAAAATTACAAAGTTGACTACTCTGTTGATGAAGGGCTAGATGGAATTATCAATAAGTTTGTGACCTATGACGAGTGAAAAACGTCATGGACATTGGGTGCCAATCAGAAAATTAATGGTGAAGTAGCTATTTTTGTTCGCATCAATAAAGGCTACAAAATGCCATACTTTGACGATTTCAGAGGTAATTACAACACATATCAGTCTGGAGAGTCATTAATAAAAGAAGTAGCTCAATTAGAGATTGGTTATAAATATATGTCGCAAAACACCGACTTTTTTGCCACGTTATTTGCAAACGAAGTCAAAGGTGATACGTTTATTCGACAATTTGGTACACCCGCTGAAATTCTCACCAACGAAGCTTTCGGGATTGAATTTGATTATACATACAATCATCAATCAGGCCTCTCTGTGAATTTAAATGCAACATGGCAAGATGCTGAAATTACCGAGAGTCAAACCAAATAAGGAAATGAAAGTCAAATACAGCCAAGTTGGCAATTACGTGTCACGCCAAGTTACGAGTTTGAAATTACGGATATGTTTGCAACCGTATACGGAACATTATCCGCAGTGGATGATCGCTTCAGTAATAACGAAAATACCGTTATTTTAGATAGATATGAAAAGCTGGATATTGGAATAATGATTGAACCCACTGATCAGGTGAGATTTCAACTATCAGTCGATAATTAAACGGATGAACAAGGGATCGCAGAAAGAGACCCACGTAACACTGATGCGCCAAACGGTCGTTACATCATGCCGAGAAGTATTAAGTTAACTGTCAGCTACAACTTCTAACTAATTTAACCTCAGCTCTGGATAAGCGAATTTGCCCAATAAAGCTATTTTTCTCACTCTCGGCGTTGCTTTCATTTGTAATAGCCCGCTATTTCTGCATAAAAGCGCCTTGATATTGAACAAGATATCATCATTGGATTGGACGTAAGTTTGTTTACAACAACATCTTCTATTCCAAAACCCTTATCCAAACCTGAGGTTAATTTAAAAAGGCCATAAATTATGGCCTTTTATTACACTAAAGCACGCATTATTAAATCGACACCGGAAATTGAAAGTGCTGATGTGCCTGTTCTTTCATACCTAAATATTCACATGTTTTAATCATCATTTCTAACATCGGCGCGGGGGCAGCGCTACTAATTGAATTGGTCAGTATCGAAAAACGTTTGCCTCTTAATTGCCTTAATGACGCTTTAAGTGCGTCATCATCCATAAACTCTGTAATTCGGTCAAAAAATGCCTTCATTCTCGGGGTAACGGCATACCAATATACTGGAGATGAAAATACCACATGGTCGTATTGTAACACTTGTAAAAATATACGGCGAAAATCATCCTCTTTATGCCTATGGTCATAACTATAATCATGAATAACCAAGTCATCTAAATACACCGAATCAGCCCCTTCATGTTGTGACACATAGTTCTCACTTACTGTCGCAGTATTGCCATGTCTATTTGCACTAGAATATATCACGATTGTTTTCATTACAGTCCTTATTTGCTATATGTTTAGTAGCATGTTAAAACCTTAAGTAGACTTGAGGTAAAGCATTTTATTCAGGAGTTTTATGGGTACTCAGCAGCTACAAGAAGCCAATTTACCCGTCGGCTATGTCGCAAAACGCAGTGATGTGAAAGTATCAACGCTGCATTTCTATGAAACAAAGGGGTTAATACGTAGCTGGCGCAACAATGGCAATCAAAGACGCTACAAACCTGATGTTCTCAGGCGTATCGCAGTCATAAAAGCAGCACAGAGAATGGGCGTCACTCTCGAAGAGATCAAAGAAACGCTCAATACTCTACCTGATAGCCGAACCCCCAATAAACATGACTGGGAAAAGCTGTCAAAACAGTGGCAAGTACAACTCGATGAAAAAATTGCCTATATGCAGAGGTTGAGAGACAGAGTTGATGGATGCATTGGATGTGGCTGTTTGTCTATGAGTAGTTGTCCGCTATATAATCCAGATGACATTCTTGGAGAATCAAATAGTGGGGCCGTATTGCTCGAACATGACTAAATACATACGCTCACCTATATTTTAAACACTGTAAAATCGTCCTCAAACAAAGGTTGTATTTCTTCGTTACACTGAGAGAGTGACATGCGATGACATGTAATCCTTGATACCATACGTACAGTACAATTAAGAACGGATCCATAATGAAAAAAACGACTCTCGGCTTAGCATTGGTTGTTGCGTTAGGTTTAACTGCATGCAACTCTGCCAACCAAACAACCCACACCAAAAACGAATCGACAACCTCAGTTAACCAAAGTTTCGAACAATTCGCAGCATCGCTTATAGATTCATACTGGCAGCACTATCCAGAAGCCTCAAGCTATGCTGGCTATGGCAAGTATGATGATATTATTTCAATTCCCAACGCACAAACTAGGGCAAGCAATAATACATTTAATGAAGCACAGCTTGACGCTTTACAGCAGTTCGATATAAACACACTGAGTGCGAATCAACAAACAGATTACTACCTCATTAAAAACCGCTTGCAGAAAAGCCTTTGGCACAACCAAACATTTAAAAGTTGGCAATGGAATCCATCAAACTATAACGTGTCTGGTGGCTTTGCATTGTTACTTAACAACCGTTTTAAAAGCACTGACGAAAAATTAAACCTTGTTCTTAATCGTTTGAAGTTTGTGCCTGACTATTATCAAGCAGCACAAAACAATATTGAAAACCCAACTCTTGAATATACTCAACTTGCAATACAACAAAACCAAGGCGCTTTCAGTGTATTAAATGATTCACTGCTAGAAATGTTAAGCAGTTCTAATTTATCCAGTGCCGATAAAGCACTATTCAAAGGTCGTTTTGCCGACGCTAAAACCGCCATTCATGGTTATATAGACTATCTAACCAAGTTGGAGAAGGAGCTAGTTGCCACGGACTCTGCACGTTCATTTAGAATTGGTGAATCACTCTATGAACAAAAATTTGCGTTCGATATACAGTCTGGCTACACGGCCAAACAAATGTACCAAAAAGCCCTTGCTGACAAAGACAGAGTGACTTCTGAAATGATCGGCATTACCAACAAGTTATGGCCTAAGTATTTTCCTGCAACACCGCAGCCTGAGAACGATACTCAAGCCATCTCAAAATTAATTAAACACTTATCAGTTAAACACGTCGACAAGCACAAATTTGTTGATGAGATTTCGACTCAAATCCCTGCACTTGAAGCTTTTGTGAAAGAAAAAGACTTAATCACACTTGATGCTGATAAACCGCTCGTTGTCCGTAAAACACCTGAATATATGCGTGGTTACGCGATGGCCTCGATTAGCTCTCCAGGCCCATACGAAAGCAAAGGCAACACCTTCTATAATGTCGAGCCGCTTGGCGACATGGACGATGAAAAAGCAAGCTCTTACCTTCGTGAGTACAATCATTGGATTTTACAAATTTTAAATATTCACGAGGCAATCCCTGGTCACTACACTCAGTTAGTGTACGCGAACAAATCTCCTTCATTAATTAAAAGTCTATTTAGTAATGGTGCCATGATAGAGGGTTGGGCCGTATACACTGAACGTATGATGCTTGAAGAAGGTTACGGCAACTTTGAGCCTGAAATGTGGCTTATGTATTACAAGTGGAATTTACGTGTGATCTGTAACACCATTTTGGATTACGCTATTCATGTCGAAGGACTTAGTAAAGAGGCCGGACTAGACTTGCTGATGAATGGGGCATTTCAAGAACAAGCAGAAGCGCAAGGTAAATGGCGCAGAGCAACCCTTAGCCAAGTACAATTAACAAGCTACTACAGCGGATACCGAGAAATTTACGATTTGCGTGAGGCGCAAAAAGTTAAATTGGGGAATAGCTTCGACTTGAAAATATTCCATGAAACATTTTTAAGCTTTGGCAGTGCACCCGTTAAGTACATAACGAAATTGATGCAATAACGAGATAATAAGCAGCAGAATGAGCCTAGTTCACTCTGTTGCTTACAATAGGCCCATAGTAACTATCTGTGTTTGCCCTCACAAACACCTTTCTAATTACCCATAGGTGAACAATGAAATATCTTCTACCACCCCTTATGGTATTACTATCTTTTTATAGTACCGCTGATGAAAAACACGCACCAATCTCAGTAGAAACGATTGTAAAAACAACGCAAAGCTGGAACGGTAATACACTCCCAGCTTACCCAAAAGGTCAACCAGAAATTACTATTTTGAAAATAGCTATCGCCCCAGGCGTCACATTGCCTTGGCATCAACACCCCGTTATTAATGCAGGCGTGTTACTCAAAGGTGAGTTGCTAGTTACAACCAAAAAAGGGAAAAAGCTCAAAATGACTGCCGGTGATCCTATTACTGAAGTAATAGACACATGGCACTACGGGGTAAATACCGGTACTGACACTGCTGAAATTATGGTTTTTTATGCTGGTATTGAAAACCAGCCTATCACGATTAAGCAATAACGTTCATTAATTATGCTTTACTCTTTTACATACAGTAAAGCATCCATTGCTGTACATTTTTCTATTAATCAATTTAAGCATAGTCAGTTCAGACACCAGTCAGTTTCGATCACTATAATCCCCGCTCTTTTATTTTTCTATTATGCTTAATTGAAGCTAATATTGAGCGATGCACACAATGAATACATTTTTTTCTTTTTTGAAAAGTCGTAATTGGATGCTGTGGGCACTGATCTTAGGTGTTGCTACAGGCCTTATTTTTGGTGAACGCGTTGCATTTTTACAACCCATAGGTAATGGCTTCGTTAAGCTGATGCAGATCACTATATTCCCGTATATTGTCGTAAGCCTGATAGTCGGACTAGGAAAGTTTAGTCCTGAGCAAGTCAAAAGTATTTTACTCAAAGCTGCAACCGTAATGATAAGCTTATGGTGCATTGGTCTCGCTGCTATTTGGTGCTTTGCATTAACACTACCTCAACATGACGCTGGGACATTTTTTTCGCCAGCCCTTATTAGCCCTACGGCCTCCATCAATTTTGCTGAACATTATATCCCCGCCAATCCATTCGCCTCTTTAGCACAAGGTAACGTACCTGCCATCGTCATTTTCTGTATCGCTTTAGGCAGTTCATTAATAGCAAATAAACGTAAAACAACGGTACTTGACTTTCTTGAAGTCATTGGACAGGGGCTAACGGTAATCTCAAAAAAGATCATTGCGATTTTCCCTATTGGTATTTTTGCGATGACCGCCAGTACGGCTGGTACGCTCAGTGGTGAACAATTAAATAATCTGCAAGTATATTGGGTCTTGGTATTATGCCTTGGACTATATTTAATGCTTGTACTCATGCCGATGATAGTGGCTGCTTTTACACCAATAAAATACCGGGACCTTATTCTAGTAATGCGTAATGCGTGGATAACGGCTTTCAGTACCGGAAACGTCTTTATTGTATTGCCGGTTATCACAGAAGGGATCAAAGAGCACCTGCGAAAAACCAATCAAGCTGATGAGCAAGCTGATCACATTGCCGAGGTACTTGTGCCTATTGCTTACACATTCCCTAGCCTCGGTAAACTCACCACATTGATGTTCGTCATGTTCGCAGCATGGTTAACGGGGAGTCCAGTCGGTATTTCTGATATTCCTAATGTTACCCTGTCGGCGATGCTGAGTTACTTTGCCAATGTGCATATCGCAATCCCGTTTTTACTTGATAGCTTGAAAATTCCAGCCGATAGCTATCAGTTGTACTTGTCTATGTCGGTACTCAGTGCCAAAGTAGTATCACCTACAACGGTCATTTATATATTTTCTTTTGTATTTTTAAGTATTTTCTATTGCCGAAAACAACTGCATTTAAAACGATTACGCTCGGTATATTACCTTGCACTCTTGAGCGTATGCCTGCCCATATTCATGTTTGCCAGCTACACACTAAATAGTCATTTAGCAGGCAACAGTAAAGCTGCTGACGACATCATTGCAAATATGGTGATTGCAGAAACAGTCCCAGCACATGTATTAAACCACGTACCCAAAGCATATCATTCCGGAGAGTTGTCACTCACCAATATTGATATTATTCAAAAGCGAAACTTAATTAGAGTTGGTTACTTAGTTGATAATGTCCCTTTTAGCTACTTTAACCAAAAAAATGAACTCGTTGGCTTTGATATTAGTTTGGCCCATCGGCTTGCTGATGATTTACAAGTTGAAGTTGAGTTTATCCCCTTTAAAAAACACCAATTAAGTGAATACCTTAACAAAGGCTATTTTGATATTGCCATGTCTGGATTAGAAATAAATGTGGTCGATTTAACCAAGGTTCGATTCAGTGATCATGTGCTAAAATTGCAATTAGCATTACTCGCCAAAGATCACCAATTACAACGCTTTGCACATAAAAGCGATATAACAAACCTCTCTAGCGTACAGTTTGCTCATGTAGAATATGGCCCTATTTTAAATAAGGTAACAAAGCAATACCCCAATATACACTTTTCTGAACTGAACAATTTAAAGCAATACTTTACGGACCCTAATAATTTTGATGCACTGGTGATCAGTGCTGAAGCTGGGTTCGCATGGAGCATGTTTTACCCTGAATTCGGTGTAATTGTCCCGCAAGAAGGTTCCATCAAGTACCCTGTTGGGTTCGCTATTGCTAAACGCAATCTGGATCTGCTGAGCTATATTAATTCATGGCTCGATATTCAAAAAGCCAATGGTAAAGTGCATGACGCCTATAACTATTGGATTTTAGGTTTAGGAGGCCAAAAGGAAGACACCCGCTGGTCACTCATCGACACGTACACTCGCCAACCCACTCAATAACCAATAGCACATGAGCCCAAGTAAGGCAGTTTGACACAGCAGTGCACAAAGCAACTTAACGTTAAATTGCCACTTTTTAGACTTATGGTGAAACACATCTTGAGCAACATACATACTAAAGTGCGCCCCTAAAGACGATACAAGGAGTAAACTGAGTTCGCTGAGCCTTTTTTCTTGCCTGCAGGCTCGGCGTTTATCTAGCCAAAACAGCACCATAAAAATACCATTAGCTACCAACACAGCTACTGCAATATACTTTCCTATAACAGGTAGCTCGACACCGAGTAAAATAAGCATCAAACCATTAAAAAAAAGTATAGAGTGACCGATAGCGCGTGCAAAACTGTTCAATTATTCTCCTTAATTTCTATGTCCATACGCATTGACGAAACGCTCTGGCTTAGTTCTCGCTACATCAATCTTATCTCAATTGATTTAAGAGCAAACAAATATGGCAATTCTAGCAGGTTATTTTTCTTTTGATACGGATCATGCTGACAAAAAATGCATAATAAACAAGTTAATACGATATTTTGAATCATATCCGAGTAGTGATGTAAATCGCTTTACTTGCAATCGCGGTGTCATACTCCAATACGACTTTGACGCTTACAAACAGCCTGCGTGGTTGCACAATGATTTGCAAGTTGCAACGCTTATCGGCCACCCACTTATTACCAGTGACCGCAGCAACGACCTTACAACGCTTGCAGATAATTTTGAAAAGTTAACAGAAATGCTGCTTAGCAGTGATGGGGTTTTCAATTACGCCCAGTACAACACCGAACACGAAAAGTTGGTACTAGCAACTGACCCCCTCGCTATCCGCCCATTTTATTATATGCATATTGGTACTGGCCTATTGTTTTCGACACAACTTAACTTATTTAAAGAATTAGGGGTGACATTAACACGTAATTACGCAGCACTATGTGAATTAGCCACGCTTGGGTACACGTTACTTGATCACACCCCGTATAACGAAGTTCGCAGGGCTACACCCGCTGAGTTGTTAGTGTTCGATAAAAGTGGGCACACATGTGAGAATTACCTCGACTGGCAGGCATTAGCCAAACAAAAATTAGATTTAGGTGATGCTGTTACAGAGTTAGATCAAGCCTTTAAATCTGTCGTCGCTAAAGCAAGTAAAACAGATTCAACTGTACTCAGCACCCTATCAAATGGACTTGATAGCAGAGTGCTAAATACGCAACTTTCGCGAATAAGTAAAAAAATCAAAGCCGTTCATCTCACACGAAAACCCGCCCAAATAAAAAAGCAGTTATTTGAATTTACTCAGGAAAATGACATTGTATTGACTGCCGTAAACCCAGAGTATCATCAATTAAATTCTCTAGAAGCAATTTTAGGTGATTTAAACGATAGTCACCCTAAATTTCTCAGAGGTGTATCTAGGCCAACCCTCGCCTGGGTCGGTCATGGTGGCAACAGCTCACTTGGCTTAACCAACTACACCGATGAAGTCTACCAAGCAGCTAAATCTAATGATTTATTGTGTCTGGTACATAAATTCTTAGAACAACAACAAGGTTATCTTCCTAAGTCGGTTATTAATCATGCAGATGAACTTCAACGAGCGCTCATCTATAACCTCTGCCAGGCCATTGGTCAGTACCAATCTCTAGGGTTAGATAAGGCGGTGCAGCTGTTTCTCTTGCTGAACGAGCAACATCACCATTTAGAAACCATTTTTGAGAACGTAGACCAATATCGAGTCGAGTATTTTTGCCCTTTCTATTCACACAAAATCATTCAAAGTGCTTTAGCATTGCCAGTTGAGAAAGTACGTAACCACGCTTTTTATCATACATGGGTAAACTATGCTTACCCGCAAGTCTGTCGATTCCCGTGGACCGCATATCAAGAGCATGAGTGCGCAGAAGTTGCCACTACGCCCAAAGACACACAACACCTTCCAAGACTTAACTTTAGGGGGATCATAGGACATTGGTTATCAGTACTCAAAAATGACAACCAACCATTCATTAAGAAAAAGCAGTTGACGGCTTTATGTCTGCTGCACTTATTGCGAATTAAAGATGCTTCTTCCCATTTGAGCGCCGTGATGCATTTCACTCGATGGTGATCAAACATCCATGCCCTATGCCAGTAATAACATACCGCTCTATTGCTGGCTCATCTTAATCAATTGCGCAATATCCGTCGCTGAACGTGTGTTTTGGGGTAAAATTATCCGTTGCAATTGCGCAAAGAACTCAGAGGAAACAAAAGGCTTTACGGCCGCAAGAAATGTGCGACTAGAAGTAGCGTTTCCTTTATTGACGCTATCTTGAAAAGCTTGCCATATGGTAAAGCCGGTTACTGCAGGGTTTAACTTATTGGCCTCATTATGAATTGCCTGATTAATTAAAAGGCCACATGTATAATACACGTTAAACTTTCTCCTATCCCCTGAGTCTACCAATGCATATCCTTTCAGGTCAGTGATGCAACGTGACTTCGCTTTACTCACCCTATCTACAATCGTACTTCTTTCATGCGGTAATAACTCAGTTAACGTGATACTGGCCATGAATTCGGCCATGCCCTCATGGATCCACGCGTGTTCATGATCTACAATATCTGCGGCCGCACCTTGAAATAAATGCGCAATTTCATGAGAGAAAAACCACAATGTATCCACCTCATTAATTCCTAGATGTGCTATTTTCCCATACCAATGCATAAATACTTGGTTAGCTAACACGCCTCCTTGGTTCCCATACGTACCGTTATCAGTACTGCTGTATGATGCAAACAACATAGGTTTTTCTGCTAATGCTGCAAAGCGAGACGCATACTGCGTCATAATTAAGGGCAGATACTTATCCAAATATTGCTGGGCTTTGGTTGGTAAACCAGGATCTATAACAGCGATAAAGTCACTGTTTTCATTAGTTATGTTGGGTCCCACATAGATTTTTTCACCGTCATTGGTACTTTGCCAAACAACCTCTTGACGCTTTAACGCACCTTTAAGAATAATATTGCGTGTTGCTGGGGCTTGCAGCTTGATACGCCACTGTGTGATGTAGTTACTACATAGCTCTGGACAAACGAAGAAACGGCCTGAATGCAGTAATACGCCTCCGTCTGTAAAAGGTGAAAACGGTGCATATTCTTTTGGCAAACTAACATATGAGGGAGTTAAGTAAAACGTGACTTTTGTAAACGGCAGACCATCCAAACGCCGGATATACTCCCTAGAGTTATGATAAACAATACCATATTCTTTTTCTGTCGCCCGCCAACGCGTTCCTCTTGAGTGATTGGGTGATGATTTAAAAACAAGTTGTTGCACAGGCTGCTCAGCTTCGTACGTGACAAGCCATACACCATTTTCTTTATTAACAATTGTTGTGTTGACTGACGTTATTGAAAACACTTTTAATGAGATTACGCTTAATATTAAGCAAAGAGAAAACAATATTAATTTCAAAACTCTGTCTACCATCGTGCCTTTATAAAGAACAAAAATATACCCAAGAAATTTGGATGCAATATATAACATATAATTAAGCTACAAAATTCAATATAGAAGTTTTATAAGCAGTCTATTTTAAACACCTTTTTAGCACGTCAAGATTGTGCAATGTTATATATAAAACTTATTTTAATGCTTTTATCTTAGCCCTGCGTTTTGTGATAAACATTATTGTATATCACCTTCGACTCGAAAATATATAAGACACCATACTAACATTACCTACAATAACCTCGGCAGTAAAAAATCATACTCATCTATATTGCCTATCACCACCGACTTCTATTTTATTCTGCTTATGCAGCCAAGAATCAGACCTAAATGATGACATCATCTAAACGTCTGATGCACAATGCTTGATCAATGAAGTGGCAATAAAGCATACCCAAACCTTGCTAAAGAACGTTATTCCTTATCATTCTCTAGCGAGTGTGGTAACCATGTGAGCATTTTTTCATATAGTACTTCAGGCACAATAGGCTTCGCAACATAGTCATCCATTCCCGCCTCCAAACACTTATTTCTGTCTCCTACCATAGCATTAGCCGTCATCGCAATAATTGGGATCTCTTTGTATAACGTCCCACCTTTTCCGGCCCTAATAGCTTTGGTTGCTTCATACCCATCCATTTCGGGCATCTGACAATCCATAAAAATAACATTGTAAGGCTTTGAGTGTTGGGCCTGCTTTAAGTAAGAGATCACTTCTTTACCATTTGCAGCAACATCAATAAATGATAATCCAAGCTTTTTAAACATGCTGGTTGCGACAATCTGATTTACCTGATTATCTTCAGCTAACAATATTCTAATCGATTGACACCATTGTACATTTTCAATGTCAGGACCCACTTTATTCTTAAGCGTTTTAATATAGTGCGAGGTGACTAAAGGTTCAGCCTTAGCCAGTGCCTCACCATTTTCAGCCACAATGGCCAAAGCATCGAATAAATCTGACGTTGTCGCTGGCTTAGGGAAATACCCCGCAAAGCCCAACTCAGCAAAAAACCGCGCATCACCTTGATGACCCATTGAGGTCATCATAACCAACTTCATATTCTTAAAGCGTGTATTAGCAACTAATGCATTTCCTAGTTGCGCGCCATCCATATTCGGCATTTGCATATCTAAAAAAGCAATGTCAAAACACGTATTGTGCTCTGCATAATACGCTTCACATATCGCCAAAGCTTGTACCCCCGAAGGCGCCTCTGAAACTTGTGCGCCCCAATGTTCCAACTGGCCTCTTAGCACTTCACGGTTAGTATCATTGTCATCAACAATAAGTAAATGCAACTTAGTGGTGTCAACGCTTGGAATTACCTGCAATGAGCCCGCGCTTTTTTGTAATTTGATATGAAAACTAAACTGGCTACCTCGACCGACATCACTGGTAACCGCCACATCGCCATGCATCAATTCACATAGCTTTTTGACAATCGCTAACCCCAGCCCAGTACCACCATATTTACGAGTCGTCGAGGCATCCACTTGCGAGAACGACTTAAACAACTTACTTTGCTGAACGTTCGAAATACCAATCCCCGTATCTCGAATGACACAATTGAATAGCCAATGCGTCTCGTCAGCTTCAGACAAACTCGATTCAATAACCACTTCACCTTCACTGGTAAATTTAATGGCGTTGCTTACTAAATTAGTCAATATTTGCCTTAGCCGGCCTGGGTCGCCTTTAACCACCGATTCATTTATGCTGGTCATATTTAGCACAAGTTCTAATTGCTTATCATGTGCTTGAATTGCAGCAGCTTCCGCAAACTCACCGAGCATGCCACGTAAATCAAAGTCCAAGTACTCTAATTCAAGCTTACCTGCATCCACCTTTGAAAAATCTAAAATATCATTAATCAGGGTCAATAAAGAGTTTGCGCTACTCATAGCAACCCGCGCTCTATGGTGCTGTTCATCAGTTAAGTTACTGTTGAGTAATAAATTCAGCATGCCTAACACCCCATTCATAGGGGTTCTTATTTCATGGCTCATAGACGCTAAAAATTCGCTTTTAGCAATGCTGGCATTTTCAGCCATAGCTTTTGCTTCGATAAGCGCTTGTTGAGATTCAATCCGTTCGGTGATGTCTTGTTGAATACCAACAAACGCAGTCAATGTATCCGTTTCATCAAACACAGGTGATATCTGTAAATTGTTCCAAAAAGGCGTACCATCCGCTTTATAATTTAATATTTCAACACGATGTTTTTTACGCTGTCGTAGTGTTTTTCTAATTTCAGCAATGGTGTCTTCTTGCGTTTCTTTGCCTTGTAAAAATCGACAATTACTTCCCAATACTCGTTTGTCATAACCTGTAATTCGAGTAAAAGCACTATTAATAAAAACCAGAGGGTGATCATCCGTTCTAGCGTCCGATATTGAAATACCCACATTGCATGACTCAATCGCCTGGGCTAACAAATCATTATGCTCTTTGGCTTTTTTAAGAGCCTCTTGAAATAGCCTTTGCTCGGTTATATCCGTCAACGAACCGGCCATTCGAGTTGCACGTCCATTTTCATCTCTCAGTGCAATCCCTTTGGCACGATAATAGCGATATTCGCCAGTCGCATGACGCAATTGATAACCCACATCGTATGGGTCACCATGTTCAATGTGTTTATTGAGTTGCTCAATGACTCGATCTTTATCTGTCGGGTGCAAATGTGTTTCTAAGCTTGAGAATAAATTTGGAAAGCCATCAAAGTCATCTCCTTCATAGCCCAGTAACTCTCTATAACGCGGTGCGTAATACACTTCACCAGTCACAATATTCCAATCCCACAACCCATCGTGACTACCTTGCACAGCTAATTTGTACCGCTCTTCACTGGCGATGGTTGCTTGTTGAGATAGCTCCAATTGCTTAAATGGATTTAACAACAACTGTTTACCAAAAATCAGCAGTAAACCCGATGACAATACTAAGCTAATGACAATTGCCCAACCAATATCGAGCATGAAACCCCATACTTTATCATCCAGTAAATTGACATGCGTTAGGTACTCAAATTTTATGCCTGTTGAGCCAATTTTTTGCACACCCGTACTAACATACTCATACTCAGCGTCTACATTGGTAAACGAAACCCATCGCCCTTCAATGCGAATAGCATGAGCGCGGCTATCTAACGCAACCGCCAATAACTCATGTAAGCTGGTTTTAAATTCAACCAATAATGCCCCTTCCGTGAAGCCATTATACTGGACGGGTACCAACACTTTAAAAAAGTAATCTTGGTGTACCTTATTAAGCACTATTGCATGACTCAATTCACCATCTAATATACGCGTTAACCACTCATTCTGCGTTTCTATTGCTGGGCTCAATGGCGCATTACTATATACTATGTCTCCAAGAATATTGACCAGCCGTATTGGCTCTTTCTGCCCTAATATTTTATATCCATCGAGAAAATCAGAGACCGATGCTTTCGATAATTCACTGCCCATCACCCCATTTGTTAAAATAGGATGACGAGCCAAATCTTGTAAAATCTGTTGTCGAGTCTCTAAAAACTGTCTCAAATAGCTCGCAGCAAGTTGGGCTTCAACTTTACTTGATTGCTGTTGTAGTACTCGTACCGTATCGTCAGCACGACTTCCCACTAATAAAATACTAACAATCAGGGATATAAATAAGCTTGCTCCTAAAAATGCATAAAAAGCTTTATCTGACGTAAGACTGAGCTTTTCTTGTATTTCTTTACGCATATTTCTCATCACTCTGTGTGGTTAGGTAGTACGTTGATCCCACCAAACTCATCAAAACTGGCCATACAAATGTCCTCAAGTCCCAATGCTTCATGCGCATCTGGGTTAGTTGTACTCCATTCACCAAAGGGTCGAGTGTAAGTTTTCAGTAAACCCACTACCGGCTTTTTCAAATTCTCAAGTGAGTCTTTTAGTCGTTTTCGGTCTTGAGTTAAATTACCTGTTAGCGGGGTTTGTTGCAGCGCTGCAATAAGTATTTTACCTATGTCATAACTATGCACAAAGCCTGCTGGTGCAGCGAGTCTATCTGGATCCGCCAATTTATCAGGAAACAGTGCTTGCCCAGCAAATATTGCACGACGTCCCTCTTCAGTCAGTGGTCGATGTTTTAGCGAAAAGCAACTTTGTATAAAATTAAGGGCTAGGTTCTTTTGTAACTCATTTTTGACTGATGCATAGAAATTTCCTCCAGTAATGCCCCAGTGACTGATGATGGGTAGTCTTAAGTTATTGGGTAGACTTCCCATCGCCTTCACAAAATACTTTCCTTCTATTGCATTGCCTACGAACAAAATACAGTCAGCCTTTGAATTTATGATGTCTCTTAATATTATTTTGCTGCGATTGAGCTGTGTATTCCAATTAAACCACGTGACGTTTACATCAGCTTGCTTAATTGTCGTTTTCTTTAACGCTGCTCGGATCGTTTTCTCATTCGACTGGCCCCAAGGGGTGCTTTCTAACAACATATGCGGATTGCTGCAATTCAAACTATCAACGGCATAACTGGCTATTTTATACCCGGCTTTAGTGTCATCAATTGATACTCTAAAAACCCAATTGTTATCACTTGGATACCGCGTAATAGGCCCACCGGCTGCCCACGGTACCAGCAGCAGAATTTCATTTTCATTAATATAATTACGGTTTTTAATATACGGGGGAGAGTGTAACCCCCCAAGTATGATAAATGCCTGAGGATCTTTTAAAAACTGACGCATATGCAGCAAACTGCGATTGCTGTTACCTCGATGATCTTTTTCTACAAACTCAATTTTGAAACCTTGTACCATATTGTTGACTTGAGCCAATGCCGTCATAAAGCCCATTTTCATCGCTTGCGCAGAAGCGTGGTGATTTGAATAATCTGAGTCATGATAGATTTTTAAAATCTTATCTTCATTAGCGGCAAAACACGCAGTACTAAAACACAGTGCTAAACCTATTAGCCTCATTACAAGTTTTGTCATTTACAGTCCGTATTTAGCATTGTTTTTCAATACTTAAAAATAGCGTAAATAACAGAGATTGTGGAGTCAGTTAGCAAATAAAATGCGTACCTAACTCATATGACTCATTAAACATTCACCAACATGCCTCCAAACTTGTTGTGAATTCAAAATTCGCCCATGACCTAAACCCTGTGTTGAGTATATGTCAATATGCGCATGTTGCTGTGCTTGCTCATAGGCTAAATCATGACGCGCAAATTTGTCTTCAATATCGTGAATAATTGTGATTTTACTGTGATTTATAAGCTGTTGTTCAGGCAACAAATCACTAAACTTCATATCATGCTCGTTTTCAATCGACGCCAGTACATCAGTGAATAACGATTCAACAATTCCGATAGAGAGGATCCTATCTCTAAACCCTGTATAAAAGTCAAACGGGGGCGCAATCAAAATATGCTGCTCAATCTGCCAATTTGAATTAAGTGCCGCAATACCGCCCATAGAGTGACTAATAATCGCTTTAACTGGTTGAGCTATCATTTCCAACACCGCATTTAATGCACAAATGAACTTGGGAAGGTTTGCTTGGTCACCACCACTTTGGCCATGGGCATAATGATCGAATGCCACCACTTTAAAGCCCAATGCAACCACATGATCCATCAACGCATAAAATTGACTCGCACTGCCTGACCAACCATGTGTAAATAACACCACAGGCCCTTCTCCGGCACTAATAACATGAATGGGGCCTAACTTACTCGCCAACACATCTGATTTAAACCGCGCAGGTACCGTTTGTTTGACATTATGACGCACCGGCGTCATTAATAACTTTTTAGCGTACTTTTGTGCAGTACGCGGCATGACACTGTGCATGGATTTTGACAGTATTTGCATAGCGTAAAAGCGCACTCTTTTAGCGTCACTTTTGTCTGAAAAATATATCTTACTGCTCATAACACTCTCTTATTGATACCGTTGAATAAGCGCGCTCAAAGCACACTTAAATCGAGTATGTTGCTCATCTTCAAATCCGACCCACACCATATGTTGAGACCCTAGATATAATGAATGAAGTTCAAACACAAACTGCCGTGCATCGCCTTTCATTTGCCCTTCATTCGCTGCGGTTTGCGCCAATTGAGTCAGGTACTCTAGCCATTGTTGCAAACGCTTTTTGACTAAATCTTGAATAGCGCCCGGCTGGTCATCAAATTCAACTGAGGTAGATACAAAAATGCAGCTACTCCCTTGCGACCGGTACCAGTTCAGCCAACATTCAACGGTCGTCAAAAGTTTCTCCATTGCCGAGTTCATGTTTACTGTTGGCTGGATCACGGCGTCAGTGAATATACTCTGAGCATATTCCAACACCTCCAATTGCAAATTTTCCTTTGAGTTAAAATGCCCAAACAGGCCTGATTTTGACAGCCCCGTGATCGTCGCCAAACCCCCAATAGTCAAATCATTTAGGCTAGTCGCTGTCGCCACATTCAACGCGGTTGCCAAGATCTGCTGTTTTGTTTGCTTACCTTTACCCACTCAAACCTCAAAAAAGTACGAACGTTCGTTTTTATAATAGTCAAAAAAAATATAATAGCAATGCATTCGGTATCTAAATAACACCTGCCGCGACACAGTTTTACGATGCAATGAACAACATATGAGCCTAAGAAAGTGCGCTCAGTAATACCTAAAAGTAGCAATACCTCTCGAATTAATAGCGGTTATTCCACTAACATGACCCGATGGAGAATTGATTGAGTTCAATACACTCTATACAAAAACAGACATAATTTAAGCTGCTGATAAGTAACACAGCAAAGGCAATAAGCAGGTGACTAAAATTGCATAAAAAGCGCTCAAACACTTAATTCGTTCAACAGTGCTTTTGGAAAAAGAACACCCCCTCAGATTGGTGGTGGGGGCTTGCCCCTGCGTAAAGTGTGTAAAATCAGCAAAACGCCCACCATCGCGAGATTTAGGGTTTAATTATCCTTCGGGATGAGTTATCTGTTACCCGCGCTTAAGCGTTTACTTTTAGCGGTTTAATAACACTTTCTTAAAAATCCGGTAAAACATAATAACAGGTCTTTATTTGGCACTTGCTCGGCCTTTATTATCTATGCGTAAAGCATCATTTTAGATACAAAGCATTTGATGAACAGCTTGGAATAAATGCTTTTTAATCAATGCCTTATAATTGGTTTTTTTATAATGAAGACGTTGCAATAAATGCGCTTTTATCCAAAACACTTTATAGTCGTATTTCTATATTAAGCGTAATCTGTACTTCTCGCTCCGTGTGCAATTCAGGCTCTTAAATTATTTACTACGAATGATTTACAGTTATCAAGCCACTGTTTATATCTTAATTTATATTTTCAACGTTTTACGTTAACTCGTTATTAAACTTAAAACCCCCATTTAAATTGACATTATTGAAATGCAAACACATAATTTCAGTGCTTTTCTTTAACAATGTGTACTCAATATGAAAGGAGATCCTATGAAAGTACCCATGTATATTCAGGTTTTATACCTAGTCGTTACCCTAGCGTCATTTTATGGTCAAGGAGCCACGAAAAACATGCATACGAATATCAATCTCGATATGCTGCAAATTCTAATCCAACAAGCAAACGACAATCTCATGTATGAAGGTGATATCAGCAGTTATGACCCTCGTGAGTTTGACGAAGACTATCGTCATTATAATCATTTGGACGATAGTAAAATAAGCTCAAAGTTAAACATAGAAATAGCCATCTCCCCCGAAGACAACATCGAAATAAAAGAAGTTTATTTAAGTTCTTTGTCTTACATAATTGATAAAACCCTAACCCCTAAGCTCACATCCATGACTTACAAAGTGTCTAATCGGCGTTTTAATCAGTTAAAGATTTATCTGCACGACACCATTGAGGTCATATTAGACGGCAATGAAGATTTCATAAATGTGTCGTTGCCTCCTTCCGGTGAAGTTTCTCTTTCTCACTCGGTCCCTCATCCATTTAACGATAATATAATCGACGGAAAATCAGTCCCTGAAGATCTTATTAACCATGAACAGCAAATAAAGGATGAAGCCGTTTATCACTAACACAATGCCACACACGCCACCAGTTGGCCTGAGCCAAAATACCCTCACTCATTTTCATCCCCTGTTAATCACACCAACGGGATCAGTCTGCTGTTTTTAATTCACCCTGATTTACTGAAACGGCAACCTCTTTATAAGCTCAGAAGTTCTTTTTTTACTCCTTTACTTGATAAAGTGAATGATATTTTAAATAAAGAAGAGATGTACGACGGTATCTCTGGGCAACAATGGCGATTTTATGTGGCAAGCCAACCCAGTAAAAATGGCTGAAGTACTGTTTTTTCATACACAACCCCACCAGCAGATATATGCCCAGCAAATTATTGCTCAAGTAACTTCTACACACTTTTGAATAAAATGGACACCAGTCAAGCACTACGTGCTCTAAAAAAGGCATGGAAAGCCGATATAGTGCTCTTTATACATAATGTGTATGACCCATATAACCAAGTCAGTGGCTTAGCGCATATTCCAACCAACCCACATGACACAACTTTTAAACATGTTGCCAATGGCGTCGCTGGATACTTAAGTAACTACAAAGTTTACCCCGCAGCCCATGAATTGTTCCACTTAATTGGCGCGCAGCACTCTAAGCACAATAAAAAGCCCGGCCCGCTTGGCCATAGAGCTTACATTGGTTCCACTAAAGAAAGAAACGGCGACATAAACGGCTACCGCTCATTTATGGCCTATGAAGATGTCTGCAAAAAAGCAACTAAAGGTCCTTATTGCCAAAGATACGAGCGTATTTCATCAAGGAGTACATACGTTGATTTATATGGAAAACGCGTACCACTTGGGAATTCACATGACGATAATAAAAACGCGGTGCTGAATCTACTGCGAACCGTGCAAAAATTTGGCTGTTAAATCAAACAGTACCTATTTATTAAATCACATCAAGCCCGCCGCCAAATACGCGCAATGCACATAAAAAAACCACTTTAGTTTACTTAAACACGGTACATTTAAGTTTTATGTATTTCAGTGTTTGTAGTTAACTAGCGTCAATTTTGATGCACATCCGCACAAAAAATAAGGCTGCAAGCGCAGCCTTAAAAAGCAACCCCTATGTGGCGGGGCCACCCTCCATTTGACTTTGAATATAATTCGGTAAACCAATCAGTTTAATCAGCCCTAAGTGTTGCTCTAACCAATAGATATGGTCAGTTTCAGTATCATCTAACAGGGTCTCTAATATTTCCCGTGTTACGTAATCTTTCTCTTTTTCACACTCCGTAATAATGTTCACTAAGCTTGCCGCCACGGTCATTTCAGCCGCGAGGTCATTTTCGAGCATTTGTTTCACGTTATCACCAACATGAATTGCCTCTCGTGAGGCGGTGTCTGGTTTTCCCTCTAAAAACAAAATGCGCTCAATTATCGCTTTGGCATGGTCCAACTCTTCGTCAAACTCGTGTGCCAACTTTTGTCCTAGCTTTTCAAGCCCCCAATCTTCATAAATTTTTGAATGGGCTAAATACTGATCCATTGAGGTTAACTCTAAGGTCAGCTGCTTATTTAGTAAATCAATAATTTTTTTACTGCCTTGCATACGTTACTCCTCAATTTGCGACTGTAAATAGTTTTCAATACCAGTATTTTTGATCAAGAACTGCTGTGTTTCTAACCAATCAACGTACTCTTCTTCGTACTCTAGTAAGTCTTCCAAAATATCTCGACTCACAAAGTCTTGCTCGGCTTCGCACAAAGCAATGGCATCTTTGAGGGCGGGTACCTGCTCTAACTCAAAGGCCATATCACACGCCAGCATTTCTTCAGTGTGTTCGCCGATGCGTAGCTTTTCTAAATGTTGTAAATTAGGCAGCCCTTCTAAAAACAAGATCCGCTCAATCAGTTCATCAGCCTGTTTCATGTCTTTTATTGATTTTTTATAGGCTTTTTCGTTCAGTTCTTCGAGACCCCAGTTTTTATACATACGTGCATGAAGAAAATATTGATTGATTGAAGTAAGTTCAAACGTCAACATTTGATTCAATACTAAAAGGACTTTTTTGTTACCCTGCATAGGGCCCCCTAAGTTAAAAGTTACTTGCCCTCTAACCCTAGTCCAAAATATGTACGAATCAAGATAATTTAAAACTAATAATTTTTTTAATATACTCTTTTAAAATAAACAACTTATAACATTATTGAGACTCATTTTCATTGCTAATTCGAGTTGCAATACTAATACCTTTTTCGTAATATTTACCATCGGTATTTATATCAATAATCAATATTTTTAATCATCATTATTCAATAAGTTATAAATTCTTTATCATTTTTATCCCAAGCCGTTTCGCTAACCGAACGAGATTGGCTCTGTCCATCTGAAGCGCACGAGCTGTTGCAGCCCAATTAAGCTTATGCGCTTTGAGTGCAGCAATAATGTGTGATTTTTGAAAATTATCGACCGCTTCTTTAAAAGGCTGGGCCGAATCAACCTCAACAACAGCGGTTTTTACGGGTTTATCCTGCTGCTCACTTTGGCTCAACTCACTATGTATCAACTCAATTCGTACAATATCTTGTTGCCATTGCGCCTGCTTCGCTTTGAGTGCGCTGCGGCTTATTACATGTTCAAGCTCGCGAATATTACCGGGCCAATCATACTCACTTAACGACTGGCTTAATGTGTGACTTAAGGTCAATTGACCAATGCCTAACTTCTTTCGAACCTGCTCTATAAAAAAACCAGCCAATAACGGAATATCATCTTGTCTGGCTCGAAGCGGCGGCACCTGCAAAGGGTATACACTTAACCTATGGTACAAGTCAGCCCGAAAGCGCCCAGCTTGAACTTCAGCTTTAAGATCCCGATTGGTCGCAGCGACAATGCGAACATCAACATGCTGCGTGTTATCGGCACCCACGGGTTGAATTTCACCACTTTGCAACACGCGTAATAGCTTACTTTGAATATTCAAAGGGAGCTCCCCTATTTCATCTAAAAATAAAGTCCCGCCATCTGCCAATAAAAATTTACCATCTCGGTGTTTGTCTGCGCCTGTAAAAGCGCCTTTGCGGTGTCCGAAAAACTCACTTTCAGCAAGGCTTTCTGGTAGTGAGGCACAATTTACTTGTACAAAAACTTGGTTTGAGCGACGTGACGCACCATGAATGTTTCTCGCAACCAGCTCTTTACCTGTACCGGTCTCGCCTAATACCAACACCGTAAAATCTGAACTTGCCACCAGTTCAATATCACTTTTCAACGATTGCATCAGCGTGCTATTACCAACCATATCGTGTGCTGCTTGGTTTAATTCAGACACTAACGCATCGCCATGTTGGGCTTTGCGTAATAACTGCTCGTGATACAAAGCGACATTCAAATGCTCCGCCAAAATATCGTTAATATGCTGCAAAAAAGGCATGGGGTATTGCTTAAACATGCCTGGAGTCAGGCTATCTAATGTCAAAACACCTTGTAGTGTATGTTGGTGATACAACGGGATCCCCATACAGGCATGCACTGGAATATCACCTTCTTGCGCTAACAACAAACCATCGTATGGATCTGGTAATTCACTATGCTCATTAAAAATAATAGGGGTTGTGCTACTGGATATTGCCAACAGTCGAGGGTGATCTTCAATATTGAAGCGTCGACCAAACGTATCTCGCGTCAAACCATCTATTGCGGCGGGGACTAACGCACCTTGTTGATGCAATAGTAAAGCAACGGCATCAGCGCTCACACACGTTTTAATTGCTTGCACTACAGCACTATAAAATTGATTTAAGTTTTGCTCGGTTTTTTTAGGTAATGCCTTTGTTAACAAAGAGCTAAGCGTGAGTAATTGTGAAAGGCTTCTTTGATCCATGTCAATATGACCTATTCGTTATTTAAAGACTCATACAATATAAGTCAATTCGACTCTATTTACAAACGTAAAAACATTAATACACTGAATTATATCATGTTTTTTATTGGCACAGCGCGTGCAATAACTAAAACAACATAGATAAACTCAGGTGAACCGCATGCTCATATCACAACAACATTTAGACTATTCCAATGCTGCATTGCTGACCTTTGGACTTTGCTTTATCGCAAGTATTGTCGTGAGCTACCCGCTTGCTGAGCACTTTACATTAACAACACAAATTGCCAGCCACATAAGCAATATTGTATTAGCCGGCTTATTTAAAATTAGCTATGTATTGCGCTGTGTGTGCCAATATCAGCTCGGCATGGAGGTACGTTAATGAGGCCAATCAACCTAGCAGAACCTGTACTAGAACAATACAAATGGTATCAAATGTCCCAATGGCCGTTATTCATGATGCCATTCAGGGCTTTCTTCTTATTCGCCAGTATCTGGGGTGCACTGGCCATTATACTCTGGGCGTTGTTACTGACTGGGCAATTACAGTGGCAAACCAGCCTCCCCGCCAGTCTTTGGCACGCCCATGAAATGATCTTTGCATTTGCTGGTGCCATTGCCGTGAGTTTCTTACTTACTGCAGCACAAACATGGACCAATGTGCCCAGTATGTCTGGGCCTCGACTCATAACATTACTACTCATATGGTGTATAACTCGTATCACTTTTTTTGTTTCACCGCATTTGTTGCCTGTGGTGATCCTAGGTCAATTGGCCTTTTGGTTATACTCAATTGTATATCTAAGCCATATGCTGATCAGCGCAAAATCGAAGAATAACTACGCATTCATCGCAATATTAAGCGGTTTGTGTACATTTAATATTTTATTTCTGATTGTCAGCGCGCAAGGTGAATTCATGATTGCGCGTACGTTTAGTCAACTTGCCGTGTTGGGGTTTATGTTACTGATTGGCGTCGTTGGTGGGCGCGTGATCCCATTTTTTACTGCTCGTGGACTTAAACTTGAGCAGCAAATACGTACACCTCTACTTGACAAACTACTACTCATTATTAGTACTTTTGGGATCGGCGGATTTGCCGTAAACCAACTCGTTAGCGTACCAATAAATCCTGGCTACCTTATTGTTTTAGCTTCTGTATTACATTTGACGCGAAGTGCTTTATGGTTTCACAAAGGCATCGTCCACGTTCCTCTTTTATGGTCATTACAACTGGGTTATTTATTTTCCGCATGTGGACTGCTGCTGTGTGGGGTTAGTTTTTTTACACCAACAATCATATTCACTGATGCGCTGCACCTCATAACATTAGGCGGAATCGGGTTAACTATTTTAGCGATGATTGCACGCGTGTCACTTGGCCATACCGGACGGGCTTTGACGCCAAATAAATTTATGTCCATCGCTTTTGCGTTATTGGCCCTAGGCGCGGTGATCCGTGCTTTCTTACCTCAACTCATAGGCCCACACCCAGCGTGGATCGCCAGCGCAATATTATGGAGCGCTGCATTTGCAGTATTCAGTATTTCTTATTTTAAAGTCTTAACACACAAACGTGTAGACGGACGTCGTGGTTAATTTATTCATTGGAGAATTTAATGCTATCAAGCAACACAATTGCACTTGTTAAAAGTACTATCCCTCTGCTCTCTCAAGCAGGTACCGCTGTAACTGCCCATTTTTACGATCGGATGTTTACACATAACCCTGAGCTAAAAGATATCTTTAACATGAGCAACCAGCAAAGTGGTAAACAACATTTTGCGCTATTTAACGCCCTCGCAGCGTATGCAACTCATATTGATAACTTGCCGGTACTAGCAGCAGCCGTTGAACGTATTAATCATAAACATGCGAGTTTAAATATTTTGCCGCATCATTATGACATTGTTGGGCTGCATCTTATTGAAACACTCAAAGAGCTCGCGCCTAATGAATTTACCCCAGATATAGAACAAGCTTGGCGTGAAGCCTACGCTTTGTTGGCAGATGTGTTTATCACACAAGAAGAAGGAATTTATAAAACCACCGAGGAAAAACTCGGCGGATGGCGCAATACTCGAACATTTATTGTTGATAGCATTGTGCAAGAGTCTGCCAAAGTTAAAAGTTTTTACTTACGCAGTGCAGATAGCAAAGCCGTTGTCGACTTTCAACCTGGACAGTACATTGGGGTACATGTTAAACCAGTAGAATGCCAAAATGTACAAATACGCCAGTACTCTTTATCAGGTGAAAAGCAACCTAATGGATACCGGATCAGCGTGAAGCAACAAGGGTTAGTGTCTAACCACATGCATAGCTTAAAAGCAGGCGATGAAGTCGAGCTCAGCCCACCAGCTGGAGATTTTATGCTTCAGAGTAATATGTCGCCCAAAGTACTGATCAGTGCAGGTGTTGGCATTACGCCAATGATGGCAATGCTTGAATCAATAGCCACTTTAACACAACCACCGCAAACACACTTTGTTCACGCCTGTATTAATCAAGCAGAACATAGCTTTGCAAAACGTGTCGACACATTAACAACCGACCGCATAGAAATAAATGCCGATATTTGGTACGAACAAGGTGAAGGTCATCATCAAGGGCGAATAGATTTAGCGCAGCTGTCACTCCCCACAGAATCTGGTGAATTTTACCTATGCGGACCCACACCGTTTATGGCTGCGATGAAACAACAATTGCTCGCACTCAATGTGGCTCCTGAGCGAATACTATATGAAGTATTTGGGCCGCACGAGTCATTATAAATTCAAAACTCAGATACGCTGGTAAATCTTTACAGTAATAAATATCGCAAAGCCCACAGAGTATACTCTGTGGGCTTTACTTTTATAAAAATCATGATTTATCATCATGTTCATTATTTTAATAACGATAACATGATAACGTCGTCACTAAAATTCACTAGTGATAAAGCCATTAATAGCGATATCAATTAAAACCCAACACTAAACTTATAAGGTTAAAAATTATAATTAAAAAGTGTAAGAAATTAAATCCTAACAAGCATAAGAACCAAAACTGTATTATCTAAAATGAACAATTTTGGTTCTATTCAACTAGTTATAACTAAAACGGACGAACAACTGTTCTCAGATAGTCTTGTGTACCATCAGTACAAGATACGCCATCTTCTTCGCCTTTCGCTTCTACAGGATATACCCGTACAACATATCGACCCTTTTTAGCATCTAATAAGCGCATATACATAGCGCCAAAATTACCATCATCATAATCTTTTGTCAGTATATCTAACGATCTACCATTATAACTACTTGTTGCAACTACGGTAATGCCTGATGCGCTTGGTACAACTGCATCTATATATGCTTCACACCAGTGTGCTGCACTTGCTGTCATTGATAGGCTTAATGTTGATAAACCAAGTAGTAAAGCTAATTTATTCATGGGATTTCCTTATGGTGTTATAAAATCCCGATAATAATACATCGCCATTGTTAACGTGATGTTTAAGATATGTTTAGCTTTTATTTAAAATAGATAATTCACCGCATTTAAGTTAAATAACTAGAGCAGTAAATAAGCCTATTTAAAAAATAGAGCCCTTAAAGTCATTGCTAATAATTACACTGCTTCAAAACACTGGGTTAATAAAGTCCCACGACATCACACTCACGCTTATTTCCACATAAAATTAAATACTTAATAAAAAAATCAACTGCTTATAACTGGCAATAACATGGATACTATGGTCAACTACATCAGAGTCTTCATTACATAATTGCGCGAGTTCATGGTCAGCCAGTATATTATTCACAATGCGAGTTAACGAAACAGTATGTACACGTTTTAAACGCGTAAACTTAGGCCCGCAATGTTCAATCAACTTACTTTTCCCTTCAAAGCGTCATCCTCCTGGAAATTCATGAATCTCAGCATCATCATGATAGGTGCCGAAAATACTTTAATACCTCGATTGTTATAAGCATCAAGTTGACGAACTACGGCCTGTTATGTCGCCATTTCTACACTGGATATTTTAATACTGTCACTATTATCGCGCATGACCCCCTTTAAATTTACCGATATTGGTTCCTTTACCAAGGAAAATACACAATTCAAATTAAACACGGATAAGACACCATTCGAGTCCTATATACCAAGCTATTTCTCCTAGCCCGATTAATCCTTTTGTGATTCTGGTATCACAAAAAAGCCACTCAACAGTCCGTGAATAATCATGTAAAAACCTATAACTCAATGACGATTTCGTGTACTTTTACTCTATCTATATATACACCATTAAATAATAAAATGACGCAACATACCCCCTTTAAAGTACTCATCGTTTGTATGGGCAATATTTGTCGCTCCCCTACCGGTGAAGCGGTATTACGGAAATTGGCACTTAATACCAAGCTTAATATTATTGTCGACTCAGCAGGTACCATTGCCTACCATCAAGGCAACCCACCCGATAAAAGAAGT
Source organism: Pseudoalteromonas sp. MMG005 (assembly GCF_018101015.1). Lineage (NCBI taxonomy): Bacteria > Pseudomonadati > Pseudomonadota > Gammaproteobacteria > Alteromonadales > Pseudoalteromonadaceae > Pseudoalteromonas > Pseudoalteromonas sp. MMG005. The sequence goes on along the minus strand of NZ_JAGJEK010000003.1, from coordinate 87,367 downwards.
CGCGCTGCGGGTGAGCGAAGAGGATATGACTTTGGTAATATGCGTGCACGCCAAATTAATTCAAAAGACTTTGCTGACTTTGACTTGATATTGGCCGCGGACAAAGCAAACCTCAGTGATCTATCCGCTATATGTCCCGCACAATATCAACATAAATTAAAGCTTTTTCTAAGTTATGGTGATTCGCGCTACGATGAAATCCCAGATCCATACTATGGTGAAGGTGATGGCTTTGAAGTTGTGCTTGACCTCATTGAAAATGCGGCACAACATATAATGGCAGACTTAGATCAGTAAATACCTTCATTTTTGCTTATTTTGACACTTTCAAGTCGCGTACGTAGTCGCAATATGGTAAAACCCCTGAATATTATTCAGCACAGCCCAAGCCGAGGTCTTCTTGCATACAACTGACGAACTATTTGATCGTATCGCCCAAGATTTACGAGTCACGGGTTTAAGTGTTCAAACCATAGATAAAACCGAACCTGCCTTACAAGCATTAGTACAACGGTTGTCATTATTCTCAGGCAGTGATTTTTCGGCCGCGGGCATTGGCCGACAAACGGAACACACTCAAAACACCGAAATACGCAGCGATAAAATTCATTGGCTTGACAGCGGTCATGCGTTAGAAAATACGTTTTTAACGTATATGGACGAACTGAAAAACCATCTGAATCGCCGGCTTTTTATGGGGTTATTCAGCTATGAATGTCATTTTGCTCATTATGAACCCGGTGCTTTTTATAAAAAACACCTCGATGCCTTTCAAGGCAATACCAATCGCGTACTCTCTACTGTGTTATATTTAAATCAAAACTGGCAAGCCGATTACGGTGGTGAACTGGCTATTTTTGACGCCCACGATCACAGTATTCTACAGCAAAAAATCACGCCACAGTTTGGTACATTAGTCACTTTTTTAAGTGATGAATATCCGCATGAGGTGCTTCCAGCCACACGTCCACGATATTCAATTGCAGGGTGGTTTAGAGTAAACAGTTCTGTCAATGGACAAATAGACCCACCGAGGTAGTATGTTGATAAAGCTCAGTGGTACGGCGTATCACTTAGCTCACTCATGTGGTATAAATATTTTTACTTTCAAACCACCTTCTTCATGATTATGCAAACTAAGTTGACCATGATGTGCCTCTACAATTTCACGGCATAGTGCCAGCCCTAAGCCACTTCCAGTCGACTTCGTTGAGTAAAACGGGATCAACGCGTTTGCCATAACAGTCTCACTCATTCCTTTGCCTTGATCTTGAACACAGAGAGTAACACCTTGCATACTTTGAGTAATATGCATTGTGACTTGTTCAGGTTTAGAGCCTGATTCATGAGCATTTTTGATTAAATTAATCAGCAACTGTTCTAATTGTACTTGATCAGCCAAAAACGGCTGTGTAGGTAAAATGTTTGGTCCGTTAAATTGCCATTGCTGATGAAGACCTGCTAATAAAGAAGTCCAATTTATTTGACTATATTTTGGTGGTGGTAATTTAGCAAACTTACCATAACCCTGCACGAATTCAGTTAAGTGATGAATACGTTCTTCAATAGTAGAAAATACCCGCTCAAGTCGCTGGTCATCAACGTGGTCAGTTAGCAGTTTTGCACTGTGTAACATAGATGACATTGGTCCCAATGAGTTATTCAGCTCATGGCTAATAATACGTATCACTTTCTTCCATACAGCGACTTCTTGACGACTTAACTCTCGGGTTAATTGCTTAAATAGATACAGCTTATGATTTTGATTATTAAGTAAAAATTGCCCAGTTGCCAAGTGCCAAGTTTGTGTTTCATCTTTATCAACTTGAATGCTAAAGAGCCCTTCACGTCCAGCCTGTAATACCTCAAAAAACTCAGCAGAAGTCTCTTGCATTAACACATCAATTTTCATACCTTCCAATGCTGCACTGCTTTTACACAATGCCCTTGCACTATAATTACTAAATACAACCGTGTCATTGCTGTCGACTAAAAGCAGTGCCTGTGGAGAACTTTGTAATACTTTATCTAGCATTAATTCTCGCTGATAGATCCATTGTTTTTCCTGTCGCAATTGCAGAGCTGTTTCATTATATAACGTACACAACCGCCCTAATTCATCATGCTCAGCGTAAGCCAATGAATGAGAAAACTCACCATCTTTAAAATTCAGCAACCCCACTTCAAGGGCTTTAATTGGCTCAAGTAGTGCCGACAAAAAACATCGGCACAACACATTAGTCAGTAGTAATATGCCAATAGTCGCTGACATGACCCATTGCCAGTTACTAAATTGCCAGGTCAAAATTGGCATACAAACACATAAAACCACCGCGCTAGATGCAGCAATAAACCGCCCTTTCAATGACCGTGGCGTCCACCTACTTAATGTGTGCATCAATAGTCAATCTCAAATTTTTGTAAACGACGATATAGCGCCTGACGTGTTAATCCAAACTGGCGAGCAACTTTGGCGATCACCCCTTGATGTGAATGCATAGCTGCTTCAATCTCTTGCTTACTCGGCTCAAGCTTTAGTGTTGGTGCTTGGCTTGACTCTATATTCAAAGACTCTGATAATCCAAAGTCTTCGATTTCAAGTATGCCCTGTGGCTTTAATACACTTACGCGCTTACAGGCATTCTCAAGCTCCCTCACATTACCTGGCCAGTTATGTGTAATAAGTGCTTGTTCTGCATGATAACTTATCTCTCTCCTTGGCAGAAAATGACGAATAAGCGGAATAACATCGTCTTGACGGGCGTTTAATGGTGGAAGATTAAGTTCAATCACATTTAAGCGGTAATATAAATCTTCTCGAAATCGCCCAGCTTGAATATCATTGTGCAAATTTGCATTGGTAGCAGAGACAACCCGCACTGACACCTTTTGAGTGACGGTTGATCCCAATCGTTCAAACTCACCCGTTTGTAACACCCGCAATAACTTTATTTGCCCTGATAAAGGTAAGTTCCCTATTTCATCTAGAAAGAGTGTGCCACCATCTGCCGCTTCAAATCGACCAATGCGCTTTTTGTTTGCGCCTGTATAGGCACCTGCTTCTGCACCAAATAACTCGGCTTCTATCAGCTCTTGCGGTAGTGCCCCCGCATTGACTTTAATAAATGGCATGTTTGCCACAGTTGAGTTGGCTTGAATAATTTCCGCAATACGCTCTTTACCACTGCCGTTTGGTCCAGTGATCAACACCGACACATCGGATTTTGCCAACTGTAACGACATATCAACCACTCGCTCCATTGCTGTACTCGCATAAACCAAGCCCACAAGATTTGCCTGCGCTCTAGGAAGCCTGCGTTCGTTTTTCTGTCGTTCATGGGTCTGATTCTGTGCATTGGCTTTACCCAAAGCGATTAGGTTAGTAATACTGGTCAGCAGCTTGGTGTCATCCCAAGGTTTCGCAATGTAATCAGCTGCGCCTAATTTGACCAGCTCTATGGCCGTTTCCAACTCGGTCCAAGCCGTCATCAAAATAATGGGTAATGTTGGGTTTAAACGTCTTAGCACATTAAACAGTGCAATGCCCTCTTCGCCAGATGTAGTATCCGCGGTAAAATTCATATCTTGCATTACAAGCGATACTTTTTGGTATCGAATTATTTGCTCTGCATCAAAAGGCGATACGGCTGTCACAACATCATATCCATGAATTTCAAGTAATAAAGATAATGCATCAAGCACCGCTTGGTTATCATCCACAATCAGTATTTTATCCATCTTTTTCTTCTTTTATGTTACACCGCTGATGCAGTGTAACATGTTGGTTAATTATGCTAAACAACTAATAAATAAAGAATAATTATATACTTCTCGTGGCAATGCTAGGGGATATATCTGCTGCGCGTTTGGCTGGCCCAATGACAGCAAATAAACTCATCAAAATAACGAATGCGCCCGTTACAATAACGTAAGACACTGATAACGAGGGTAATGAAAATAACGCCATTAACTTCGCCCCCATCCACAGCGCACCCGCACTCCCCAATACAACTCCCACAGAGCATATTAATGTGTTTTCTACTAAGAAATACCGTATTATCGCGGATTTTCTTGCGCCAAGTGCGCGTCGAGTTCCTATCTGCTTTAATCGTTTATTGATATTAAATAGGGTTAAACCAAAGATCCCTAACGCTGTTATCAAAACTAACACCGTTATAAGCACCATTAACATGCGAACCATCAGAGTATCCTCGGCCACATATTCCGCCTTTAATTGATCTAAGCCTTTGATCACGTCAATGACTCTATCAGGATACTCCGCAAGCAAAACATCTTCGATTCGATGCATCACTGCGGCTCTTTCATTGGGCTCTGTTCTAATCAAAAACTTTTGAAAACTGCTCGGTCGAACTTGTGGAAAAATAAGTGAACGGTCTCTTCTTTCATCTTGCAACCACGGCCCTTTTAAAAGTTTAATAATACCCACAATTTTTATCGCATTATCTCGACGATAAATGGTTTTACCAAGACCGTTGCCTTGTGGAAACATTTCGTCATGCATTGCTTGAGTTACTAAAGCCACTTTAGGCAATTCACTTACATCAGAGGTGAACATCACATCTGATTCATTTAAATCTCGTCCAGCGACCAGTTCCACCCCGAGTGTATTTAACACATGGCTATCAGCCCTAAAATAGGAGGCATTTATCGACGGGGATTTTTCATTTGAGGGCAGTAAATTATAGCTCCCCCCTGAACCACCGCCCGACAGCGGTACTGCATTAATATACACAGCATCAATCACGCCTGGTATGCTGCGCAACAAGCTTTCATCAACTTCAATCTGTTTTGCCAAATCAATGTTTTTCCCAAAAATCATCATATTAAATTGAAAAAGATCTTGTTCAGGTAATCCCGTTTCTTGCTCTAGGTACGCAATGCGATCGTTAATAATAAAGGCGGCATTGCTAACAATGGCGGTGGTAATGGCAATCTGCATTAGTAATAAGATCGCACCAGACTTAGCACGCAGCAATGCGTTAATAATGGGTCTAAATTCAAACATAATGGGTCCTTATTGACTTTTAAGGTAAGTGGCTGGTGTGGTTCGACATACTAACCATGCCGGGTAAAGGCCAGCTAAAATACAGACACTTACAGCAATGGCTGGGGCTGAAAGCAACATAGTTAAATCCATATCTGCAATCACCGTGTACGCATCATTGCTTTTTCGCATTCCCCATAAGCCAGCTTGTGCAATGAAAATACCGAGTATTCCTCCTATTACACCAAGTAACCCTACCTCCACTAAATGCTGAATAAATACCTGTGTCTTACTTGCCCCAAGTGCACGCCTTACACCAACTTCAGGTGCACGTCGTAAAAACTTCGCCAGCAGCAGTCCGAGTATATTGGCAAGACAAACAGCTAAAAACATAAAGCTCAGCATCACCAATATTTTATTATCTTCATTAACCACTTCGCGATACACCATCATTTGCTTAACGTCACGTAATGCAAAATCCAACTCTTTCCGGGCAAACCGACCTAGTTTCTGCTGCTCGGCCATATACGACATTAAAAATTGCCCATATGCCAACTCATCTTCGTCTGTAGGTAAATCAACCCAAAACTGTACCCAGAACTGTTCTGATTTGAGTTTATCTTGAAAGCCTCTGACATTCTCCGCTTTCCAACCATTACTATTCCCCCACGTAATGATTTCATTTGGTGCAATTAAGCTAAATGGTAAAAATATGTGCTCAGGGTCACGGAATGCCCCGTTATTCAGGTCATAATACTTGACGTAGGTTGGCCAATCCTTAATAACACCAACAATACGCACCGTCATACCATCCAAGTTAATTGTTTTACCAACCGAATTTTCACCTTGGAACAGTGTGTCATTCAAACTTTGTGAAATAACCACCACCGATGCTTGCGTGTCTTCATCGTTTCGCGTCCAGGCACTTCCGTAAATAAACTCCAAATTAAACATGGAAAAGAGATCTGCGTTGGCGACCCGTGCTCGCTCTAGAAACGGTTTCATATCGCTATCATCCACATGTACCGCAAACCCTGCTGCAATCATTGCGGTTCGACGATAGGGTAAGTCTGCATTTAATAAATTTATCGCATCCGGATAAGTAACTTGATAAGGCATATTATCATCCGACCACCAATCGCGACCGTCATCCATCGTTTGTAATTGAACGTGATGTAATTGTGTACTTTTGCTCGGGATCGGATCTGCTGACATCATGTGATAAACCGAGAGGCTCGTCATCGTGATGCCAATTCCCACAGCTATGGCTATCACCATCAGTAAACTCACCATCGGTGTACGCTTCAAACTTCGCCAACTTAAATCAACATAATGAAAAAACATAATTACGCTCCAACAACTGCTGCTGGATTTCCCTGATAAAGAGAAAAATCCGCGATTTGACCATCAACAACTTGAATATTCCTTGGCGCTCGACGAGCAAGCTCCGGATCATGTGTTACCATGACGATGGTCGCCCCATCGCGGTTAATTTGTTCTAGGAGTTCCATTACTTGCCGAGCCATTAAACTGTCTAGGTTACCGGTTGGCTCATCTGCCAATAAAAAGCGTGGTTTACCCGCTAATGCCCGAGCTATAGCTACTCTTTGCTGCTGACCGCCTGATAGCTGCTGCGGTAAATGTTTCGCTCTGCTCGCTAAACCTACTTGCTCTAAACTCGATTCAATTCGACGCTTTCTCTCGGCAGCTTTAATGCCTCTATAACGTAATGGCACTTCAACATTTTCATACAAGTTTAAGTCTGGTATTAAATTAAACCCCTGAAAAATATAACCTATTTTTTGGTTCCTAATATCTGCACGTTGATTGTCATTTAGCTTGCCAATATCTACACCATCAAGTAAATACTGGCCTTGTGTAAACGGCTCCAGTACACCGGCAATATTTAAAAAGGTCGTTTTACCTGATCCTGAAGGCCCCGTTACCGCAATAAATTCCCCTTCATTAACTTGCAAATCAAAGTCTCGCAAGGCATGAGTTTGCACCATTTCTGTTTGATACACTTTGCTTATACCATTCATATTTAACATGTTTGTTCCTAATAATTTTTATTGTTCTACAATTTGAATATTTGATTTAAAACAGGGTTGCTAAATAGAGTTACTCTCGTAGCAACACCGTATTTGCTTTTTTAAACTGGGCATAATTTGACACAATCACTTCATCGCCTAAACGCAAACCATCGAGTACTTCTACGCTGCGGATACTCGTCGCGCCGGTGTTAATTGACATACGTTTTGCAGTATCACCTTCGACTTTATAAGCAACATGACCTCCAGCATCTAAAAATGCGCCTCTACGGATCATCAATACGTCTTCTTTATTTTCCAATATGATCCTTGCTGATAACCGTTGATTCTGCCGAATATTGCTGATGTGTTCTTGAGAAAAACGAACGCGAGTAGTGACCTCCCGATCGTTAACCTCAGGAGAAATAGCTGACAATTTGCCCATCACATCTTTACCGCCAATTTTCAACGCTACATCCATACCGAGGCCTAATTCATTTGCATAACTTTCGGGTACTTGCAACTGCGCCTCAAAGGCACTTAAATCTACTAACGTCATTAATGCTTGGTTTTTTGATACGGCTGATTTAGGTTGTACTAACAAGTTGCCCACAATACCTGCAACACTTGCTTTCACATCTAAGTTATTAACTTTACGAATTAACTCATCCACCGCGAGCTGCTGTTGTGCTACGGTATTTTTTGCTGACTCTAATTCAAACGCCAAAGTGTCTTTTGTGATCTCCGCTTCTTTAACTGCATGGTGAAAAGTAAGTTCAGCTCTTGCTAACTCATCTTGTGCTTGTTCCAAATCAATTTGGCTAATAAGGCTTTGCTTAATAGACAGTTGTGCACGTCTATTTTCGCGTTGGGCCGCCGTTAATTCAACTTTTGCTAAATCTAATGCATTATTCAGTGCTAGCGTATCTCGTCTGGCCTCTAATTCACGACGAGACAGCTCTCCATGTAAACGGAGTAACTCTGATTGTTGTTGTTTTAATATATTTTCCAATTCAGGGCTGTCTACTAACGCCAGAGTCTGTCCGAGTTTAACTGAGTCTCCAGCTTTCACTTTGAGTGTCACAAAGCCTTGCTCTGGACTATATGCTTGTGGCGCATTCGCAGCAACCACAAACCCCGTTGCCGCAACATCTCTGACAAAATTACCCACGGTCACTTTCGCAATGTTTAAGCTACTTTTCGCTAAAGATAACTGTGCATTACTGGTATTAATCACTGCATTTGCAGATACTGCAATCCCCAAAAGTAATGCAACGCCCAATAAGCCTTTTTTAACATGTGATGATTTGCTCACTTGAACGGGCTTATCTTGTCCACTGGTGTCTTTTATCATTTTCCTCTCCTTACAACAGTACTCATTGCTTCACATAGGGTGACCAAAGCAACAGCAATAAACATAATTACTGGAGAAATTAGAAACGCACTCGTTAACAACATCTTGTACTCTTTAAATAATCTGACTTTCCTTTTACTATCCGAATATCATGCCAAAAAATAAACACTTGATTATAAAGGAATTTTAATTTTTATGGGTAATATTTATTGTCCGCGGACAGTTCAAAGTGTCCGCATGGACACTTTTACTACTGTTAAATCCTGTTCACTCAACACAGTAAAACGTGATCTAAATGATAGTGATTAAATATTGCGCATTATGCAGCAATAATGGGGACTAAACCCAATACAAATTATTTTCATGACTTATTTAATTTATTAAAATTAAGAATAGAGTATCCACGTCATCAAAATTCACAACAATCCCGCCCCTACCAAGGAAGCAATCGAAAGCAATTTAAAATTAAATTTTAAATTATTGTTTTAACTTAAAATAAAATCACCCCACCTGAATCCACCTGTTCAAAAAGACGACAAAAATACATCTATCACAGGAACGGTAATGAAAAGCACTATCAAAAAAGTTGCTAAAAAATCACCAAAAAACGAAAATACTCGCCCACAACAGTTAATTTAATGTTAATAAAAATCGTTTAATACGGGTCAATATTTAACATATCTACACACTTCTTTCACATTTATGTTCAATTATGTAACCAAGTAAAGCAAAAAGGATTATGTAGCATGGGAACTTCGAACCCTCTTTTTCCAAAAAGAGACCTTTTACAATGTGAAGCAAATAGCTTGATTGATTTACTCGCATCGGACGCACTAAGTAAGCCTGACCAAGAAGTTTTTCAGTTTATAACTGCGAAGGGTGAGCAATCAGTAAGCTATGATTACAAAACGCTTGCGACGGCCATAAGCCAAATAGCTCACACATTGCTCTCGCTGTCTAAATGTGTGAACTCAGAACAAGATCAAGCACTCATTGTGCTCCCACAAGGTGCTGATTTTGTATCTGCTTTTTACGGATGTATGGCCGCGAAGGTTATTGCAGTCCCTTCTTTCCCACCTAAAAATCAGCTACAAATTGAACGACTCGATTATGCGATTAGTGACTTAGGCAACCCAATCATAATCACTAATAGGGAGATCCTTCCCTTACTGCAAGAACAACTTGTTGATAAACATGTTCGTTGGTTATTGGTCGAGGATTGTACCAATGCGCATGCGCCTGGGTTACATGAGTTCAAAACTGATAATGCCGATATTGCCCTATTGCAATATAGCTCTGGCACCACAGGTAAGCCTAAAGGTGTCATCATTACCAATCAAAACACCCTAGAAAATTCTGAACTTATACGCCAAAGTTTCGGACACGTAGAAGATAAAACTCGAATGATGTTATGGCTTCCTCCCCATCATGATATGGGCCTAGTCGGGGGTGTTATGCAAGGTGTTTATACCGGATACCCAACCTTACTAATGCCAACTGATTTATTTTTACGTAGCCAATTTACTTGGTTGAAGGCAGTCACTGATTTTAAGGCGACCACAACGGGCGCGCCTAATTTTGCATTCGATTTGGCACTCAAAAACATTCGTCCAGCTAGATTAGCCGAGCTTGATTTATCATCGCTTGAGAATCTATTTTGTGGTGCTGAGCCTATAAATTCGCATACCATTACTCAGTTTTTTGATAAATTTGCGCAATGCGGCCTACAAGCCAATGCTTTTTTACCCTGTTACGGTATGGCTGAAGCAACCCTCATGGTAAGCGGGAAACCTCATGGGCACCAATACAAACAACTGTGTGTTGATGAACCATTACTTAAGCGCGGTGTTGTAAAACAAGCATCAGCTGAAGCGAAACACAGTCAATGGTTGGTCAGTAGCGGCACTGTACATCACTCTCTTAATGTTAAGGTAGTTGACCCCATTTCACACTCTGAGGTAGCACAAGGGCAAGTGGGGGAAGTATGGCTACAAGGCAGCAGCATAAGCCCTGGATATTGGCAAGATGAAGCTCGGACCATCGCAAACTTTGGCCTACAACTGGATAACTACGACGAAACATTTCATCGTACAGGAGATCTCGGTTTTTATGATAATGACGAATTATTCATCACTGGCCGCTTAAAAGAAGTCATTATTCTCAGAGGTGCCAATTTCTATCCTCAAGATCTTGAGTATGAGGCATCTCTGGCTTTTCCTGAGTTAAAAAATTGCCGAAGTGCTGCATTTTCGGTCATGCATGAACAGAATGAGCAATTGGTGATGGCCATCGAGGTGCCTCGTAATATTGACAACTTTGAGGCACTAACTACGTCGTTGAACACACGATTAATTGATCGTTTTGGTGTCAAAGCAGACCAAATACTGTTTTTACCCCGCAAAACCATCAAGATCACCTCATCAGGTAAGTTACAACGCATTGCAATTAAGCAGGCGTTTGAGAAGTCTGAGTTGCATACGTATTTCCATTTTAATTTTCAAGAACAACGACATAGTTCTAACCCAAAATCCAGCGCTTCGCACACGCTTAACTTGAAAGATATTGTCAATATTGAACACTGGTTAATTCTCCAAGTTACTGAACTAACGGGTGTTGCAAGTGCACAAATATCACCTAAAGACTCTCTCGCTAATGTCGGACTAGACTCGGTATTGGCCATGGAGATCCTATTTAGATTAGAACAGCAAACCGGCGTTTATTTGGCTCCAGACATACTTTATAGCTGTAATACTCCCTCTTTGCTGGCGAACAAAATACACCAAGTAGCAAATAAAACGACCCCAACGGAGTTAGACTCAACATGTTAAACCCCTCAGTTGAAACTGTGTCAGCAAAGCTATGCCACTTTATCGCCACCAGCTACCTCGATGACGATGAACAAGTTGCCCCTGACACACCAATAATCAAACTAAACATCTTAGATTCAGCGTCTATTTTTGACGTTGTTGAGTTTATACATCGCGAATTTGCATTGCGATTACCGGTTATCGATATTCACCCTGACAATTTTGCGACCGTCGCAGTACTCAGCAAAGTTGTCGAACATCACAGCAATAAGGAGGCCGCACTATGATCCCTAATCAATGGTATGCAATTTCAAGAATCCAAGATGTCAAAAAGAAACCAATCGGGCTAAAACGTCTAAATAAGCTACTCGTATTATATCGCGATACAACAGGCAAGCTCGTCTGCATGGATGATAAATGCCCACATAAAGGCGTTATGCTAAGTCGCGGACAGCAGCATGGTGATGTAATTGCCTGCCCTTACCATGGCTTCCAATTTGACCAAAAAGGTGATTGTGTTCACATGCCTGTATTAGGAAAAAACGGTGACGTTCCTAAAGGAATGTGTGTAAAAACCTATAAAGTAAAAGAAGAGTTCGGACTCATTTGGTTTTGGTATGGTGATCAATTGCCAGAGAATGAGTATCCTGAAGTTCCTATGTTTAAACAGTTCAAAGAATACCAAGGATACTATTCTTTTTACGGTTGGGATGCACCAATCAACTACACTCGCTACGTTGAAAGTGTGTGTGAAATTTATCATATTCCCTTTGTTCACAAAGGGTCTGCAATCAACATTTGGGACCCTAAAGGCGGTAAAGTAGACAACTTTGAGTGCAAAGTAGATGGCACGCTAATAACCAGTGATTTTGTATTACGCCCTGATGATGAACGTACAGCAGAGGAAACTCTCGTCGCTCGTAAGCCTTGGACTCGTGGTTGGAAGTTTGGTATTGATGTCCAAATGCCTAACTTGGTATTGATCAGAAGTGATGTGTTTGATGTTATTTTCATACCGACCCCCATAGACGACAATACCTGCTGGGTCTGTGTTTGTTACCAAGAACCCAAACGTGATTTGCTACTGCCACTCATTAAACCACTGCCGATCCCGTTTTGGCGACCAGTGCGCCCATGGTACATGTGCCGTATCGAACGTTTTGTACAACAGGATAAAGATATGGCTGTGATCTCATATCAAAATCCAAAAGTATCAAGTCCAAAGGCCAATCGTCTGATCCCACTAGATAAAGTAAACGCACATTATATCCGCTTTAGAGAAAAGCTGATCCGTGAAGCAAACGAACAAAAGGCTTTGAAGGAAAAAATTTCCACTAAACCTACAGGTGAGTTTGAGGCGCCTTCCCTTGAACAAATCATTGGCATTGAAGAAATCAACTAAATAAACGGATTTATACATGACACTAAACACCCATTTAGCGGCTGAGATTCAGCCGCTCATACTCGATATCGTTAAAGAGCAAACCTGCTATTCAGAGTCAGACTTAGTGCTCGATCAAGCTATGGAGGAAGGCCTAGGTATCGACTCCATTATATTGGCAAGTATTGTGGATGAAATGCAGCCGCTATTTGCTTTTGAGAACAAACTCAATACAGCAAGCTTTAATACCATTGCCGATCTTATAAATTGTTGTAAAGACGTTGCAATTACAGAAAAAGGACAACAAAAACTTGCCTCACTGGGCATGAATATCAGCGTACAGCCTGTGCTAAAAGATACTAGCCAACTTGTTACTGCTGATACCTCAATCTCCTCTCAAACCATGCGAGATTTCGTGGCGGATGGGAGTCCTGATCTGTTCAATAAAGTAAGAAAGTTCAATGATTTTTATGCATCACATGAAAAAACGGGCGACTTTTGGTACGGCATGCCACTTAGTTCAAAATGTGAGAATCGTGCCATTATTTTTGATGCTTATCAAAATAAAGAACGTGAGTTCTTAATGTTTGCGTCAAATAACTACTTAGGCTTAGCCAATGAACCTCGGGTTGTTAGCGCAATTAGTGATGCTGTAAAGCAATATGGAGCCACTAACACGGGGTGCCGCTTAATTGGCGGTACGAACCACTTACACCTTGAATTAGAAGAGCGCTTGGCCCGCTTTAAAGGCCGTGAAGCCTGTATTGTATTCCCTTCAGGTTACTCTGCTAATTTAGGCACAATTTCAGCATTAATGGGCCCCAAAGACACCATTATCACTGACGTGTATAACCATATGAGTATTCAAGATGGTTGTAAATTGTCTGGTGCTAAAAAGCGAATTTACAAACACAATGACATGGCGTCATTGGAAGAAGTCCTTAAAAACTGTAGTGATACTGACGGTGGTAAGCTCATTGTCGCTGACGGCGTATTTAGCATGCACGGCAACATCGTCAAACTCCCTGAAATGGTCAGGTTAGCGCGCAAATATCAAGCCCGTATTCTCATTGATGATGCTCATTCAACTGGGATATTAGGTGCCACTGGTTCTGGTACAGCTGAACATTTCAACTTAAAACATGAAGTAGACCTTGAACTTGGCACCATGAGTAAAACGCTTGCCGGTATGGGGGGGTTCGTCTGCGGCGATAAAGAGGTTATTGATTATTTGCGTTTTTATGCAAACTCATACGTTTTTGCAGCCACCATTCCTGCCCATGTTGCTGCAGGGTTAATACAGTGCATCGATATCATGGAAACACAACCCCAGAGGCTAGAAAACCTTTGGAGTAATGTCAATTACTTACATAGCGCACTTCGTGAGTGTGGATTTGATACAGGTGATTCAGAAAGTGCCATCATTCCCATCGTTATTGGCGATGAAAAGCGCACAATGGAGCTGGGCCATCATGTTCGACAAATGGGTATGTTTTGCCAAACCGTTGTCTTTCCTGGCGTTGCCGTAGGCGATGCAAGACTCAGGATCAGTGTGCTCTCTCAACATACTAAAGAGGATTTAGATCAAGCAATAGAAATATTAATTAAAGCCGCAAAAGAAGTGGGTTTACCCGGTTTTAATAGCTAAGGAGTAGTGATGAATAACACGTTGTCAAATGCGCTGCATACCGCGCTATTTCATTGGGCTCAATCCCAACCAGAGCAGCCGTTTCTATTGGCTGAACCAATGTGTAGTTACCAACAAGCCGCAAATTATGTTGGCGCCTTGGCAACTGTGCTTCAACCAACCAAACGAACGGCTATTTGGCTTGAGAAGAACAATCACTATGTATTGGCAATATTAGCCTCTTTAACAGCTCGATCTGCTTATGTGCCAATTGACGCAAAGCAGCCTACGGCACGAGTCTCACTCATTTTGGCCGACGCAGAAGTGGATACGCTTATTGTAGACTCTACACACCTAACCCAAGCAATAGCCCTACAAAGTGAATATCCAAATATTCGCATCATTGAAATAAGCAAAACAGGCACATCAACACCTAACATAACCTCTTTTAATTGGTTTAAGCATATTCACACGTCATACAAAAAACCAAAGGTAAGCTTTGATAACAATGACCTAGCAGCAATTTTATTTACTTCTGGCTCAACAGGCCGGCCGAAAGGTGTGAAGTTATCAATCAAGAATTTGTTACATTTTATCAACTGGTGTCAACAATCATTATCGTTATCAAGCACACATCGTTTTTTAAATATCGCCAGTTTCAATTTTGATTTAAGTACCTTTGATCTCTTTATGAGCTTGACTGTTGGCGGCAGTTTATACGTCACATCAGAAGACGTCGTAAAGCAGCCTTTGCTTTTGGCAAATATCTTAAAAGAACAAAAAATCAACGTGATGTATACCGTCCCTTCCCTGCTGAATTTGATGAATAGAATTGCACTTTGGCAACAAGCTCAAGTGCTATCACTCACCCATATTATTTTTGCTGGTGAGGTCATGCCAAAATCCTGTTTACGGACGTTAAATGACAACATTCAACACTGCCGGTTTTTCAACTTTTATGGGCCTACTGAAACAAACGTCTGCCTTGCATACTCCATCACAGATGCAGATATTATCAGCGACGGGGCAATACCCATTGGTACACCCTTTGGCGATAGCCAAGTCCAGTTAGTCGGTGAAGATAACGTAGAAATACCGCAATTAGAAGGTGCAATCGGCGAATTAGTCGTCAGGGGTTCGTGCGTTACCCCTGGTTATTGTAATGAAGGCCAACAAAGTAAAAACCATCAGCAGCACCTTCATAAAACAGGTGATATTGTGCAATTTGCAGCTGGTAAATATTACTTTCTCGGCCGCCGTGATCGCATGATTAAAGTTGCCGGCTTTCGTATTGAACTAGGCGAAATCGAAGCGCGATTGAGCCTGCATGAAAGTATCACAGAAGTCGCAACGCGATACTGTATAGAGTCAGCAAAAATCATTGCGACGTACTCACCAACAAATATGGCAAATAAGCCCAGCACCATTGAACTAAAAGCATACTGTGCAGAACATTTACCTGTGTACATGATCCCACATCGCTTTAAAGCACTCAGTAAGTTACCTAAAAACGCCAATGGAAAGATTGATTACCCACAACTGGCGAAGGTGGAGTGCTCATGACATTAAACAACAACACCGCAATTGCACTGATTGATTGCGCGCACCTTATTGGCTCACCAAAAGATGGTTCTTTGGCCTTGCTAAATGATAAAAAGCAATACGCTAAATTTGCTATTCCGCCAATTTATCGCACAGCAATCAATCGTATGCAGCTACCCCTATTACAACTCAGTAGTACGTTAATTGATACCCATAAAGCGCACATCAATAACGATAGAACAGACGTTATTCTATGCACCCACGCTGGCACTGATAGACAATTAGCGAATCACTATCGGCTCACTGCGAATGCGATGCTCAGGGAGCTAATGCATTTAAGCTGTAATAAGTCAGCATCACAGTTGGCTGATTTGCTACCCACTGAGCTAAACAGCAGCCATGATAAAGTCGGTGAGATGGCAACGACAATGGCAACCCGTATAGCACAGAGCTGCGGATTAAATGGCCGTTCGTTTGCCATAGAAGCGGCCAATAATAGCTTTGCACAAGCTATGGCATTGGCGTTCGATAGCTTACGAACTGAACAAACTGACTCTGTTCTAATTGCAATTGCTAACGACATACCCAACCACTCCAATACGCAGCGCCTTGGTGCGAGTGTGCTGCTTTTGAAGCGTTGTAATAAACCAATAGACAACGCGAGAGGATATCTAGTCAACGCCTTAATGTGTGAAGAAAACCGCATTATCGAGCATGCAAAGACTGAATCATCACAGAGCGTGGTACTGTGCACAATCACAAATGCGCCACTGACTGAACAACTAAAACCCGCGCTTCACACACATAATATTAATTTAGACCTTCGTGCAAATATATTGCCCGATACCGGAATCGTCGGCAGTGCTTTAGTACTTAATAATTGGTTAAAAAAGCCAAACAATCATACCAGAGCTTTATTTTTCGACACAAACGAGGGGCACTCCGCACCGAGCTTTACTATCAGTCGTACTTTTTGCCCAATCGCAGTAAATGAGGCACATGCGGTTGTGCTATGCGACCATCAGATTTGGATGGCTAACCGCTCTGGCGTTACTGAATATTGGCAAGGCCTCACGGATAAAACGGGCGGTATATCATCTTTAATCCATGATACATATGCGTCAGGCTCCTTATATCATGAAAATGGAGCGCAACATGACAGCTACTATTGCAATGCGGCAGCGAAACTTAATACGACACGCCGAGATCAACTTGGGCAACCTTCCCCTAAAGATGTGCTCACCCAAACGCTCAAGCAATGGCCATCTTTAGATATACCAAAACACAGTCGGTCTATGGTTATCACAGCGACTAATTTAGGCCCATATAGTGAACGTCGCAAACTACTGGCGTCGAAATTAAGGGCACTGTGCACGCAATGCTACGAGATCCTCAATGGCAACAATCCAAACAGTTCAGCACTTACGTCTCTCAATGAATGGCAAACACAATTTAATGAAGATGCATTAAGTGAAGACTTTCAAGCCAGTAACTTAAGTAAACAAGTAGCCGCGCACTTTGCATTAAAGGATTGCCAGCACCTTGCGATTGAAGCCGCTTGTGCTGGATCTATTGCCGCATTGGATTGTGCCAAAAATGCCATCGCCAGTGGCAGAATAGACGTTGCAATTGTCGCCGCACTCGAGCTGCCCGTCAATTTACATGACCTCAGTGTATGCTCTAACCAACAAATGCTTTCACGTGACGTTATAGCAACTTTTTGCCAAACTGCTGATGGCTTCACACCCGGTGACGGTTGTGCAATGGTCATGCTAACCACCAATACGCTGGCTCAGAAATACGATTGGCCAATAAAAGCTGAACTTAATGCGATTGGCTCCAGTACGCTCAGTAAATCGATGATAGCGCCTAATACTGAAGGCCAGATTCAGGCAATGCGCCATGCTTTTGCACAAACATTCATAAAACCATCGCATATTGAATTCGTAGAAACACATGGGACAGGCACACCTGTTGGGGATTCAGTCGAAATCAACGCCATTTCATCTATCTATGGCGCCCGTACACACAACCAATTGAAGCTAGGTGCGCTCAAAACACAATTTGGGCATACATTCGCAGTAGCCGGATTAGCAAGCATTATTAAAGTGCTACTGAGCTTTGAACATAATCAAATACCAAGAAATTTAATTCGAGGTGTTCTACACAGCGACTTACAACTTTCTCAGCTTGGCTATGACCCTCTGAACTCAAACCAAGCTTATTCGACGCCCAAAGGAATGCGCCATGCAACGGTCAACGGGTTTGGCACAGGTGGTGTCAACTATCACGTAATTATGAGCGACTTTGCTTAATATTCGCAAAGTATCAAGGAACCAACGATGAACTTTAACTTTACCGAAAAACAACAGCGTGTCGCAGACCAAGCAAAAATGATTGCTCAAACGTTAAATCTTGACGATTTAACGCAACGCGATTTGGCCGGTACATTTTCCAAGCCTTTATTTCGTCAATTGATCAACCAAGGCATTGGCAACTGGTTGCTGCCAATCAGTATGAAAGGCGACAACCTCAATGCCCTTGAGCTGACAGCTGGCATTGAATCATTAGCTGAGCATTGTGAAGACTCTGGATTAGTTTTTGCGCTTTCCGCCCATTTATGTGCCTGTGTCCATCCTATTCGCGCATTTGCGTCCGACCAGCAACAAGCACAGTGGTTACCAAAAATCACCAGTGAAGCATGGCTTGGCACCCACGCAATTACAGAGTCTCAAGCGGGCTCTGATATTTACGCCATGACAACACGTGCCGAGAGATCTACCCAAGGGTTTGTTTTAAATGGGCACAAAGAATACATCACAAATGCACCTGCGGCCGACTTTGTGGTGGTACACCTTCGTACTGAAGATAGAGATAATTACTTTGATTATTCTACTTTTATTTTAGACTCCCATGAATGTGGCGTATCAATTTCAAAAACACCTCATAATAAATCAGGCTTACGCACAACCGCGATGGGCGACATTTATTTCGACAACTGCCTATTACCTGAGTCGGCTCTTATTGGGCGTTTAGGCGCTGGCGCGCCAATTTTCCAGGTCTCTATGGAATGGGAGCGAGTGTGTTTGTTTGCACTTTATCTTGGGCAAATGAAAAGGCAACTACAAAAAACAGCACGTTATATCAGTGAGCGAAACCAATTTGATGCTCCCCTATCCAGCTATCAATCAGTACAACACCAATTATGCGACATGTACCTAAACTACGAGTCTAGTCGGCTGCTTTTATACAAGGCCGCCTGGTCCCTAGATAAAGGCGATGTGTCTGGCGTAGCCAGTAGTTTGGCAAAAATAACCGTGTCTCAGTCCGCGATTAGTAACGGCCAAACTGCCGTCCAGCTACATGGGGCTAAGGGAGTTTTAAGTGGTGATATTGAGCGAATGCTTCGAGATGCCATGCCCAGCGCCATTTTTTCTGGGACCACCAATGTGCTCAAAAACAATATCAGCAGCACGCTCATCAAGCGCTTAAAAGCTCAGTGGATTTAGGAAAACAACATATGCAAATTCGATTAGGACAAGAAGTATTAAGCCGAGAAGACCTGCTAGATAGTGCTGGGTTATTAGTAGAGTTTACACAAGCTAAAGGAGATATGCTCACGTGGAAAAAAGATGACCAACAACATCAAGTATTAGATTTAGTAGGAGGCTTTGGCAGTACGTTATTAGGCCACAATCACCCTGAATTAGTACAAACAATGCAACAATTGCTTAGTGCTGAACGGCCAATGTGGGTGCAAGGTGCACAGCGTCCAATGGCTCGTCAGTTGCGTGCTGTTTTGGCTGATAAACTCTACAGCGAAACACAAAAGCAATATCAAATTATATTACTAAATACAG
Source organism: Pseudoalteromonas sp. MMG005 (assembly GCF_018101015.1). Taxonomy (NCBI): domain Bacteria; kingdom Pseudomonadati; phylum Pseudomonadota; class Gammaproteobacteria; order Alteromonadales; family Pseudoalteromonadaceae; genus Pseudoalteromonas; species Pseudoalteromonas sp. MMG005. The sequence goes on along the minus strand of NZ_JAGJEK010000003.1, from coordinate 67,761 downwards.
GAACAGAGGCTGTAGAAGCGGCCTTGAAGCATGCACAATATGAATACTTTCAACGGCTCAGTAACGCACAAAAAGACTGTGCAGAGAACTGGCGAACGCTACTCGTTCGACTATCAAGTAATCATACACTACTCAATCGCGACTTTTTCACTGAATGCGAACAGTTACTTGAGCAGGAGCCTATTGAAACGCTGGATGAGCTTAAATCTGCTATTGAATATAGAAACCAAATTGCATTTAATTTGCCTAGTAAAGTGGCGGCCTTTAAGGGTGCGTTTCACGGGAAAACCCGAGGGAGCCTAGCAACAACGTATAATCGCGATGCGCGCTTGCCTTTTATATCAAACAATACTGATACCACTTTTATTGACGATACCAACGCGTTTATTGAAAAGTTAAATACATGGCAAAGCCACTATTGGTATATTGACTTCTCACCTGTGCGTCTCGTGAAAAAACCAATAAATCAACTGGCGGCGTTAATTTATGAGCCCATCCAAGGAGAAGGTGGTGTCGTGCCACTATCCTCAGCACATATCTCATTATTGCAAAATATTCAAACTCACTACCCAGACACCGCCATTATTGCCGATGAGATTCAATGTGGGTTGGGCCGCACTGGTTCATTTTTGGAAAGCTCGAGATTAAACACTCCAAATGACTACATAACCTTGGCGAAATCTTTAGGGGGTGGATTGTGCAAAATATCGGCGATGGCCATCGAAAAGAGTCGTTATCATAAAGAGTTCAGTATGCTACACAGTACCACATTTTCTGATGATGACCTGAGTAGCGCCGTCGCAATAAAAACATTAGCACTGATTGACCGAGATGATATTGAACACAACGCGGAACGTATTGGTGACGCATTTTTAAGTGCATTTTCAACGCTTGCGAAGGAATATCCCGATATGATCGCACATGTTCGGGGCAGTGGGTGTATGTTGGGAATAGAGCTGGCGTCACAAGCTAATCACCCCAGTGCCACTATCGCTAATTTAGACAGTGAAAATGTGCTCTCCATGACCTTAGCGGGTTATTTACTACATAAACACCACATTCGCGTATTACCATCTTTAGGTAAACGTAAAGTACTGAGAATGCAGCCTTCAGGTTACTTCTGTCTTACCCAAATCCCTAACGTGGTTAGCGCATTTCGAACCGCTTTTGACTTAATTCGCAGCCATCAAATTGCCCCTTTGTTGGCCCATTTAATTCACAGCGACGTAGCCGTTACTCCTTGCAATAAAATCATGAATCATCCACAGCGTAATGAACCCATCAGCGCAGGAATTGATAAAGTCGCTTTTATTAGTCACCTAATTGATCTCAATAGCCTTAACGAAATTGACCCCGGTTGGGAGGTATTCGATGAATATGAGCAAGAAGAGCTCAATCAACATATTCTACCCGTCACCATTCCTAGTATATTAGCTAGAAGACGCGTCACCTCGAATACCGGAAAGCAAATTGAACTGGTATTATTCGGTATTCAGATGGATGCTGAAAGTATTGAAGCCGATAGGCGCTTCAATCAAGCTAAAGTCATTCGTAGCCAAGTCCATGAAGCCTACAGATTAGCGCGTGAAGAAGGATGTAAACTGGTTGGGTTTGGTGGCTATACCTCAATTGTTACCAACAACTGCTGCGACTTTACGTTCAATACACCTGCTGCAACATCAGGCAATGCCCTTACCGTCGCCGCCAGTATCAATACTGTTTTAAGTAGTGCAGTACGTCATGGTATTGATTTAGAACATGCGTCAATCGCAATATGTGGCGCTGCAGGCAATATTGGTCAAGTACACAGTGCTATTCTAGCGAAATATTGCCAATCTCTGTTACTAATAACACGCTCAGGCAGTGCAAATAACATTAACAAAACCCTCAATATTATTTGCGAAAATCTCTACTTAGCTGTAGATACGCAGCAAGAAGGAGGGAGATTACTAAAAGCATGTCGAGACTGGTTATCACCTCGTTTAGGCAATGAGACACCGAGCAGCTTGATCAAAGCATTACAACGTATGCTGCTCGCGCGTCAGCTGATCACTGTTAGTGAGCAATTTGAAACGTGTCAAACGGCCGATGTCATTGTCAGTAATACCAGTAGTCCAGCGGCAGTTTTCACCCCTGCCTATATTGCTCAACATAAGCCAGTATTAATAAGTGATGTCGCAGTACCAAAAGATGTACCTGAAGACATTATATTGACCCGCCCCAATGTTAAATTGATCCGTGGCGGAGTCGTTAATTTACCTAATAATCCTCATTTCACTTTGCCTGGCATGTTGCTGCCATCAGGCCAAGTATATGCTTGTTGCGGCGAAACAATGCTGCTTGGTTTAGCCGGTATATTTAGCCATTTCAGCATGGGCGCCCTGACCTGCTCGCAGGTAGAACAAGTGCAAGCTTTAGCGGCTATTCATGGCTTTGAACTCGATCAGGAGAAACCGCAAAATGACACCTTGCAAGCCGCTAGCTGATCTTGTTGCACAATGTGTGGAGTTGGCAAAACTCGTGCCCTCTTCACATAATTGTCAGCCTTGGGAGGTTCAATGGTACGCGCAAAGTGTACCATTTGATGGCTGCCTTCAAATTGGCTTTAACCGTGAGAACATGATTAATGCACTTCCTGCGTTACAGAACGAAATGTGGATGAGTTTGGCAGGCTTTAGTACGGTATTAATCAATTTGCTAGAGTCATTGGGGGCTAAGTGTGTGATATCGAGCCCAATAGTGCAAGGCGTTCATATTTCAGCCTGTGAACACAGCTATCTCTTAGAAGTACATTTGAGCTATCACCCGACACAGCCTGATTTAGCCAAATTTCACCACATAAAGTCATTATTAGAACAACGACATACCCACAGAGGCGCACTACGTGGTTGTGCAAAATTAATGCCTCAGAAGCACATATTAACGACCGAGCTTTGGCATAACCCGAACATTAGGTGGTTAAGCTTAGATACTCGCAAACACCAACAAACAGCTGAGCTTGTTAGCCAATTTGCCAGTCAAGATTTCAAACATGCCAATGCATGGAAAGAGACATATCGATTTATCGACTTCTCAAAGACACCGAATAGCGACCGAGGCTTCAATATTCAACAATTGATGGGACCAATGTCATTATTTAAGCGGCGCTTTCATCAAGTATTGCTCAACCCTATCACAATGACGCTATTAGCAAAGTTTGGACTTGCTGAGCATATGGCAAAAACACTGGGGGAGCTAACAGCACACAGTACACAAATTATTTGCCTATACCAAAATGCGCAACAGTCAACTTATGATTGGCTCTGTGCCGGACAAAAAATGATTGAAATGTGGTTACAAGCGACCGCGCAAGGGTTAGCAGTCCACCCACTGAGTGTACTTCTGCAACACCCAGATGCGAAAGCAGCACTGCATCACAATTTAGGTCCGCAATACTTCCCTTTGTTTATTGCCAGAGTGGGCACCAGTGAAGCTAATCCCGGATTTACGTCTCAATTTAGATATCGCACATCATTGTCGCGCATATTAAAACAACACTAAAAGGATCATTATGAAACAACTCATTTTTTTCTTGATGTGCTTTGCCTCTTTTGGCAGTAAAGCACAAACAGATTTACCGTTAGGTCTTTGGATAGACAATGCTGAACGTATTTTACGCGCTCAAACCTCTGCATCTGTTCTGAAAATGAATATTAATAAGGCCGAATACCAGCGTGATTTTACGTTATTGGTGCTTACTGACGATAGAAACGATACCCAAAAAGTGATGGTTCGCATGCTCGGGCCAGCATTATGGCGAGGCAATATGACGCTTAAAATCGACGACCGTATTTCATTTTTTGAACCTCGAAATAAACGCACGACAATTATGAGTAGTTCAATGTTGGCATCGAGTTGGATGGGCAGCCATTTTAGTAATGACGATCTGATGCGCGAAACTGATTTAGCAAGGCACTACAGCTATGAAGCAAAAGAAGCATGGCAAAAAGACGCTCGTAACTACCACCTAATTGAACTCACTCCACAGCCATCGGCGCCCGTTGTGTGGGCAAAGGTGCTATACAGACTATATATCGACAATGACCGTGTTTTTCCTGAACAAGTGACCTATTACCGACGAAAAGAGGACAAGCATCCAGAACGCACATTGACCTATTCAGAAGTAAAAAATATGGATGGCATGTTGGTACCCACCGTGATGGAAATGCGAGTCAGTGATAAACCTCAAGAGTTCACCCGTATGCACTATCAAAAAATTAAATTTAACACTGACCTCGCTGCAAGTAAGTTTTCAGAACAAGCATTTTTATAAGGGCAAAACATGAGACTATTTATAAAACTCGCTTGGCGAAATCTACTACGGAACCGCAAACGTAGTATAGTGACCGCATTGGGGATCACTTTAGGTATTGGCTTTTGTATCACCACTTTAGCCATCATGGATGGATTAAGTCATGATTTAGTCACAGGGACTACCGCTGGACAGGTCGGACATCTACAAATCCACCAGCAGGACTATTTAGCAAAACGCCAATTACAGCAAACCATTTCTCACGATACCGAGCTGCTCAACGTCTTGCGCGCCCGTAAAGATATTTCTGCCGTCGCGGCGAGATTATATAGTTTTGGCTATCTCAGTAAAAATGATAAATCTGTGGGTGTTAGTTTGTTCGGTGTTGAACCTCAGCACGAGCGTTTAGTCACAACATTGGCACAACAAATGGTCAGCGGTGAATTTTTAAGCAAACCGACTCCTTGGCCATTAAGTCGTACATTGACCGATGCACAACTACGCTTAGATGAACAATTAACTGCACAAGCTGTCGCTGCCGCATTTGCTGAATTAGATGGCTTATCTTCGAATACCTCATCAACTCAACAACACACCAATCAACTGATTGACACACTCGCACCGTTACCGGATGTGCCACCAAAGGTTATTTTAGGTGTGAAATTGGCAAGAAATTTACAAGCCAATATAGGGGATGTTGTTACGTTATTGTATGAAACATCAATGGGAGCCCAACAATCGTTACAGCTAGAAGTAGCTGGTACCAGTCGTCAGGGTACTGATCTTATAGATCGAACTCGAATTATATTTCATTTAAATGACCTACAAAAACTGTTGCAGCTGCCCAAACAAAGTCATGAAATTGCCATCAAAACATATGACTTAACCACAGTGGCACGTACACAGAATGCCCTCACTCCGGTTATTGCAGAGCATAAGCAACCATTAACCGTACAAACTTGGTCACAGTTACGCCCAGATATACTGGCCTTGATCCAGTCAAATCAAGCGCTCATGGGCACGTTGGTGTTTATCATTTTCTTAATCGCTGGCGTCGGAGTAATGAATGCAATGCTGGTCAGTGTGATGGAACGCAAAAAAGAACTGTGCCTGCTCAAAGCGCTTGGTCTAAAAGGCAGTAATGTTGTGTGGGTGGTGACAATAGAAACCTTACTACTTACGCTTATCGCATCAATGGCTGGGCTTATCATGGGAATTACGCTGGGTAGCTATTTACAGCAGTATGGTTGGGATATTAGCCAATTTGGTGAATTTAGCTTGGCGGGTGTGGGTATGACCACCGCACTTAAAGCAAAATTAACATTAGATAACTTATTCACTCCTGTATTTGTCATGTTCATCATCGCATTGCTCGCCGCGCTATACCCTGCTTTGTCTGCCGCAAAATTAATACCAGCACAAGGAATGAGAAGCTCATGATACATAAGCTCGCATTACGAAACTTACTTAGAAATAAACGCCGTTCATGCTTAACGTCGGTTATCATTGTTTTTGCTTTTAGCATGATGGTTTTATTTATGGGCCTCTCTGATGGAGGCCATAAGGCCATGATTGATATTGGCGTACGCATGGGCTTAGGGCATATCATCGTGCAGCATAAATCCTTTAGTGATGACCCATCATTACAGCATTTAATCGTTCAACCAAACCAGTTAATTCAACAAATACGGCAAAATAAACCAGAGTTGACTGCCGTTTCACGATTACGCGTCGATGCACTCATTCAAGCTGGCCGCCATGGTGTTGCATTAACCATTTCTGGTGTAGAGCCTGCCAAAGAAGTCAAAATGTCAGCCATTGCCGACCAAAGAGCCATCACTAAAGGGAAAACGCTCGCTGAGTTCCCCCAAAGTAAAACGTTCCACCACCTTGATGGCATTGTCATAGGCGAAACCTTGGCTAATAACTTGGAAGTACGTGTTGGAGATACAATCACAATCACAGCTAAACCAGCCAGTGGCGCCGATTTATCCCGCGCAGCATTTGTGGTAGCCGGTATTTTCAAAACCGGCTTACATGAGCTCGATACATTCTGGGCTGAGGTCCCGCTACACACTTTGCAAACACTGTTAGGGGTACCAGATCAAGTCAGTCAAATTAGTCTATACAGTCTAGAAACACCTGAAAGCTTAGCCCACACCACCACGCAACTTCAAACGTCATTCAACCATGTGAACATATCACCATGGCAAACTGCCGCTCCCGAACTCTATTCGGCCGTCACGCTCGATGCTGCTGGTATGTACCTACTGATGCTTATCGTCTATGTCGTAGTCGCGGTTGGTATCTTGAATACGGTGTTGATGTCGACTTTTAAACGGAAAAAAGAATTCACAATGATGATAGCACTTGGTTCAAGGCCCAGTACCGTATCAAAAATTGTGCTACTAGAAGCGGTTTATCTCAGTGCTTTTTCTCTCACGCTTGGCCTTGCTTTAGGTTTGTGGGGACATCACCACTTTGCAACGCAAGGTCTAGACTTTAAAGAGGTTTTTGGCACTGCAATGGAAGCAGGTGGGGTATTATTACCTGACAAATTTTACTCAATATTAGACGCAAGCAAACTATCACTTAGCGTTCTATTTGTTTTTCTACTTACTCTTGTTGTTACTTTGATCCCTGCGATCCGTGCAGGTCACCGTTCACCGCTTGCTGCAACCCAAGATGCCTAAAGGAATAATCATGATCACTCTTAATAAAATTAATAAAGTTTTTGCCGACAAGCACCAATCTTTCCACTGTCTCAAAGAGATAGATTTGACGGTTAAACAAGGCGAATTCACAGTTATCGCAGGGCCTTCAGGTTCAGGAAAATCCACCCTGCTCAATATTATTGGTATGTTAGATCAGCCAACAAATGGAACCTATCAATTTGATAACAAAGAGGTTGCTAAATTCAGTAATAATAAATTGGCAGACATCCGCCGAGAAAAAATTGGCTTTGTATTTCAGGCATATAACTTAATGCCTGTCCTAACTGCTTTGGAGAATACTGAAATGATAATGGAATTCTCTGGTATCGATAAAAAGCAAAGAAAACAACGCGCCATAGAAACGCTTGAAGCCGTTGGGTTAGGTGAATTTAAAGACCGCTTCCCAGCCCAACTCAGTGGCGGTCAACAACAGCGCGTAGCCGTTGCACGCGCTATTGCAGCTAAGCCTTTGTTAGTCATTGCAGATGAACCTACAGCAAACCTAGACTCACGCGCCACCGAAAGCTTACTGGATCTCATGGTGTCCTTGAACCAAAAGCAAGGGATCACGTTTATATTCAGCTCTCATGATCCCCGTGTTATCGAGCGTGCACACCGCGTTATTCATCTACAAGATGGCAAAGTCATCCGTGACGAACAATTGCAACATATCTCATCGACACATTCGCCGGCGGCAATCCCATCGTGATAAAAAAAGTACTCATCAGTACCTGCATATTAATGCAGGTTACCAGCACCGCGTTCGAAGATGACTTTGAGCTACTATTAGAATCACAAAGCACGCCAGCACCAAGTTGGTCTGGCGTGTATGAAGCTAATATCGTTGCCATTGATGGCCATGACCGCGCTGCACTTGGCTCCAATCAATTCGTCCGATTAGAATCGCAGTCGTACCTTTTGCAAGGCGAGTGGGTAAATCATGCACAAATTGATTTCGATTACGTGGATAATCAATCGGCATTATCCATGTTCACACCGTCACCAGTTGTTGACCGTAAACTCGATGCGACATGGCAAGATGAACACAGCCATCATCAATGGCTCGGACAGCTTGATTGGAGTTACTGGCAACGCCGCTTTTCTCGTAGCAGCCTCACGCTTGGTCGACAGCCGATCACGATTGGTCTGGGTCGGATTTTTTCACCAATTGACCCACTTGGGGCATTTAACGTCTTCGATTTAGATAGGCTATACAAGTCAGGCGTAGATGCCATTAAATACGACTATTTCTTCCCCAATACAGTACAAACCCAGAGCGTTATCACTGTAAATAATAATAGCCACATCAATCTGCTACAAACGCTAAAGGGAAGCTTACAGCAGGGTGTTTGGCTGCTGACTCTGGCAAACCGAGAGTCACAGCAATACGCCTCTTTGAGTACACAGCATTTCATCAACTGGCTCAACGTTGATGCATATGCCGAGTACTTATACGGTGATTTATCACAAACCAGTAAACAACTTTTTGAGCAATCATCCCAGCAACGCATGCTGCTAGGGTTAAGTAGGAAACTCGGTGCCAATGGCATGTTGACCATCGAATGGACTCAACAAACGCTGGCAGCCGACACTGCTTCTGATTATCTGCTTTGGCAAAAACGTTACGCACAAAGCAACATTTCCAACCTCGGAATTGCTAAGCGTTACATGGCGGTTTCTTTCACTGATGAATGGAGCGATTTAACTCGCTATGAATTATTGGCAATCCAAAACCTAATTGACAACCACGTTAACATTTCAGCCGTAATTACCCATTCTGCAAGTGACAACTTACAAATACGACTCGCGCTGGCCTATACCCCACAGAAAGGGCAAATAAACAGTGAATTTGAACAGTTTTCAGATCTTTTGCAGTTTGGGATCCGTTACTATTTTTAAGGATAAATGATGCAACTAAGCACTTTAAGAAAGCTCATCTTTGATAAAAATATCTTTGCGTTCCTGCGCCTTGGAAAGCAAGTAGATACCGTATATCGAACCAGCTTTGTCACCGCAGCAAACTCCAGTGGTTTACTCAACAGTTTGAGTCAAGCTGAACAAAGCTTAGACCAGTTACAGCAGCAACTCACCATTGAAGACAATAAACGAGATGCGCTTGAGGCTTGGTTAGAATGTGGTGTACGTTTAGGTGAGCTTGGGTTTAGCGCAGGCCGATATCGTTTAAAAGGTAAACTAAGTCGTCACTTAGCTAAACAAGAAAATCAAATTGCAGCGGCCATGTTCGAAGAAGCCATTCGTTATCATTATGACGCGCTACTGAGTGCCCCAACTCGAATGAAACAAAACAACGCTTACCAACTCTCAGACCAAGACGGTAAAGTGATTGCCCAGTCATCCCAAATTTTAGAACCTTTCGTGGAAGAAGCCATCGAATGGGGACTAAAAAAGCAACCTCAACCGAAGGCTATTTTAGAAGTCGGGTGTGGTGCTGGCAAGTATTTAGTGTACCTCAGTAAACGTCTTAAAAGTTGCGATATTACCGCAATTGATTATCAAGCTGATGTTGTTGCCCACGCTAGTCAAACCTTAATTAAGCACGGTATCAAAGGTGTCGATTTACGCCATCAATCATTCTTTGACTTACAAGGCGAATCACAATATGACCTGATCACGTTACACAACAATATTTATTACTTCACTGAGAGCCAGCGACAAGCAGTGCTAGCCAAAGCCCACTCGCTTCTCAAACCGGGTGGACAGCTACTCATGACCACCAGTTGCCAAGGGGGCAGTAGCGCCATCACGGCGTTAAACCTCTGGTTCAGCTTAAGCGATATTGGCGGGGCATTACCTGATGTTGAACAGCTTAAACGCTCGCTCACTCGCACAGGCTTTTCTCAAGTCAACAGTAAACGCTTAATGCCCGGTGAAAGCTACTTTGCATTTTTGGCACAAAAATAAGTTATTTCTTGCGTAAGGACATACACATGACAATTCATTCTCTTGCCATTAAACAACCGCTCAGTGAGGGCATTATTCATTTTGATACTCGACGCAGTGCGCGTGCCGAACAGGTCGGTGGTAAAGGTGCGTCACTAATTGCGATGCACAATGCAGGCTTACCAGTCCCCAATGGCTACTGCATCAGTGTCGCATTATTTGAAGAATTTCTTGAGCAAACTCAGCTACTTGTACACTTTGATCTGAACCAGGGCGCGACACAATGGCGCGCACTGGCTGAGGCTATTTTGACCGCCAGTATACCAGAGCACATCGCTGAGCAAGTCAGTAATGCCGCATCCCTATTAATTGGTCCTGTTGCAGTGCGTTCTTCTGCAACGGATGAAGACAGCGAAAGCCACTCATTTGCAGGCCAACACCTGACTAAACTTGCAGTAGAAGGCACCGACAATATATTACAGGCAGTTAAAGCTTGTTGGGCTTCGGCATTGAGTGACGCCGCATTTCAATATCGGCAAACCTTGGGCCAAGCAACTGAGCTGCCAAAAATTGCTGTAGTTGTCCAGCAAATGCAATTTGGTGATGTATCCGGAGTGGCATTTGGCCAACACCCAACCACACTCGAACAAAATGCATTTATTATTGAAGGCTGTTACGGTTTATGTGAAGGGCTAGTTTCAGGCCAAGTGAGCAGTGATAGTTATCATATTGATAAAACGCATGGTGAGTTACTTGCGCATGCAACCCAATCAAAGCAACATCAAGTCGTTTATCTTAATGGCGATATAAAAAAGCTTTCAGTTCCACCAACTTTACAAAATGAGCCAGTACTCAACCATATTGATCAACAAGCTCTGTATAGTGTGCTCCGTCAAGTCGAGTCTTATTTTGGCCGTCCGCAAGATGTCGAGTGGACAATCAGTGACGGCAAAGTCTGGCTACTACAAAGTCGACCTATTACCAGTCAAAAAGTGAAACCAGAGCCTTTTTATTTAGGTAATAAATCAATGTACGTACAAAAAGACATTCTCTGGTCTCGTATGGACATTGGTGAAATATTTACCGGTCGTATGACACCATTGGGACTGTCATTTGCCCAGTACTATCAAACTCGTGTACACATTGATTGCGGTAAAAAGCTTGGTTTACTGGATCTCGGTGAAGCCAATGAAACTATCGCTTATTACAAAGGTCACGTTTATTTAAACGTATCGTATACAGCGTGGCAGCTATCTCAAACTCCTGTCGGAGCAGATCAAACCCCATTTTTAGCACGTTTTAGTAGTGAAGCCATCGACCTAACTGGATATGAAAACCCCTATGGTACCGCTCACAGCCATCCCGATATGACACCTAAACAGTGTTTAAAGTATTGGATCAAGCAAAATATTAAAGAATTTTTTCAAGCAAAACGTCGTGCCAAATCAATGATAGCATCACGTTATGAAGAGTTTGATCGAGTCCAAGTTCAAGATATTACCGCGTTGTCTCACGAAGCACTCAACGATGAATTTACACATTGCTTAACGTATTTTAAAACCATGCACGAAGGTTATTTACCTTATTATATCAATGCGTTTGCCTGTTATGGATTATTGGAAGAGCTCAGTGCTAAATGGTTAGGCGATAAAAGTAAGCACCTACAAAACAAAATTAAAGGTGACATGTCAAACTTGCGAACCGTCGCCAGTGCACAAGAGCTTTGGCAATTGTGTAAAGTACTAAATGCATGGCCTCAGGTTAAAGATGTATTTACGAACAAAACGATTTCTGAAATTGAAGACTTCCTCACCACGACCTCACTCGGACTGAGATTTTCGCAAGGCCCTTTGGCCAATTTTATGCGCGATAATGGTGTACGTGGCCGTGAAGAAATGGAACTCACAAACCCACGTTGGTTAGACGATAGAACCTACGTGCTACAAATGATAAAGCTCTATCTAAAACAAGGCTATGAAGTCGATGGTGCCTTGGCTGAACAAACACAAAAACAGCAAAAAATCAGTCGTGATCTACTGAATGAACTGAGCTGGACACAGCGTTTTACAATTAACCGAGTTATTTCACTATATTGTGGATGTGCCAAATTACGCGAAGAAACACGCATGAGTATGACCACCTCAATTTGGTTAATTCGTCGCGTAGTGTATGAAGTCGCCAGACGTTTAATGCAAAAAGGACTGTTAACCCATCTTGACGACGTCGCGTATCTCGATTTTGAAAACATCATTAAATACTTAGACAAGCGCTGCACAGCCGAACACCTCGTCGATAAAGCGCGACTTAATAAGCATCGCACGCAATACCTGCAATGGCAAACACAACCAGAGCCGCCGCTGACTTTCATTGGTCAACCTAACAGTCAACCTGATCTTATTTTTGATCCGAGCTTAACGTCGTTACAGGGGTTAACGACCTCAGAAGGTTTTTGCAGAGCACGTGCATGCGTGATCACCGATTTAGCAACCCAAGCCAGCGACTTTCAAAAAGGCGATATCCTGGTTGCGCCCTTCACCGATGCCTCGTGGACCCCACTGTTTGCACTTGCCAGTGCGGTTGTTACGGATATTGGCTCAATGCTCTCTCATAGTTCAATTGTCGCCCGTGAATTTGGGATTCCGTGTGTGGTAAATACCCACCACGCCAGCACCCTGATCAACACCGCAGACGTAGTCACTATTGATGCCCATAGAGGACTGGTAATTGTAGATAAGGAAGATTAAATGCCGATTATTATCGATAAAATAAAACTGAAATCAACCGCACATAGAGCGCAATTTGAACAGTGGGTCACAGACACGGATTACGTCGCATGTCATGATTTACAAACCGTAAAACGTTTTGTGGTGAGTAAAGTACATAACCTAGATTATGACTATGTAGAAGTTGTATCCGTCACGTCATTGGCTGAATTCGAGTTAGAAACCCATACTCCTTTGTTTCAGTCTCTAGTCGAAAGATTCACACAAATGGCAGATGTGGTGGAAACCATCCACGCAGATGAGCTCATGCCGGGTTATCAATGGTGATCATCTAATATGCTTACGCAACTTAAATCATCTCCCACACATGAGGTCTATGCACTCCATTTACCGCAGTTAAAGCTGCGGTTAATGGTCCCTGCTATGAAGCTACAGCTCATGTCACATTTATCTGATGATGAGCTTGCCACATATCATGACTTTACATTCAAACAACCGGCTCTGCGCTGGCTCGGTGCGCGTCTTAGTGCCAAATGGTTATTAAAAAACCACGTTCACTCTCATCTAAAGACCCATCAATTATCATTAATTAAGAATAATAAAGGCGCCCCTTTTTGTGCAGTTTCTGGTCTACCAGTAGGCCTCAGTCACACCGCTGAGTTGGCCATTGCGGCACTGTGTACTGGCACATTCGGCATTGATACCGAACACCAGTCAAGGTTTAATAACACACCCGCTCCTTGGCTAACTCCCGGTGAACAAGTATGTTTGAGTACACTGGGAAAACGCACGGCAACCCAGTTATGGTGTATTAAAGAAGCGCTTTACAAAGCTATTGGGCATGGCCCTTTCCTTACATTTTGTCAAGCTGTTTCCGTTGTAAAATGGCAACCAAATAGCATCATCATTAACAACAATCTCTACACACAAATCACGCATTGGCAATATCAGGCGTGGCAACTTCATCAACACGATATTTTATTATTAGAACCTAATTATGACGCATCTTACTCCTGATTTTTTACATCATGTTCAGTTACTTGAAAACACCCTCGGCGACCCAACCGATGCGAGCAATACCATTCACTTTGCACGGTCTGTCGCGCTGGATGAAACACAGCAATTTCCAGAAGAATATATCAGTTATTTAACCCACATCGGGTATTTTCGCTACTTTGTTCCACAAGAGTTGGGGGGGCAATTAGGTGAGTTTTCAGAGCTACTGCTTATGTGCAGAGCACTCTCTCGTCGAGATTTGACCGCAGCCATTGCAACTGGGCAAACCATGTTAGGTGCACTGCCTATTTGGTTATGTGCTAATCAGACGCAAAAAAAGCAATTAGCTAAACATATACTCGAAGGCCATTTAGGCTGCTTGGCGCTCACCGAAAAACGCCATGGCAGTAACTTATTGGCCAGTGAAGTCAGTGCGACGCCCTGCACCGATGGTTACCTGCTAAATGGCGAAAAGTGGCTTATCAACAATGCAACTGAGGGCCACACTATGACTATTCTGGTTCGCAAATACGATAGCAATCAACGTGAGTCGCTTGCAGTATTTCTACTAGATAAAACTCAGCTTACTGATTATGAAGCAATCGAGAAAATTAACACTCATGGGATCCGATGCGCAGATATCAGTGGAGTTCGTTTCAATAACACAAAAGTGCCCAAGTCAGCACTGATTGAAACCAATGAACCCGGTATGTATGGCGTGCTTAAAGCATTGCAAATTTCACGCATATTATGTGCGGGCTTTTCATTGGGGGCTTTTGATACCTGTTTACGCTTAACGTATGACTTTGCAAAGTCCCGCGCTTTATACCAAAAAACCGTACTTGATATGCCAACGGTGAAGCAAGGTCTTGGCCGCAGTTTTGCGAAGCAAATTGTTGCTGAAATGGTGTCTTTAGCCAGTAGTAAAGCCATTAGTTATGCTAGTAAAAGTTTAAGCGTCTATTCTGCATGTTGTAAATATTGGGTGCCTAAAACCACTGAGTTAGCGATTGACGAACTAAAAGTCATTTTAGGCGCTCGGTATTATTTACGTGAAGAGTACCAAGCGGGTATATTTCAAAAAATGCAAAGGGACAATGCCGTTGTCTCTTTGTTTGATGGCAGTAGTCAACTGAATCTCGGGTTGATATCGTCACAAACTAATGCCATTGCAGCCAAATTGCTGGCTCAAGTGGAGCTTCATCAAGACTTAGAGCTGTGGTTCAGCCTAGATACCACCAAACCAGTAGCAAACCTTGATAGCCATGATTTATCAATAAATAACATGGGTAATGATCCGGTTCTATCGTCATTTCTCGCCATCACCGAGCAACTCCATGAACATACAGTAACCGCGTCTTTAGCGCAGCAATTCACAGTCCTGAAACAGCAAATTTTAAGCTGGTGCGATTGCGTACAAACGCTTCAACATAGTGAACAAAACGAACCAACAAGTATCGCTCGCTTTGCGATAACCAAACAATATACACAACTATTTGCAGCGAGTTGCTGTGCACTATTCATTGTTTATAACCCTGAACATCCCTTGCTTAGCAATAACACGATTGCTGAAGATCTATTGCAGGTTACTCTAAATGACTCTGATTTGTTCGAACCAAGTGAGGCACTACTTCACACACTCAACACACAGCATCAAACGCAAGCTATTTATTCATTATTAAATTTCTGATGTTAAAGATAAAGTTACGCACTTTGGCAGGGAAACCTGCCTATTTGCTTCACGCTTTTCTCTTTGGTAAAGTCTCTAAAAATCAACAAGCTTACGTTTCATATCATGAAAATTATACTCATCGGATTGCTGTGTACATTAACAACTTGGCACGCTTTTTCACAGCCTGACCACATTATTTTATTTCGACATGCAGAAAAAATGCAAGGGAAAGACCCACACCTCACAGCCAAAGGTCAAGAACGCGCTAAGCGATTAGCGGCGATGGTGCAGTCCTATGCGCCTAAACATTTGTTTAGTACCAATTATAACCGCACGCAGCAAACGATTTTACCGCTGGCTAAAAAAGTTGCTCTACCCGTTACCCACTATGAGCCGCATGATCTGAGTACTTTCGCTGACAATATACGAAAACTCACAGGCACGGTAGCGATTGCTGGTCACAGTAATACAACGCCGGCGCTCATAAAGCTATTAAGTGGTCACATTGTGACAATTAACGAAAATCAATTTAGTAAAGTCTTTATTTTGACACCTAATCAATCACAGTGGAAAATGCAAAAATTATCATCCAATTAGCTTACTAATCAACTACACTGACATTAAGTAACCTGCCGAGTAACCCTGTTATGAAAGTCAGTGTCAGTGCGTTTTTCCCCGCCAAAGCCGAGCATGTATGGTCTATCATTACCGACATCGACGGCGCACAACAACGCATACGCGCCATTAAAACCTTGCGTGTATTATCCAGACCTAGTTCAGGGTTGATTGGCCTAAAGTGGCAAGAAACACGCACCATGTTTGGTAAAGACGCCACAGAAACCATGTGGATCACCAGCGCACAAACCAACAAATATTACACCACATGCGCCCAAAGCCATGGCTGTATTTATATTACAACGTTAGAAATTATAGAAAAGTCCAAAGGGTGTGAACTAACAATGCATTTTAGGGCAGAAGCACATACAACACTGTCGAAAATACTCAACTGGGTATTTTCCCCTTTTATGAACCGGCAATTAAAAACGGCATTGTCACAAGACTTACTTGATCTGAAAAGTGCGCTTTAACATGCTCATGAATGATACAATTGCTCAATAATTATTTTTAATCCATGACTGGCGTTTTCACATGATTGGCCTGCAAAACCAAGGCGAAGGTGAGTATGTTTATTCTCAGCCAAGTTTAGTGACCGACTACTCTCATTAAAGTAGAATTCAGTTTGAGTTTGCACATAAACACCGTGTGACTTGACGCTTTCTTTTAACTTGCTGACATTGACCCCCATGTTCACCCACATTGCCATACCACCATCAGGTTTATCATAGGTAATTGGATATCCTTGTAATTGATATGACTTAAGCAAACTATCGAGGTGAGCGTATTTCTGCTTATACAATTTGGTCATGCGTTTTGAATGACGCTCAAACCCACCTTCTTTCATCCACTGAGCAACCGATAATTGCGTCAATACATCATTTTTATGATTAATTAACTGTTTAATGGCTTGTAATTGCGCCATGATCCCTGAACTACATGTCACGTAGCCAAGCCTTGCGCCTGCAAACATCAATTTTGAAAAGGTCGATACGTAAATTACAATGCCTGCGGGGTCATCGGATGCCAAAGGCGCAACCGGATGACATCGATAATGAAATTCGTGATCGTAGTCATCTTCTATAATTGCAACACCATGTTCGTAGCACAATTGATAAATTTGCATACGCCGAGTCATCGACAGTGTGACTGTTGTTGGATATTGATGAAGCGGCGTTAAGTACAATAATTTTATCGGATATTGCTTAAGCTGCATGGCTAAATCATCCACACATAAACCTTCTTCATCCTGATGAATATCAATTAAAGATGCACCACATGCTGAAAATACTTTGCGAGCCGGCGGATAACCTAATGTTTCGACAGCAATAAAGTCTCCCTGTTTAACAAATGCTTTTGCAATTATGAACAGGGCTTCTTGCGAGCCATTACAGATCAATAGCTCCTTTGCATTCAAATTACGGGCTCGGTGCAAATAAGCCAAAATTTGTGACTTTAACTCGGGCACCCCAGCTGCTTCACCATAATGGAGTAAATTGGTATTGAGTCGCTGACAAGCACTGCTTGTCGCCCGTTTGAATTCTGCGAATGGAAACGCGGCCAGATCAGGCAAGCCACCAGCAAAATTATATTGATAATCGGCCAATGACATCGTCTTTTGAAATTTAATGTCGTTCGCAAAACTAAACTGGTAAGTGCTGTATTCACACCCTCCTTCGGATTGAGTGTGTTTATTCTCACTGCGTGTAACACTTGAATCTATGGGTAGGCTATTTGTCACAAAATATCCTGCACGCTGACGAGACTCCAACCAGCCTTCGGCTACCAGTATTTGCAATGCGTTCATTACTGTATGGCGATTCAAAGCGTATATGTCAGCCATTTTGCGTGCCGAGCTGAGTTTTGTACCCGGTACTAAATCACCAGATTTGATGGCTTTTCTAAGCGCTTTTGCCAGTTGTAAATAACGTGCCGGCCCTATCGAACTAAATTCAATACTAATTGGGTTCATTGGTCTAATACATTGATTCAATTTGTTGTTATCTACCATACCAGATGACTGGAGCAATGAAACCAGTATCGAGGTGTGAGGCTTTTAATCTGGTCTATATCATTTCTTCATTCTGGTTGTATATATACAACCAGAATATCGTAAATTACTCAGTATAAAACAGACTCAGGAAGATATTATGCTTACTCCAACGACACTATCAAGCCACAAAATAACACTTGAACCGATTGCTCAGAAGCACCTTAAGCAGCTGTTAATAGCAGGACAAGATGCCAGTATTTGGCGCTGGGTACCCACCAATTACTGCCGGTCACCAAGCACACTACAAACTTGGTTAGACGATAACGCTAAGTTCAACCCACAAGCACAATTAACGTTTGCCATCATAGACATCGACACACACACCGTGGTAGGTACCACTCGCTTGTTTAGACTCGATAGTCATAATTTAAGTGCTGAGGTAGGCCACACATTTATTGGTGTTCCATGGCAAAGAAGTTACGTTAATACCCATGCGAAACATCTGATATTAACTTATGCATTTGAGCAGCTTAACTTAGTACGTGTGACCATATGTACCAATGAAAAAAATGACAAGTCGCGTTCAGCTATCTTGCGCTTAGGTGCAAAATTAGAAGGCATTGCCTATAAAAACCGTTTATCCCCCGACGGAACATTTCGTAACTCAGCGATTCATAGTATCACCGATGATACCTGGCCTGAGGTTAAACGTTTCTTGGAGAGCCGCCTATGAATTATCCCCCTAAGCCATTTACCGAAGTGAATGAAACCGACTTATATCACCTTATGGCCCAGTATCCACTGGCAACCATACTCAGTGCTGACCCCAACACGGCACTTAATAATACGTGTCAAATTCCAATGCTATTTGATGAAACTTGTTCGCACTTTATTTGCCATGTTACAGCAAACAACCCTCTCACTTTGCAAGTAAGTAAAAGCGTTAAACTATTGTTTAATGGACCAAACGCGTATTTATCCCCAAATCACTGTAATAATGAAACCTTGCCAAGCTGGCTGTACGCCACAGTCGAAGTTGAAGGCATTTTGGAATTAATCACTGAACCGCAAGCGCAACTTGCTGCGATGAATACGCTAACTGATCACTTTGAACGTGGCTTTGATACGCCATGGCAAGTAGCAGATCTGGATGACCAATTGGTAAATGCTATGTTCAAACACATTCGCTTTTTACGCATCAAACCCTTACAGTGCACAGGCGTATTTAAGCTAAGCCAAAATAAACCCAGTCACATTAGACAGCATGTGATCAAAAGCTTAATGGCTGAAGGCCAAGATTCTGTCGCTGAATTAATGAGAACACATTCCAAGCAGCGCTGAGATTGGGTTTTTTATAGCCTGTATGGTAAGTAACACGACGTGATCGCTTTTTAACTTCGCCCATCAAGTTGAAAAGCAACGACGTGTTTTAAACTCATTAATTAAGCGCAATACTTATACAGCAAAGTCACCTCCGGCAATTAATACTATACAAGTTTTATAACCCTCTGCTCTCATTACTATGCTCGGTATGCTCGGTATGCTCGGGTAATCGTTATTTGACACATGTCAAAATAGGTCCTATTACAGACACTCAGCTATCACATCATTCGCATTTTGCAAAGATAAGTATAGACATGATCGCACTTTGCAATGAATTTTTAGCATGTTCAGAATCTAAAACAAAGTAAATATACTGCTTTACCCAGAGTACAAAGAATATACGCTTAAATTTATATTATGTGTACTCAGTAACCTACTGTATTAGCTAACATTAATTTCTAAATATCACAAATTAAGTACTTTAGTTGTGCTTTTAGGGTGCAATGGCGTGAAATTTGCTTTTAGTAAGTAAATACTAAGTAAACACTGCTTAAATAGCAGACTTATTAGGAGTCAAATATGACACAAACCTTAACCAAAACGTCACTACAGTGTGCCTTGATGGGTGCCGTCGCATTGAGCACAGTAAGCATGGCTGCGGACGACAATGCCTGTTTATCTGGGTTAATTGCGATCGACCGCACAGGGCAAAGTGAACAAGGAAGTTTGTATCATTTGGACCCGGCCAATTTATCATTCACTTTACTATCAGGTACTACTACTGCCGCAAGCAATATCGCAAGTTTTGGTAATACCCTATATATGATGGAGAAAGTGGACAGTAATACCAGAGCATCCAAGCTTTATGCATTTGACTTATCAACTGGGCAACAGCGCACATTAGCAGATACGACCTCGTATACGATTAAGCGATCTGCAATGTCACCCGATGGCAGCTACTTACTGGCTACGAGCCAAACTTACATGTATCAATTTGATGCTATAACGGGTGTAAAAACAGTCATGGGGAAAATGCAAACTAGCGATGCCAGCTATGCAGATTTTAAACATGGCGATATTGCTTACTCCAATGATGGCAACGTTGTATATGTATTGAACGCAAAATCACTGTACATGCTCAATGAAAACGACATGACATTAGACAAAATTGGGGAGCATGGTCTCAATTGGGCGTCTGGCTTAGCGATTGGCAGCGACGGTACCCTCTATGTTTCGGCACGCAATACCAATGAAAATGCAAAGATCTATACGCTTGATGTAAATACGGCACAGGCCGCTTATCTGATGGATGGCCCAAAGCATATGGCTGACTTGACCTATGTGAATGGTTGCGGAAATCGTTTAATAAGTATTGATAATTTATACCGTAATGGTGTAAATGCTGCACACCAATATTACCTTGATAATGCACTCAATGGTGCAATAGCCAATGTTGAAGGGTTTAGAGACGGCTCGTTTAACTTTAATGCAGCTGGTTTTCCGGTAGAGTCTAAAGACCAAGGCGGAAATCACAACAAAATAACCAAGCACCCTAATGCAAACCGCTGTGCAAGGATGTGGAATAACTTTCTGGACCACCAATACACGCTGAATCAAAGTGGTGCTGGGGGCAAAAAAGCCGATGGTTCAACTAAATGGTATTACTCTACGACAGATGGCGACTACAAAGTAGCCAGTGCACAAAATGGTTTGTGTACTTACAGCTTAAACGACGATGCATCTATGCGATTGGTATATGACTCAACCACTGGTGATGTATCAGTGATTCAAGACTAAAACACTGGCCACAGTATCAAGCTGCTGTGGCCATTATTGAGATATTTCACTCAACATTTATACCCTTCTATTGTATGCTTATATCATCATAATTTTAGGGTAATAGCATGAAACTAGACGCATTATTGCAATCTTTAAAAGACAATCCTGATTCAGTCTCTTTCACACAAACTATGAGCGTAATAGACAGCTTGTATCATTTTACAGCCACTTCATTTAAAAACAGTGATGTGCACAACGAGGCCGGTACAAACTCGGGATCATGTAAAATTTTTTCCTTTGCCCAATTACATAATCTAACTAAACAACAAACATTACATTGCTTTGGCGACTATTATAGAAAAGATGTATTAGCTCACCCTGATGCAATTGATCACCAAAACATTCGCGCATTTTTAGCAAATCGAAACGGCCTAGAAGAAGTCCATTTTGATGCAATCCCCTTGTCTGAGAACACCTAAACTGCGTGCTCACAGGCAAAATTTTCTTACAAACCAAACTGCATTGCACCACTATAAAGACCTTTATGTACTGTACTTGTTTGCCAAATACAGTACTTTACTTCGCCTTTTTCATTAATTTGATAAATTGGACAACCACATTGGCCGCAAAACGCATGTTCAAATGCTCCCTCAGCCCTTTGCACATACCTCTTTACGCATTTTTTGGGATCATTCACTAATCCGACAGCATGTATAAAGCACAAGTTATCATGCTCACTGTACACTGGCACGTAATCGGACAACACTTGATATTTTACTTCCGCACAATAACATTGCTGCTCTATCATATTAGCTCCTTGGTATTCCTATTGAATTACGTACACATTATATTTATGCTATAAAGAAAATATAGATGTAAAAAAGAAAGTCTCTTTTTCTTTTATGGAAACAATAAAGAGTACCTATGCGACGAGAATGGGACAAGCATCACTTGCTCAATGTATTTTGCCAAGTAATTGAAAAAGGTTCATTTTCAAAAGCAGCTCGGCACCTTGATTTACCTAACTCTTCGGTTAGTAAAGCGGTATCACAACTTGAAAGCCATTTAGGTAAAACCTTATTGCTGCGCACCACACGAGCACTATCAACTACCGACGAAGGTAAGCTCGTGTATAAACGCGCACAAGCTTTACTTGAGGGCTTTCGCTCTCTCGAAGAGGAGTTAGAAGAGTTAAGCAGTGCGCCAAAAGGCAAACTACGCGTTACTTTTCCGAATACTTTAGGCCGCATGTTATTTAGCCAAATCTGTAATGATTTTCTAAAATCTTACCCAGATTTTGAGCTAGAGCTCATATTTACCGCCTCCCATTTAGACTTGATTGAAGAGAACATAGACATTGCATTTCGTACATGGCACACACTCCCCGACAGTCCATTTTATTGTGTGAGTCTACTCAAAGTGAAGCTGTTATTTGTTGCTTCTCCTGAGTATTTAACACGTTGTGGCACGCCAAACAGCCTTGATTGCCTAGCTCAGCATAATGTATTACTCACCCGTCATTCAGTACTCGAAAATGCATGGGTACAAGACAATGGCCCACAATATACTTTTACTGGTAACTTAATTGCTAACAATCGATTTCATATCAGAGAGGCGGTTCTAGCCGGTATTGGGATTGGTATGTTGCCATCCTACTTTTGTCAAAAAGACATTGCATCCGGAGGTTTTGTTGAACTATTGCCTGAGTTAACACGAGAACAAAAAACCTTAGGCGCACTGTATCGCGTAAAACGAGAAAGTTCTAAAAAACTAGATACCTTCTTGCGCTTTGTTGAGCAACGCTTGGCCCGATTGGAACTGCCTGATTAACTTACAGATTGGTAGTTCAAGTGCTTAAAGCCAATGCAAAAGTGAACCCGATACGAATGTCAGGATTTATAAACAAGCACTACCCATAAAAAAGCCGATACATTAACGGTATCGGCTTTCATGCTATATAAGACTGCGACTCTATTGCGCAGCTTTTTCGGCGCGTGCTTGGTGCAGCTTTTTATAACTATCAATTAAGCGTAAATGCTTATCAAGCCCTTCTAATGCCATGTTTGTTGGTGTTAGGCCATAAAACTTCACGTCACCAGACACTGAGCCAATGGCATTTTCAATGACTTCTTGTCCAAACATTCTGGCAAAGTTGCCCTCAAAGTGAGCTAATTCAAGCGCCTCATCAATACTGACTTCAAGTACTGCATGAACCGCTTGATAGAACAAGCCTCGCGCAACCGTGTTATCGTTGTATTGTAAGAATGAATCTACCAACTCAATCGCTTCTTCCAATTCACCTAATGCAAGGTAAATTAATATTTTAAGCTCTAATATGGTGACTTGGCCCCACACTGTATTCTCATCGAACTCAACTCCAATTAAGGTGCGAATATCAATATAATTATCAAGTTGACTTTCTTCTAAGCGCTCAACCAAATCTACTAACGCATCATCATCCAATGCATGCAAATTCAGTATGTCTTCACGATATTGCAACGCTTTATTGGTATTATCCCAAATAAGGTCTTCAACTGGGTAAACCTCAGAATAGTCAGGTACTAAAATTCGACAGGCCGTGCCTAAATCTGAAAACTCAGCAACATACGCTTCTTTGCCTAATGTTTTCAAGATCCCAAATAGCTGCTTACATTCTTGCTCGTTAGAGCCTGAGAAATCCCACTCACAGAACGCATAATCGTATTTGGTACTAAAGAAGCGCCATGAGATCACACCTGTTGAATCAATGAAATGGTCCACAAAGTTTTCCGGCTCTGCTACCGCCATACTGTTAAAAGTTGGCTTTGGTACGTCGTTAAGCCCTTCAAAACTGCGTCCTTGTAAGAGCTCGGTTAAACTACGTTCTAGCGCAATTTCAAA
Source organism: Pseudoalteromonas sp. MMG005 (assembly GCF_018101015.1). Classification (NCBI taxonomy): domain Bacteria; kingdom Pseudomonadati; phylum Pseudomonadota; class Gammaproteobacteria; order Alteromonadales; family Pseudoalteromonadaceae; genus Pseudoalteromonas; species Pseudoalteromonas sp. MMG005. The sequence continues at coordinate 43,874 of NZ_JAGJEK010000003.1, read as the reverse complement.
ACTTGGATGTGCTCCAAATGAAGCAAAAACGCCGCCTGTTTTCGGGTTCATCAAAGTCACACACATCACTGGGAACTGGCCACCAAGTGACGCATCTTTAACGACGACAGGAAACCCTTGCGCTTCTAACCCTTCAATGCCTTCTAAAATACCTGGAAACTTTTCAATCACACTGCGAGGAACGTCAGGTAAAACAATCTCTTGCTCAATGATCTGCCTTTTAACCGCCCGCTCAAAGATTTCAGATAAGCACTGAACTTTGGCTTCCTCGAAATTATTGCCGGCACTCATGCCATTACTTAAAAATAAGTTCTCAATTAAATTAGAGGGAAAGTAAACCGTTTCACCATCTGATTGACGCACATATGGAATTGAGCAAATTCCACGTTCTACATTGCCTGAATTGGTATCGATTAAATGGGAGCCACGTAATTCCCCTTCAGGGTTATAGATTTCTAAGCAATATTCATCGAGTATTTCAGTGGGTAATGCATCGCTTTCATCTGGCTTAAACCACTTTTCATTGGGATAATGTACAAATTCACTGTGAGCAATGTCTTGGCCCAAATACTGGTCGTTATAGAAAAAGTTACAGTTTAAGCGCTCGATAAATTCACCTAACGCGGAGCATAATGCACTTTCTTTTGTTGACCCTTTACCATTGGTAAAACACATCGGTGACGCAGCATCACGAATGTGTAAAGACCACACATGTGGTACTATATTCCGCCAAGATGAAATCTCAATTTTCATCCCTAACTCAGCCAAAATATCGGTCATATCAGCAATAGTTTGCTCTAGGGGTAAATCTTTACCCGCAATAAACGTACTCGAACCATTATCAGCTTGCGTCATCAACATAGCTTGTGCATCTTCATCAAGATTTTCAACCGTTTCTATCTTGAATTCTGGCCCTGTCTGTACCACCTTTTTAACTGTACAACGCTCAATTGAACGTAAGATGCCTTCACGGTGCTTGTCTGAAATACTCTCAGGTAATTCAACTTGAATTTGAAAAATTTGATTGTAACGATCTTCTGGATCAACGATGTTGTTTTGCGATAACCGAATGCCATCTGTCGAAATATCACGGGCCACACAATATACTTTTACAAAGTAAGCCGCACACAGTGCTGAAGACGCCAAAAAGTAATCAAATGGGCTCGGCGCAGAGCCATCACCTTTATATCGAATCGGTTGATCTGCGATGACAGTAAAATCATCAAACTTAGCTTCAAGTCTTAAGTTATCGAGAAAATTAACTTTAATTTCCATTGAGGTATTCCACGTTTTGGTGCTGCGCGTTATCGTATATGGGCATGCTTTACACTTCCCACACAAAAGCCGCGAACAAACTAATCTAAATTAGGCTAATTATCTGCTTTTTCGCGGCAATAGTCTTGGATTAATTACAAAAATACCGAATTATGCCGCTATTTTATCATTCAGTGCACTATCGCCCAATTGCTTCAAACATCATGCAGAATCAAGCCAATCAGTTTTGGGGAGCATCAGAGTACTGTCTTGGCACCAGAGATAAGTCATGCACATTCACTTTATGGCATGTATCCCCGTACCCCAAAGTATATTTTAAAGCAGGGTACACACGTGATGAACTAATGCTATACCCTATCGCTATCAGTCCTTTTTGTCCCCATAAAGAAACCACCTTTTTTCGTAATTCATTGGCATGCGGGTCATGAGCAAGTACTCGCTCTGTAAATTCTACCACCAACGCAATATCAGCAGGTAATTGCGCCATATCTCTGTCCACAATTGCCCGTACAATGCGCGGTTCTATATTTGCCTCTAACGCCATATTAACCACCAGCTGAGTGCATGGCCCGCAGTCATCCCAGATAATTGCGCGTAATCTTGCCGCAAACAGAGGTCCTGTGGGTAAGTTTCCTGCGTGAGAAGACATTATTTGACACCCCATGAGCTTTAAAAAAGCCATGAGGTCTGCATTTAGAATGTCTTGCATATAACGTACATCATAGTTGTAACGGCTTTTCATCGACAATAGTATTTTGTTAAACATGGTTTTAATCACAACGAGCTCCTTAAATAACCTCAGGTTTGGATAAGGGTTCTGGAATAGAAAATGTTTTGTAAGCAAACTTACGTACAATCCAATGATGATATTTTGTTCAATATCAAGGCGCTTTTATGCAGTAATAGCGGGCTATTACAAATGAAAGCAACGCCGAGAGTGAGAAAATAGCTTTACTGGGCAAATTTGCTTATCCAGAGCTGAGGTTAAATATTAATAGAAAAACAACTTTTAACTTTGCAGTCTCTTGGCTTCAGCGTTCGTTGAAATAACAAACAAAAAACTCACAAAGAACACGATTGCACAGCCATACAGCATCACAGTGAACTCTCCATCCACAAGTAAACTTGACGCAAATAGCGGTCCAGTCGCTAAACCCACAGAAGTAACAACCACAGCCATCGTTGATAGCCTGCCCGTTCGATCCATTTCTGCGGTGATGGCCAATAAGTAAGATTGAACTGCGGGCCATGAAAAAAACAATAAAGCCATAGCACCAATATAAAGCGGCGTGTAATAAGAAAAGTTAAGTAAAATAGCAGCTATCATGGATAAGGTTATACCGAAAATAATCATATATTTACGCTCAAAATGATGACCACTAACCACCGGTAACATAGCTCCTAACAACCCCAATAACCCCGTAATTGCAATATATAAATTGGCCTTAGTTTCGACAATATCTGCACTGTGACCAATCAAACCAACATACGTCCAAATAGCACTGGCCGCAATTTGATAACAAGTAATTGCTAACAATAACAGTATCGCTCGGCCTGAGACCCCAACCAACATCGATGATTGCCGTTGTGGTAGCGCTTTCTCTGGAAGAGATGGTGCATACATGAGCATTATTAAACTCATTAACACGAAACTTGCCATAACATAAAAGACGGCGTAGGCATTAATTTTTTGCTCCAATACAGGAAGCAAATAAATGATCAAGGATCCGACGCTAAATTGTATAAATAGCACAGTGCCAAACGCCGCATCAGGGTTATTTAATTTAGCAAGGGTTGCAAATGCAATACCCACACATAGCCCGCCTAACACACCTGCGAAGAAACGCCATACTAACATCATGGTGTAATCTTCCACCCACCCAGTGCCGAAGTCCACAGCAACCAATGTCGCTAACAGTACAAACATCACCGGCCGCCAACGAATTCGTCTCACCAGAAAAATTGCCACAAGACTGCCAACCAAACCACCGTAACCATTGAGTGCAACAATTTCACCCGCCTCTACATCCGTAAACCCAATCCCGCCTGCCAGCGCATTTACAACTCCGGGCAAATAATTAATATACGACAACCCCGCCATGGCAATAAATGCAAACAGTACATAGCTCATGGCACCCGTGATAGATACGCTCGCTAACTTAGCGTCCTTCATCCAACCTCCTCCAGTTAGACTGAATATTTTGTGTGTATATAAATTCTATGCAACTGATAATAAATAAAAAATAGGTAAAAAAACCTATCTATCATGAATATAATTCACGAATTTTCCATGCTATATTAAGGTCATTAAAGTGGCTTTGTGGGACGATATGATGGATAAACTGCGTGCATTAGAGATTTTCTTAGCCACATGTGATGGAGGAAGTTTCGCTGAGGCCGCCAAAACGTGTAATACCGACCCATCAACGGTCAGTAAAGCGATAACACGCTTAGAAGCTCAATTAGAATTAACGCTTTTTCAACGCTCGACGCGGAAATTGCGCACAACCTCAGCGGGAAAACGCTACGCAAACACGGTCCGTAAAATGCTCCAAGATTTAAGCGTCTGCGAAGAAGAGCTAAAACAGCGTAATGACTCACCCAGTGGTATCTTAAGCATTAGCGCCGCGGTGTGCTATGGTCACTTATATCTTCGCCCGCTACTCATGGCTTTTTGCCAGCGCTACCCCGACATTACATTAGACTTTCAAGTCAGTGATTTTCATGTTGATATTATTGATGCTGATATAGATATTGCATTACGTACGGGTTACATCAAAGACAGCCGCTTAGTTGCTCGGCGACTCAGTCCAATGGACTTCCTGATTTGTGCGTCGACGCAATATATTAAAAAACACGGCATCCCCCGTTGCGCCAATGATTTTCATCAACATAATTGGATTGGTTTTCGCATCAAAGAAACACAGCAATTACAGCCTATTTTCTTACCAAATGAAGAAGGTGAATACGTACCGTACGAATTAAAGCGCAGCCATATTACCGATGACGGTGAAGCAATGGCACACATGTGTGCGGATGGTTTTGGGTTTGCACAACTTCCTCACTTTCTAGCCAAAAAAGGCTTAGATTCAGGTGAACTGGTATCACTTTACCCTTACTTTAGGCCTCCTACCCCCGATAATGGCGTCTTTGCGATTTATGCAAAACGTGATTATTTGCCTGAAAAAGTCCGTGTTTTTATCGAGTTCATCCAATCGTCTTTAAAAGATATGCACGAAACAACGAACCATACATGGGCTGAGAATTGGCAGCCATTAGTCAATTTTACAACAGCGTCCTGTCAATAAAGGGGTTAGCTCCCTCAAATTGGTGCTGACACTAGGTACTAGACAATACAGCAACATAATATATAAGCCATTATTTTTATTTGATTTTTACACCAACTGGCTCACAATGACCAGTTATTAATAACACTCGCAGCTTTATTGTTAGCCAACGAAATTTGTTTTACGCCGTCAGCATGCCAATTAATATTGCGTGTTTGGTTACTCCATCCGGCACATGAAGCTTCCGCTGCTCATTAACATCGTTCGCTTTCTTGTCCTAAAACTTCTAAATGAGCATTAAATGGTCACGATAGCCTCGTTACTTTTGCGTCAACGGTTGGTTTTGTGCTTTTGCAATATGGCGACGCTAGTTCAACCTTCAAATCTGACTGACGGGTATAATCAATATCTAAAGAACTCATCTTGTATTATGGATCCACCCGTATACGAAGCAGCGAATGAACTCACCCGCCTGCACCTGTGTCATAATTGTTAATTCTTACCGTGCCTTTTTATTACCCATTGAATATTAAAACGCCTATTTCATCCGAAAATAACAGTATGGTAATTGAGAATCGAATTGTGACACTTTTTTAAGCAACGCTTGCTATGTCTACGGTTCGTATACTCTTTTAAATCTCAACATGCCAGTTAAATGACCCCTATCCGTTTTCACATGTATTGGCTTCATAATTATATCTTCCACCCGAGTCTAAACATCTATCCACCTGAAAAAAATCGCTGAAAGCACTGCTGCCCATCAGCACTCCACTTAACAACAATCCTATTAAGCTACAGATCCCAAGATACTTACGCTTGTTAAAAAATGCCGTACCTCCAATAATAAGTGATATTAAAAACAACAAAACACTACAAATAACCCACGCCATATTTCTGCCATAAAGAATAATTGATACATAATTTTGCAGTTTACATTTGTGCGTTTAATCATGACTGAATTAGTGACGGTTAAAAGTACACATGCTAAGTCTACGCCGATTTACACGTGATTTTATCCCGCAATTGAATGAATAAAAACAAAGCAAAATGGCGATGAACAGACCCATCAAAAAAACAAAAAATTAACCTTTTTCTTTCTTTAAAACCCAAATAAGGTACGATATTCACTGAATCAACAAAAAAGATAACAATCAATATGAAAATAAAATATGCGTGTATTGCAACGGCAATCGCCCTCGCAACTTCCAGCAACGCACTGGCTAATGTCGAGTATGTACTCAGAGCAGGCGACCCTCTCACGAGTCAGCAATGGCATTTACAAAATACTGGGCAAACCGCTTTTTCTGAGCGAGGTGGTAAAGTCGGCGAAGATATGAACTTAGATTTAACTCATGCCTTAGGTATATTAGGTGTCGGTGTAACTGCGGCAGTCATTGACGGCGGTGTACAACTCAATCATCCTGATTTAATAAACAATGTAAAACCTGGATCTTGGGATTTTTTAACAAACTCTGCCAACCTAAAACCCAAAGATGCCAATGATACTCACGGCACTGCTGTTGCCGGCATTATTGCAGCTTCTGCATATAATGGTATTGGTGGTCGCGGTGTCGCACCTCTCGCTGGGATTGTTGGCTTTAACCTATTAAAGAAATGGAACGAAGCCAATTGGTTGCAATCTCATGGCTTATATTCAGATGGTTTTAACCGTGCTTCATTCGACTTCCCTCGTGTATTTAACCAAAGTTACGGCGGTGCCCGTACTTCACCACAAAGGTACAATTACGAAATCACACCTTGGTTAAAAAGAAACGATGATGCTCAAGAAGAGATCACCCGCCACTCTCATGGTGGAAAAGGGGCAATCTTTGTAAAATCTGCGGGGAACAGTTATCAATCTCAATCTATTACATTAAAAAACTATGGTAGAGGGCGTATTTATTTTGACGAGAATAACCAAGGCCTTCCAGTACAAAACTCTAATTTAGAAAGAATGGACGCAACCTATTGGAACCTAGTGACATCTGCATACAATGCCGATGGCGTGAAATCATCTTACTCAGAAGTCGGATCTAACGTCTTTGTTTCAGCCCCTGGTGGGCAATATGGTACAACCTCCCCTGCCATTATTACCACAGATTTGACCGGCTGTGATAGAGGGCGGAACCCCGCATATGGTCGCAATACATTGCATGGTGGGCATGAACTTGACCCAACCTGTGATTACAATGCTCGAATGAATGGCACATCATCTGCTGCCCCTAATGTTGCAGGCGCTATTGCACTTATCATGTCAGCAAACCCTGCGCTGAATTGGCGTGACGTGCGACATATTTTAGCCGCTACAGCACGCAAAATCGATGCCGAACACCCCGGCGTGTCACTGAGTTTCAATCATAAAAATGGTGACAGTTATGGCTACGATGCCATTCCGACATGGCAAACTAATGCAGCTGGGTACCACTTTCATACTTTTTATGGTTTTGGTGCCGTTGACGTAGACGCTGCAGTTAATATGGCTCGGTTCTACTCCACCCCACTCCCTCCGCTTGAGATCAGTGTATGGAACACCATAGTTGCCAATATTGCGATTCCTGACGGAAATATCACAGGGGTAGACAGTCATTATCAGCAACACGAAGATATCACCGTGGAAGCTGTGCAAATTCAATTGACTGCGCAGCATACCAGTACGCGCGACGTTGCAGTCGAACTTATTTCTCCCTCTGGCACTCGCAGTGTGTTAATGACCCCTCGTACCGGCACTATTTTTGGCCGCTCTGGTTTTACCGAAACGCAAATGCTGTCGCATAACTTTTACGGTGAATCAGCAAAAGGCACATGGACATTACGTTTGATTGATACTCAAGGCGTAGATGAAAAGTTTACTTTTAATCCTTCGGCCAAAGGAGAACCAAATATTCGCTTTACACACAGAAATAACACAGAAGAGGGCACGTTAAACTCTTGGAATATTCGTTTTATTGGTCATAAATAGGAGATAAATCATGAAATTATTACTCATTCCCGCGTTACTACTGATGACCCAAGCAACCGCAAACGAATTATTAGTTGCCGAGCCTGTGGAGTTATCCCAGCACACATTTTCAGCTCATGGTCAAACGTTTGCGAAAGTTGCTCATGATGCGCCTTCCACTGCACTATACAAAGGCGACCAAGTTGCAGAACTTCATTCACATGAAACATATACATTAACAGGTGAGATCATTGTGCACTTACCCACCTATGTTGTGGCACAAAAAGTCGCCGATTCATTGGGGTACACTCTCAGCTACACTCGAGGTCAACGTGCCATTTTTACCATTGACGATACCGATACTAATTTATCGATTGCACTGACTAAAACACTCAATTTGGATAGTGTCATCTCCGCACAGCTGGGTATGAAACCTGATGCCATTGAAGCTGAATAAGCAATGATCTCTGGCGAGTTTACGCGCCAAATACTTTAGCTAATAAATTAAGCCGTGCTTTTATGTTTATCGAGCACGGTTTTTTATTGTTCAAATAAAAAACATCTTTTGGTCGTTTTTATTTCACAAATGTTACTTTTCAGGAACTGATAGACAATTAACAGGAATGCAAAACAATAAATTACACCGTTTAATCTAAAATACATTGATTGTTAAATTTAAATGTTTAAAAAATTGCATTTTTGTGAAATCGCATTTAGTATATTTTATGCTCAATTTACTTTGTATAAAATATACCAAACAACCATGAGCCTTAAGCTGTAATCATTAAAGAAAAACATATAATAAAATATAAGGATTTGAACAGTGAGAAAATTTTTAACACCGATTATGTTGTTCACTACTACAACGACATTGCGCAGCAATAAACAAATAATGTGGGGAGATAAATAATGCGAATAATAAAAACACTCCCGCTCTTATTACTCACAACGTGTGTACAAACAGCATTAGCGTCTTCGAACCCACCGGCTGTAGGCATCTCGTCATCAGCCACGGATGCTGTCGCGCATGCCAAAGCCAAGAATACAACCTCAGCAATCGCTTTACATGCTGATAATTACAGTACCCCTGCTGATCAAGCGCATGCACAGCACGTAAAAATGCACACTGTAAGTAGGGCCGCATTAAACACAGCAAATGCAGACACAGCAAACTGTAACGACAACGCTTTTGTCACTTCTGGCAGAAACTTATTAACGCAAATAAAAACACAGAGCTATGATTGTGTGGGCCGTTTGTTTACCGACGCATCTGATGCTGTACGTTTAGGCACTTTTACACAAGCGAATATCATCACCGTTGCAAATGAAGCAAAAGCAAAAGCGCTTACTTATAATGGGACCGATGCCGATCAATACATGCAGGCACTGCAATATTGGATCAGAGCATTTTACTATTATGGCAATCGAGAGTTATTGACACCCGAAAACCAACTAGCGACTAAATCGGCATTAGATGCCCTATTCGCCAACAGTCATATGTATGATAAAACAGCAGAAAATGCCAAAGTCATCGAGCTTGCCGTTGTTAACCTCAACAATGCAAGCTTACAAGAACAATACATGCCTATTGTACATCAGTTACTGGACCGTTATGACGAGTCTTATGAAGAAGTTACAGGCTGGGGAGACATATTTGCCGCAGCAATTTGGGGAATCCCAAATGCCTGCGCGCGTTTTGCTGATTGTCGAACTGCTGAACATACCACTGCATTTATTACCAAGCTAGGTAACTTTATTCACAATAATATCAATTGGTTAGACAAAGACGCTACAGATTACCATTTGCATAACTTAGGTTATCAATTAGGTAACGTATATAGCGGAAAAAATGATAGCCACTTTTCTTCAATACAAGCAACCCTTGTCAGTGAAGTTAATAAAGTATTCAATAGTTATGGTCCCCTAGAAGCCGATAGCGGCAGAAGAGCATACCTACAGACACTTAACGCGGTGAATTATCGAGGTAAATGTAGCGAGCATAATGTCTGTAGTAAAAAAGATGAAATCATCTCTAGTGTATTAAAAGACCGCATCAATTGCCCTTCTGGTACATTATTTATGTGGGCACAAGATATGAACCAAGCTCAACTAGATTGGGCATGTAGTTCATTGCGTAGTCATGAAGAGCATTTCCACACAACACTAAAAACAAATCGTATTCCTGTCACACCTGATGACAATGATCTATTAAGAATGGTTGTATTTAACGACGCATCTGAATGGCGTATCTATGGCGGAGTTTTATTTGGCGCAAGTACTGATAATGGAGGCCTATATTTAGAAGGTGACCCAAGTAAAGCTGGCGACCAAGCAACATTCTTTGCCTATGAGGAGGTACCTGCTCGACCTATCTTTGATATTTGGAATTTGCGCCATGAATACATTCACTATTTAGATGGTCGATTTATCACTCAAGGTGACTTTAGAGACGTTAACGGCGCGGGTAAAACCGTGTGGTATGGCGAGGGCATAGCGGAATATATTTCTCGCCGTAATTGTAATGACGGGGCAGCAACAGAAGCAGGCAATGCGACTCATAACATTAGTACCATCTTTGGCAATGAATATGGTGTTGGCCAAAATCGCATTTATTCGTGGGGATATTTAACCTCGCGTTACATGTTTGAGAGACAAAATGCCACATTTTTTAATATGTTAGACAAATTTAAAGTGGGTGATTACGCATCTTATCGCACCAGTATGGTCGATAGCTGGATCTCCAATAAAACCTTTGATGCAGATTTTTCAAATTGGTTAACGACCGTCACATCATCAGGCTGTACAGTAGATAATACCAGACCACCATCGCCGATTGAACCCATTGATATCGGTGATATTCAAGGTGATGAGTTACCAGGCATAAACGCATGTGCATTGAATCGGCCGCGTGAGTCAAGAGATATTTCAGCGGGCAAAGCGATATGCATCGAAAACAAAGCAAATAACCATCAAGTACAACTCGGGCTCAATGTACCTGTTGGTCTGGTTGATGTCAGCTTAGAAATCACATTACGCCATGGTAGCGGTAATGCAAACTTACTACATCGCTGGGATAAACGACCTAACAGTACAACGTATGATCATATCTCCAACGGCCCATCAAACAATGAAACAATACTGGTCCCTAATGTTAAGGCAGGTTGGAACTATATTCACGTGCCAGCAGATAGTGAATTTACAGATGTCACGGTACTCGCTCGATACATACAAAATGGCGCACCGATTGATGACAATATATTAGTGAATGGTGTCAGTAAAAAGGTATCAGGACAGAAAAGTGAAGAAGTCCACTTTACCATGCAAGTACCAGCTAACGTAGCGACCTTAACCTTTGATACCAGTGGTGGTACAGGTGATGCTGATATGTATGTCAAATATGGTGCGGCACCAACAACGAATAGCCATGACTGTAGACCATACAAAGGGGGCAACGTTGAACAATGTGTCATGGATAACATTCAAGCTGGCACGTACCATATTATGCTACGCGGATACGATAACTTCACTGATGTGAACCTTGTGGGGAAATATACGACAGGGAATAACAACGCTGCACCGACGGCATTAACCGATGGCCCGTATTCTGGCAATGTTAACACCGCAATAGCAATGAGTAGTAATAACTCCTCAGACAGTGATGGGTCAATAGCAAGTAGAGCATGGGATTTTGGTGATGGCTCTACAAGTAGCTCTACAAACCCAAGCCATACGTATAGTACCGCTGGCACATATACAGTGACACTCACGGTCACTGATAATGAGGGCGCCACAGCCAGTACAACCACAACAGCGACTGTTAGTAGCGCTTCAAACGGCAATTCACTAGATAATAGCGTCGTAAAACTCGTATCAGGTACGACAAATGAAGAGTCTATTTATACCTTGGTTGTGCCTGCTGGTGCTAGCAATTTAACCATTACAACCAGCGGTGGCAGTGGTGATGTCGATATGCACGTTAAATTTGGCGAAGCACCTACCAAAGCAAGTTATGACTGCCGCCCTTGGAAAGTCGGCAGTAATGAGTCATGTACGATTAACAATGTACAAGCAGGCACATACTACATCATGCTACTCGGTCACAACAATTATACGGATGTTCAATTAGTCGGTAACTACACGCCTTAAAAAAGAACTGTTCCCTTTAATTTAACGTCACTCGTTCAAAAGCGCGTGGCGTTACATATACAAAGCCATTTCTTTTTCAGATAGCACTGGTATATGAGCTACGCTCGATCAGGTAGTCCCCATCACAACGAAAATACAAATTACATGCAAATAAACAACACTCGGGATACGATCACAAACACCACTCGGTGCATGACTACAGAAATAAGATACACCACAAGCTTTATCATCTTCGTCGCCCTGACCTTGATTCAGGGTCCATATGCTTACTTATCCTATGCTGTCGCCTATAAAGAGTAGATTCTGACCTGCGTCAGAAAGACGATAGTTGTGGCATATCCTCGGTATTCGGTATTCGGTATTCGGTCATTATTTATTCTGTTATGCGGTAACAAACACGACAGGATATGTAAGCACAAAAAACAGGAGACATGACCATAAACAGCACTCGATGCGTGACTACAGAGGTAAGATATACGACAAGCTTTATCATCTTCGTCGCCCTGAACTCGGTTCAGGGTCTATGAAATTGCCACTTAAGCGTAAACAATCCTGCCATGGAGCTGGGTTACATCGGTCATCCATGACCTCACATCGAAGTGCTGCGAAACTACGTTTCGTCACTCATCACAAACGCTCTGTGCTTAACCACGCCAGTATCACTCTACTCCACATCAATGCAGCAAAACAGCATTAAATACGCTTCGCAACGTCGACACTGTATATAAGGTATATAAGGTATATGAGAAAAGATCGCACCTAATTCATCTCATCATCAATCCAAAATTTAGTGCCTTTTAATACCGCTTGCAGTGCAAGACCTGTATCAGTTAATGAATAAACCGTTACGTCATCGATAATCGCTTCTGCCGATACAGCTTTGCCTTGTTGTTTATGCTTTGCTGCTGCATCTACATTACCGCCAAACGTCCAGCCCTGACCAATAAACTTAGCCAAGGCTGCTTGAGTATGAAAAACCATCACAATATTAAAATCTTTTGCCCCGATCCCAAGTCCTAAACCGGCTTCAGCCATATTCATGTAAGTTTTATTATTTGTTTGATTATTAACAACAACCCCATAGCCCCCGCCAAAACTCGCAAGGATCACATTCACGTTCGCACTATCAAATACCGCATATCCCGCAGCATGCTTTACCTGTTGTCGAACATCAGGCTTTTGCTTAAATAGTTTCGTTAATGTTGTTTGTTCCATAACATTAACCATGGCACGCTTTTCATCAACGGAATGACTCTGGGTGGACGTACAGCCAGTCAGTAGACTAGCAAGAAGTACAAGATATAAGAGAAACACTTTCATCAAGATTCACTTCATTCAATTCAACATATGCTCAGCATAGTAACAGGGTCAACCTTGCTGCTAGATGAATCTAATCTAAATATAGGAGAGCAATAAAGAAAAAAGGCCGCATAAAGCGGCCAAACACATCATGGGTAATGATGAGGGATAAGTGTGAAAACAAAGCCAGTTTACCAATCTAATAATAAAATAAAATCATATTATAATGGTCTATATCATCGAAAAAACCGAACTGTTGTTATTTCATTCAACGCATTAACTTATCACCACTTGTTATCGAAATACCCAAATTCATTTACATATCACTTACTGCTAGGGTATGAACCTCTGGATTTTGAGCCTCTGTTGTTTTTATAAACAATTTATACACCGCTGGCACAAAAAAGAACGACAACAAGGTTGTTAACACCGTACCACCAGCAATCGCTACGGCAAATGGTGGCCAGAATCCGCCTCCCGCAAGTATCAACGGCATAAAACCACCCACTGTGGTAATTGTCGTAGAGCTAATGTGTCTGCCACATGTCATTACGCTCATCACTACTTTGTCGTCATTTTGGCCTGCATTATTTACTTTTAATTCAGACAGTATGACAATGGCAGCGTTGATAGCTAATCCCATTAAACCAAGTAACGCGATTATTACAGTAAAACCAAATGGGTAGCCTGCAATATAAACACTTAATAACCCTAACAAGGCTGATTGTACGGCGGTCACTAAAATAACCGCGGTGGTGGTAAATGAATTAAATGTGAGTACCAATACACTTACCAACAACACCACAATAATGCCTATTTTGCCAAGTAGTCGGCCAACCGCTTCATCTCGCTGTTGCGACTCCCCCCCCACTTCAATCCGGTAACCGGCTGGTAGTTGCGCTTGTGCTGCCTGCAATTTAGGTTGAATTTCATTGAGAACTTTCTGTGGTAATACTCCTGCTTGTAAAAAACCTTCGATAACATTAACGCGCTCTCCATTGCGCCGATGCACTGCGCTTTGTACTGGTTCCAATGACGCATCAGCAAACGCAGCCAGCAATAATGGCTGCTCAGTAATAAACTGTGTTCCATACAGTGCATCTATTGATTCACTTTGCTCTTGTGACGTACGCAAACGCACAGGTATTGTTTCGGTTTCTTCTAAGACAGACGCAATTACTACTCCCTCAAACTGCGCTTCTAACTGAGTGGCTATGTCGGTTAATTTAACACCAGCATGGCTTAATAACGTTTCATCGGCGTTAAGCGTCACTTTCGCGCTCCCCGATTCTAGCGTCGCCCTTGTATGAGTAATTTGCTGGTGTGCAATGAGCTCTGTACGCAATTTTTGTCCTATAGAGCTTAAGGTCGATAAATTCGGCCCAAATACTCTTAACTCAATTGGCGCATTAAAAGGTGGGCCTTGCTCTAATTTACGAACCAAAGTCTGAGCTTCAGGAAATGCCCTATCTAATTCATATTGAAGCTCGTGAATGAGTTCATCTGCCCGTTTAAAATCAGACACTTTCACCATAGCTTGCGCATAGTTTTTGGCCCCCTTATCTCGTTGCAATAAATTATAATAAAACAACGGAATATTATTCCCAATCATCCAGTTAAGCTGCTCTATCCCTTCATATTGATGGATAAATTCAGACATTTCATCAATACGCTTTTGCGTCGCTGAGATACTACTATTAGGAGATAATCGAACTTCGATATGAAACATATCTCTATCTGCTGGGGGGAAGAACTGCTCAGTCAATTGACTTGCGCTAATAAAGCCAAAAATAGGCAATATCATTGATAGTAAAATAGTAAGTTTAGGGCGCGCAATTGCAAAATATAGCAGTGATTTAAAACGTCCCGATAAACTAGGTAAATTGACTCCATTGTGTAATACACCCTGCTGGCTTTTTTGTGGTAAAAAACGACCAGCAAAAACGGCAATCAAGGTATGTGAAACAACGTAAGAACCAATCAATGCGAATATAACACTGAGCGCAATGCCACCGACAAACTCACCTGATGGCCCTGGCATCAGCACAATAGGCGCAAATGCTAAAATGGTGGTCAACGTTGAACTTAATAAAGGTAGCCAAAAGTGGTTTACCGCTTTCTTCACTGCATGCAAAGCAGTCATGCCCTTTTGACGATACCTTGCGATTGAATCGGTGATCACAATCGCGTTGTCTACCATGATCCCAAGGGCTACGACTAACCCCGTGACCGACATTTGGTGAATAGGTAATCCATAAATATTCATACACGCCAACGTAAACAACACGGTCAAAGGTAAAGCCGCCCCCACAATAAGCGCTGCGCGTAACCCTAACGTGAGCAACAATACGCCGAGTATCAGCGCAAAGCCTACCGCAATATTATCAATCAGTTCTCCTAGCCGGGCCTCAGTATAGACTTTTTGGTCAAATACCGTGTGTGCCTGTACAGTACCTGGGAGCGTGAGCTCAAAATTGCTTAGTTTCTCATCTATGACTGCAGACCAGCGATCGACTCTGAATTCAGGCTGCATCCTTACCCCTAAAAATACACCTTGCTGACCATCAATCAACGCCACTTCTGTGCGAGGTGAGCGCAGCTGCCGTGTTACCGTTGCAACGTCTGCTAACACAAACTGCGCAATATCATCGTTACTGGCCAATGGAATAGCAGCAATACGTGCTAAAGAATCAAACGATCCATTGAGCTCTATTTGTAAATGGGACTCATCATTTATCACCGCTCCAGCAGCAACTTTAGGGTCTGCACCTTTTACGGCATCTGCAATCTGCTGCAATGATACACCCGCTAGCGTTGCTTTGTCCGAGTCATACGTCACTCGGATCTCTTCTTCAATGCCGCCAAATAAATGAACAATCTCAACACCTGGAGTATTTGTTAACTGGTTTTTTAATTCTTTTGCAAAGCGATTTAACCTCATTAAAGAAGCAGCATTTTGCTCCCCCGTAATCGCGATGATCTTGGTATATGCATACCCTCTATCATCTTCAAGGACTGTTAAACTGGCTTGTTGTGGTAATTGAGATTGGGCATCCGCTAATAAATCTCGTATTCGAGACCATACGGGAATAACCGCAGTGACTTCATCTTTGAGTTCAATACTGATCACTGATATACCCGCACGCGACATACCAATAATGTTTTTTATTTCAGCTTGAGACTTTAATTTTAGCTCGAGCTTTTCTGTGATCTGAGCTTCAACTCGGCTCGCAGTTGCGCCTGGTAAATATGTGGTAATAATTGCAAAACGATTGATGATTCGAGGGTCTTCACTCAGTGGTAAATTATTAAGTGCGGAGAAGCCTGTCACTATCAACAAAGCAACGAGTAACGCTTGCAGCCTGCCATTTGAAAATAAAAACTGCATGGCTACAAACTCCGACTACTAAGGGTCTGGACAACCTCAACGGCAATGTTCGCCGCCATTTTATGTAGCCCGTTCGCTACAATTAATGGGTACTGTGTTAGAGCACCACTAACAAAAGCATATTCCCCATCGGTATAATGCACATTAACCGATATAGGGACTATTGTTCCTGCCTCTACACCATACACTAACCAAGTACCACGCACTCCATCCGTTAAAGCACTCAACGGCACCCAAAAGCCCGGTTGTTCCGTAAAGGTGCTGATCCCCATTCGTGCTAACGTGCCAGCGTAGACTTCGACCCCTTTGGGTAATTGAAAACGCATCATTAATGTTCGGGACATATTGTCAATAAGCGCCCCCTTACTCAGTAATTGTGCTGGATATTGCTTTCCCGATACTGTAATCACCATAGTGTCGTTCACATACGCTTGCAATGACACCGGCACGCCGAGCACAACCTGGGATTTGTTATGCTCTAACAATCTAAACATTACTTGACCCACACTCGCAACTTCACCTAAATGCACATTTCTTTGCGCTATCAGGCCTGAAAAAGGGGCTGTAAGAGACGCTTTCTCTAACCGAATTGCAACCGATTTTAGCTTAACGTCAAGTAAAGACTGCTCTGCTGCAATTACCTCAATTTGGGTAGTGACTTCATCAAGTTGTTGTGCCGCAGAGTGATTTTTCTTGCTCAATTTCTCAAATCGTTGTTGCTCTACTTTTGCTAACTTTAGCTGCGCCTTAAGTTTCGCCTTCTGCGCTTCAAGTTCAAGTCTTTCTATTTCAAGTAATTGCGTATCTTGTTTTGCAATAATCTCCCCTTTGTTAACCCAATCGCCTTGGTCAAACAAAATCGTGTGGACTTTACCGGAAAACTCAAAACTCAAATTCGCCTCATGCTGCTTAACCACTTGTCCTGTCACTGCGCGTAGCTGTGTATATCCAGATTCAAGTTTGACTTGATACGCAGCAATAGGCAGATGATCACCACTTTCAGCTGCAAGCACACTCCAACACCACAAAAAGCTGAAAAAGAATGTGAGTATTTTCATGGTAAATCCTTGTTTTATCAAAGTAATCTCTCTGTGGTATTAAGTTAGGTGATTCATGCTAAATTAAATGTCACCGCGACGTGACGTAAATAATATTATTGTTCAGTACTAACCTGCTTATCTTGACTGGGCTTTATCAAGGATTAAATCTGTTATATCTTTGCTACAAACCAGTGGAAGATTACGCATTTTTAACTCCTTTAAATGTGCTCGGTTAGGGTACGAATAGTAACTTTCAGGCACCGTTGGTATCGGCGCGAGTAAACCCAAGTCTTTGCTTAACAATGCCATTACTTGCGGATAAAATACAGTGAATTGATTGCATACCATACGATCTAGCTGTAATAGACTGCGTGGTTGGTCACACGTTATACCACACTGGGCAATGAGTGGGCCCGCATCTATCTCGGTATTTGTTACCCAATGAGCAGACAAACCATATTGCTGCTGGTTATACAAATAACTAAATAAAATAGGAAAAAGCCCTCGACAACTAGGTAAATACGCAGGATGGAAATTCACAACGCCTAATCTAGGCGCATCAATCATTGGCTGTTGCAAAATTTGGTCGAAGTAAAAAATAGCTAATAAATCAATATTATATTTTTTTATCTGCGCGACCACATCCGGGGCATTGATGTCTTTTACTTTAATACAAGGTATTTGATGCGTATCACATATTTGACGAATACTGGGCAGTGACTGTTTACCCAACAGATTAGATACCCATCGCATTATCGGCATCGCCGTCATTTTTACGCACAAATAATTGACAAACCCTAAGCCTCTGAGGTTTAAATTGCGGGTCAACTGTGTAAAAAATCCGCCATTTTTCTTTGAATAAGGATCGCTTAATATTACCAACTTAATATCACGATGATGGCGGCGTATGACCGTCACCATCGCTTCTTGAGTGGCGACGTTCTCTATATTAGAAAGTGCTACTCTCATAATTACACCATGATTAACGGTTTGTTATCATAATACGATGCTAACGGCGTTAACATACTATGCTTAGCTGGCGGGTGAAAATTAAACGCATGTATTGTTTGCGCAATACTTGAAAAGTAAGCATTACCGATATAGTTTATTCCGCCAACTTTCTCGATGATTTGCGTCATCACTTGGGCCAACACTTCTTGTAATTGATAGCGGCATGCCAGTACCTGTGCCAAGGTATCCTGCGTTTGGTTATTCATATCATAGGCAATCGCCTTCAAGGCCAATGCACTTGAATCAAGTTTAATGTAAGCCGCTGCTTTATCTTCAAGCGATAAACGCTTATGGTTATCTGCTTGTTCGACTAAGCCGTATACCATCCCCAAATATGATGCACTCGTGAGTAACTCAAACCACACAAAGCCGCTAATGTGCGCATGATAAGCCGACTGCTCGTCAACATTAACCATCATACTATGCGGCACATAAACTTCATCTAAGTGGACAGCTTCACTTTGACTTGCTTTTAAGAAGCTAGCATTCCAAAATGGCTCAACATTAACACCGTCATTTTCTTTATGGATAAGCGCCACAGCGAAGTAAGGTTCACCATCGCTGGGCTCAACCCGCACACTAGCCGTTAATAAATCCATATCATGGGCTAAGCTACAGGGTTTTTTTGTGCCCGTTATTAAAAATCCTTTGCCACTGGGTTTAGCAACAATCTGACTTTGCAAAATGCTTCTAGCGGTATTGCCTTCACTGAATGCTGACGAGACGAGTAAATCATTCTTCGCTATCGCCTCAAGTAGTAATGACTCTAAACCATGACTGGTTTTCGCCATTTCCTGCAAAGTAGCAATTGAGAATTGGTGCATACCTGCACCAATCGCCAGTGACGGAGAATAAATACCTAACCCTAGTTGTACTAATACCCCTTGCCACGGGGTCAATTCTCGACCGCCATAGCTGCGTTTTACCATCAATTTGCAACCGCCACTTAGCTTAAACCAATTTATAACCTGACTCTGCTCAGATTCATTGTCTATGAAACTATTTGCACTCAATTTATCTGCTAAGCCAGGTAAGAAGCTATCAACACTGGCGAGAGCATCACTGACTATTGTCATACCGGCTCCCCTTCCTTTTCAAGTGAAAATAACTCGGTCAACATGTCGTTAATATTCGCTGTGATCGCCATTTCTGCGATAGGCTCTAAAATGTCAGCAAGTGTTGGGATCCCCATACAAAATGACGCTTCAAAACAAATTTTAGCACTGTCGCTTGACAGCACTTCAACCAGCCAGCGCCCATAGAACTCTTCCGCATCCCCTTCTAATTGATTAAAATCTATGGTCAGAGCCTGCTCATCAAACACATCTTGCTCTCGCCAGCACATCTGGCCATCGTGAAAGTGAACTTGCCATGTTGAATCACTTTGCGTATCTGAGACTTTGGTTACATCAATACTTATCACCGCTGCGCAGTGTTTTTCAAACTGTTTAAAATCAGAAATTGTTTGATATGCCAATGCTGCTGATACTGGCACTCGTTTTTCAATTGTGACACGTCTCATTAGGGTAAATCCTTAGCTGGTAATGATGAAAATGCGGCGATACATGCCGTAATTATTTGATTTATTTGTACTTCAGTTAACAAAGCACTGGGTGTTAAACGTACCGTATTGGCATTACTCAAAGAGTGGCTGGTGATCACTTTATGTTGTAATAAAGCCAAAGTAAGCTGACCTGCCCTCGCTGGGTTTTGAGCGTCAAGACCAATGAGTACTCCGCTTCCTCTCACACGTACGCCCGCTTTGGTTGCATGGGGTGATAGTGCTGCCACCAGCTTTAGTCCAATGGTGCGGGCTTTGTTTGCAATGTTGTCCCGCTTTAAGATATCTAACGTGGTAATTGCAGCGGCAAGAGCTATCGGGGAGCCACCAAACGTACTGCTATGTAGCATAAAATCTTTGTTAAGTGGCTCGAACGTAGCAGCAGTAGCAACAAGCGCAGCACATGGCACAACCCCACCACTTAACCCTTTGCCCACTAGCATCATATCTGGCGTAACTTGATGTGCCTCAATTGCCCAATCAAAGCCGGTTCGAGCTAGCCCTGATTGAATTTCATCTGCAATCAACAAGCCATCATGAGCCACACATAATGCTTTGGCGAGTTGCACAAATTCGCTGCTTAGTGCATATACGCCACCTTCCCCTTGTACGGGTTCAATGATCACAGCAACCCTATCTGAGTGATTTTCAAAACACGCAGACAGCGCTGTCATATCATCGCGCGCAACAAAAGTAACCTCGTCAAAAAGAGGTTCAAATGGGGCTCTAAACGCACTCCGATGGGTCACACTTAGTGCACCTAATGTCTTGCCATGATAACTCCCCGTTATGGCCACAACTTTATTACAGCCATTGGCTCG
Organism: Pseudoalteromonas sp. MMG005; assembly: GCF_018101015.1. NCBI lineage: Bacteria > Pseudomonadati > Pseudomonadota > Gammaproteobacteria > Alteromonadales > Pseudoalteromonadaceae > Pseudoalteromonas > Pseudoalteromonas sp. MMG005. The sequence continues at coordinate 23,108 of NZ_JAGJEK010000003.1, read as the reverse complement.
TGCGAGCTTTAACGCAAGCTCGGTCGACTCAGTGCCAGAATTCGTAAAAAAGGTATAATCCAATGTTTCAGGACAAAAATCAGCCAGCTTTTTACTGGCGATTGCCAGCGTATTATTCACCAACGTCCGGCTACTCATCGGCAATATGTTGAGCTGCTGTACCACGCTTTCAACAATTTCAGGGTGGCGATGACCGAGAATAAACACCCCGAATCCGCCACAATCTAGGTATGTTTTTCCTTGTGTATCGATAATCTCACAGCCTTGTGCAGCGTGTTCAATAGGTAAATTCATCATACTTGATAGCTTTGCTCTTGAGCGGTTACTATGAGATCTCAACATACTTAACGTTTCTTCTCTCATAACGAAGACTCATTAATAAGCGTCTCCGTCAGTGGGTGTACCTCGTCAAATGCAGCAATGTTTTTAACCATAACTTCAGGGATATCAAATGGCTGAGGACCATTTTTATAAGTACCCAATACATCTAAATCAGATGAAAAACCTTCGCTCATATCCAAATATTTTAAATAAATCGATGTTTCTTCAAACATACGTTTGTAGCGACGTGGTAATGCAGGAAGGAATACAGGCTTGATCAAGCGTTCAAAAGTGGTGGGGTTGATCAGTTTAGGTGGCTTAAACTTGACTTGATAACGCTCAAAATAATCTGGATTAGTGCCAATTGTTAACATTTGACCTAGCGTGCTTGCTCTGTCTCCTGCGGTTAGCCAAAACTCACCTGATAAATTATTGTCAATGACCGCCAATATGCCACTGGCGACGGTATCTCTTGGAATAACATCGACCAGTGTGCTCGCATCCCCTGGTACGACTGGGATCACTTCTTTGGTCGCTAACTTAAGCATATTATGCATTCCCTGTTTTTTAGGCATGATCCCTTTAATGCTGTCTCCAATTATGACCGATGGACGAATGATTGTTATATCTTCATCTAAAGAAGATTCTGCCAGTTTTTTACTGTGCTCGTAATTGTTAAATGCATGCCCATTTCGACCTTTTACAAATGCGGTACTAATGTAAACCAAGCGCGCATTCAGCTTATTTGCCAACGCTTTTGCATGCTTTAAACCAGCGATATTCACTTCAGCGAGTACCTCGGGATCCGCTGTAAAATCAGTCAATGCAGCACTATGCACTAATATATCTGTTTGACTTAGCTTTGCTAAATCATCAGCGCTAAGAGCAAAATCTGGTTTAGATATATTGCCTTTTAGCTGTCGAGCAACCCCCTTGGGCAAGACACTAAATTTTTGCCTATTGGTCAAAATAGACACTTGGTCGCCCTCTTCAAGCTGTTCAAGAATCGACAAACCAACCACACCCGTTGCACCTGTTAGAAAAAAGTGACGTGACATTACTACTCCTTCAATCACATACCAAAAATCAAGCATGCCTCACCCCAGGCAATGCTCATGTATTTATTTTAGGTCCGTAATGATAATTGTTTACAATGAACAATTAAACAATTTTATTTACTAAATTTTTACACTTGTAATGATAATGTGTTACGACTGTTTTTTTTGCGGTAGAAATAAAGGAAGAAATCATTACCTTCGAGGCAATGATTTAAAAAAGTAAGCTAGATTTTTTTTCTAAATGTAATTTTGCTGTCGCTATTGTCATCTAAACGCGTGCACCCAACAATGTGGTAATCGTATGCAATCAGCATCTGTAACATGCGCTTAAAGCGATTCATAGACTTAACTTCTATAATTTGATAACCCGCTCGTTTGACATACGCTTCTTGGTGCAATAGCAGTGATTTTGCAATGCCTAACCCTCTATAATCAGGCAGCACTGCACCAAGCCAGCTATAGAATAATCGACTCTGTTTTTCATACCCAAGCTTATAAGCAACAGGCTTTCCCTCAATGTATGCAACAAATAAAACGTGCTTATGAGCGTCAATCTTAGTTCTAATATCATCCACTGATTTTGGAGAAGTAAACTCAGGAATATCATTTTCAATGTGCAACAAGTCGCACAACGTGCCTTGTTTTATGATAAAAGTCATGTATCAACCTACTACCTTAAATTTACTTGACTCGACCATTGGCATCACGTTTACCGGACGATAACTAGAAAGATCCCTGATGCGATGAAGAACGCTGTGATGCAATGATTCATTGGTCGAAGGCTTTCTGTTTATTTCCCGTATTGAGTCGGTCAATTTGTATAACCAGGTCATTGAGTCTCGGTATTCATCCAAATGATAGGCTTTATAATAACTTAAAAAGGGTTCGTTAAAATGTAGCCCGTACTGAGTCGCCATATCTTTGATCCAATGCAAGCTTATATTCGCTAAACCATCTTGACTATAGCCCCCACCCACATTGCTATGACTACCTATAAACCATTGCTGTTGAAGTGTTTGCGTTGAATCTTTCGGTAATTGCCAAATTGCAGGATTAAAAATACCACGGCGTTCATCAATAGCTAATGCCTGATATGCATGTTCAATATTACGCGTTAAGCTGACATCATGGAATTGATAACGACGATTAAATTTACCAAAACCAACTGGAATACCTAAAGCGCCGACCGTATCCCAAACGCCCACAAATTTTATCTTCACATCAATGCAATGATGCTGCTTTTGAAAAGACACTAACTGTGCTTCTGACGGGCCATTTCGATACAGTCTATATGCTTCCGGCATATAAAATGCGTGATTTTTTGGTAAAAGCCCCACTTTATTCAGCAACCCTGCCAAGCTACGAACCGTATAAGCTCCGCGGCTAAAACCAAATAAATATATTTCGTCGCCTTGCTGATAATTGTGCACAATGAAACGATAGGCTTTTATTATATTTTGAGATAAACCCATGCCAAACCCGCCACCAAGGATCCGATCTAATCCCCATTGTGTACCCACACCTTCACTATAATAAACAACTTGGTGGACACCATTTGGACAAATAGGCTCAATACCTCGAGCTATTTTCACGACATTAGTGGGTTTACGCTTTCCTCGGTCATATTGCGTAGGCTTGTTCCACGTCCCATCCATACAGACGATGATTCTTTTCATTTGTTATATTCTATACATTGTATTATGCGCGCAATTCTATAAGTGTTCCTCTTTAAGTCAACACCTTAAATGACCTTGCTATTTGAGTTTTTGGATGAAAATTATAGGGTAAGCAATCCTAAGAATATGTTATGCAGCAATCTCAATTCTATTTCGTCCATGTTCCTTGGCTAAATAAAGTGCTTTGTCGGCTCGCTCAATCAGCTGAGCGACTAAACATTGCTCACCATGTAATGCAATACCGAAGCTTGCAGTAATTGAACGAACGGCTTTGCCTGTCTTTTTGCCCTTCACCGATAACTTCGCAATATCTTTACGAATACTCTCAGCAAAATTAACCACTTCACTTAAACTATCCAATTCGGCAGTAATACAAAACTCTTCACCACCATAACGATATGCTTTTCCAATACCCTCGGTATGCTTCATTATTTTTGTCGATACAACTTTTAAAACATCGTCTCCTTTTTGATGTCCAAAATCATCGTTAAACTGTTTAAAGTGGTCAATATCAACAAAAATTAAAGCGCGGTGATTGCCAGTGTGCTCAGCCTTGCAAAATAAGACAATGTCTTCATCAAACTTGCCTCTGTTAAGCAACCCAGTTAAGGGATCTTGGCTGGCTGCAGTTTGCGTATTAACTAATGCTGTTTTTAAATCGCTGATCTCAGCGTAGGCGTTCTCTAGTTTCTTCTGAAATTGATATGCATTTTGTTGCATCACAACCGACTCTTCAGTCAAACGATCCACATAACCCAATACATCATCAAATGAGTCTAAACTGTTTTTCTTCAAGCCGTATAAACCTGAATGGCATTGAGACAAAATGGCTGAAAAGTCTTGTGACGACTCAAGTGTTTTACCTATTTCGGTTTGCACATCAGCAATTGTATTATGAAATGAATCAGACATCTGGTGAAACAAAGCAAGATCTTTATCTGATAAAAAAGCGTTAAACAGCTGTTTTGCTTGTGCTGGCGGGCATGTTTGGTAGTGTGCCAAAATATCGTCGAGTTCTTTGTTTAACTTGTCGTTCGAACCGAGCACATAACAGTACCAAATAGCATAGTTTACCGGTGTGACTGGCATTTTATATTTAACCATAAGAGGAATGGCTTGCTTCATACATTGAGCAGAATGAGAAAGTGACGTATCAAATTCCGTGGCTTTCATAACCCTAATCCTAGAACAAACTTATAATTATTATCAAAGAGCGCTTATGCTCGTTACCACAGCACAAAACCAAGACTAAAGCATTGCAAATAATTAATCAATTGAAAAATAATTGAAGTCACAATACTGAGCCAAAATTCACATAAATTACTGAGAAACAACTCATAAACTCATCATTTCTCACTAACAAAAGCAAATAAAAAATTGTATAAACAACAAGATAAAATATTATCTATTCCAAAGAAACTGATAATTGCCACATCAAGTATGTTAACCTCAAGATCGAAAAAATACAAAAATTACATTTTGATAACACCGCTCTTTCAATTATATCAAGTGCTGGGTCACACTGACTCTTTTCGCCAACAGTTTCACTTCGGTATGTGCACCGTTAATTAACGGCATATTTGGCGGCTGATGGCTTATATCCACATCAAAAACAATGGGGATGTTTAGCTCACCTAACGCCCGCTCTAATACTGCTTTATGTGTGCCATTAGCACCATCATTCGCGGTGTTTCGACCAATCAATATACCAGATGCCCGTTCAAACACACCTCGAAATTTCAGTCCTAACAAAGCTCTTATATAGGCATTGTCATTCAGTTGTGCATTTTCAAAATACAAGATCAGTGCGTCATTTTCGTGACTGCATACGAAGGTATCAAGCTGCGCAAATGCCGTTTGCATAAGGTGCTGATGCGTATCTAAACAACCGCCCAATAATCGGCCAGAAAAAATCACGGGCGGGACTAACTTCGTCTCACTCTCAGCAAGTAGACGCCACTTTGTAGGCTCTGTGAGATTAAAAATCATCGTTGGGTCCGAAATCGACTGAGAATTCGTTTTTTCAAAAAAAGTACTGGGGTATTGTGTGATTTCATCTCCTTGTTGCAATGACATAATATCAAGTGTGTTGCGCGTTAAACTATCCGTTTGTAAAGCACTTAACTGCATTAAATTGCTGCCATGAAGCGTGGCCCATCCTAGTCGGGTAGTTAAGGCTGTCATGATGGTGCTCACATCAGAAAAACCAAATACCCATTTTGGTGATGCGTTTTCCAATGCCTGCCAGTCCAGTAAAGGTAAAATAGTCATCGCTAACTCTCCCCCCCAAGGCGGTACTACAGCCGAAACCTGCTCATCTAAGAGAAATTGTGTCAACTCATCTGCCCGAGTGTGTGGGTCTATTTGACCACTATTTCGAACCGTACCCCCTTCAACAACTTCGAATCCATAACCGTGCAATAATTCAATGGCTTTATCTAATCTTGCAAAACATACTGACGGCACAGATGATGAGAATGCACAAATGGCAATGCGGCTTCCAGGCTTCAACGGCTGAGGATAATACATCGGCTGCAAGCTCCTAAATAAAAATACACTAACCTTGTTTCTAATAAGAGTAAACCCCAATTTATTACACCTGACTAACTGACTTGTCATTGACTCTCAATACGAGCGCCTGTTGGACAAAAGCTTGATGGCCTTTATAGTATGAAGATGCAATGTTCCGTTTAGCATTTAAACAATGCGAATGCACAGTAGCAATTCAACATCAATACGCGATAATGTTGTCAAAATGCCAGCAGGTATTCCTTAGGTCCACCGCTGCTAAATACGTTAAAGGATAAAGGTAGCGCTTCATGTTATCTAAAAATGGACATAATACTAATAATCGAAATAGGGGCATGAATAACCATGGTTTATTGGTATTGCCTCAAGCATTAACGCAACTTGATGGCGCTGTTTGTTTCTATAGTGGTATACACTGTACCATCTACCATAAAACACTTAAGCATGACTTATTTGATATTGAGTTTTATTCTAATCAAGTGTGCTTAGTTTATGTTGTCTCGGGCAAAGAAACCTTGCTCTCAAAATACAATGAGCAAATAACACTCTGTCGTGGTGACGCCATCATTTTGGCCCCAGGAGAAACGCTACATTCAGATTATTTCAGTGCCAGCGGCACACTTACAGCCTGGTTGGTTTTTTTTTCACCAGCGATGCTACTTGATTTGCCACATCATGAACACACATCCAATGTCCATCACGCAAACGCCTCTTTCTCTTCAGTTTCTGATACATCGCTGCTCAATACGTTTTTCACGAGTCTTACGGCCTACCAACAAAAGTCATTATTGTGTGATCAGCTCTTCACAGCCAAAACGACCGAGCTATTATGTATTCTAAAGACGCTAAGTACCCCTTCACTTAGCACCTTACTTAATGCTAACAACCACCTTTTAGGGGCACGCGATAACTTCAAACGGCTGATTGAAAAATGTGACTTTCTGACTTTGTCTGTCACAGATATGGCGCAGCTATGCAACATGTCTCATGCGTCGTTTCTACGACAATTTAAATCAGCCTATGATATGACACCCACACAGTGGTTAACACATAAGCGGCTTTCACACGCCCAATCTTTGCTGACCCATACTGACCTAACTGTGACCGACATTGCCACAACAACAGGTTACCTCGACACGTCACACTTCATCAAAATGTTTAAGCGCAAGTTTGGCGTTACCCCAAACAGATATAAATATTCATAATAAAACCCCTATTTTGTCAAAAAAGTCATATTGTGAAGGTTTCATCAATGGCAAAGTGGCATCACTATTTATATAAAAGGATGCACTTATGGTTCGGGTTAACTTAGTCTGCCAACTTAAAAGCCAACAACATACAATGTTACACAAGTTTTTAGCTGATAACTTAAATAATGTCCGTCGCTTTACCGGGTGTTTACGTGTCGATATTTACTTTGATGAACCCCAAAACATCATGCTAATTGACGAAGACTGGCAATCGATTGAAGCCCACCAGCACTATATGCAGTTTATTGCCAATAATGGTGTTTTAAAACAATTATCAGCATATTTTACCGTACCTCCCCAGATTCTTTACTTGTCGAAAAGCCCGCTATAAGGGCTTTTTACGCTTATAAATGGGTGTATCCACGAAAGCTAGATCCACACGTCATTTTCAGCGGTTCGCTCACTGCGCTCTTCACCCGTATTTAAGATACCTTTAGGCTCAATGATCATTACTTGGCACTCTTGCTCTGCGAACGGTTTATGCTGTTTACCCTTGGGTACCACTAACAATTCCCCTGCATTTAAAACAACCGTTTCGTCCTCAAACGCAATGTTTAATTGCCCTGAGATAACAATAAATGTTTCATCAGTATGGTCATGTTGATGCCAGATAAACTCCCCTTGTAATTTAACCACCTTAAATTGGTAATCATTCATTTGCGCAATCACTTTGGGTTTCCATTGCTGGTGGAATAACGCAAATTTCTCACTGAGATTCACTTTGTTCATATTCATTCTCCCTATTAATAATTTACATTGCTCATAGCCAGTATACATAATCGGAATATTAAAACAGTGCGAAATACGAACAGAACGGTGTGTTATTCGATATTAAAAAGAGTGTAAATCGATGTAATTTGTGTGGCTGCCAGTTAGTCATCAGCGCTCATAATCAGCATACATAATCGGGAACATTAAAACACTGCAAAGTACGAACAAACCAGTGTGTTATTCGGTATTAAAAAGAATGTAAATCGATGTAATTTGTGTGGCTGCCAGTTAGCCATCAGCGCTCATAATCAGCAGACATAATCGGGAACATTAAAACAGTGCAAAGTACGAACAAATCGGTGTGTTATTCAACATTAAAAAGGGCTAAATCGATGTGACTTGTGTGGCTGTCAGTTCAAGTTTTAGAGCATTTCATGTGAATTGGCGCTGGTAAAATCAGCGCCTTAGTCATTTAACACAAAAATATTAGAATGCGGCGTGTAACGCCAATCTAAATGTTGTCTCTTCACCAACAGTTACGTTATTTACACCACCGCCTGCAAGGTAATTTTTATCAAATAGGTTTTCAATATTAAAACGCACATTAACATCGGCTTGTTTAAGGCCGAGTTTATAAGTTGCACCTGCGTCTATTCGTGTGTACGCCGCTTTTGTTATGGTATTCTCATAATTCGCAAAACGTTCACCTTGATAAAATGCCCCGGCATTAATAGCAAAGACATCGCTAAACTCATAGCGTGACCACAATGATGCCGACCACTGAGGAGCATCAATTGGGGTGTTTCCTTGATACTTTTTGTCTTGGACATATTCAGCATTTAAATTCATCAGTGATCCCATCACAAACAACCGATCGTTTACTGCGCCTTGTGCTGTAAACTCAACACCCTTATGACGCTGTTCACCAGCTTGGGTCGTTACTGTCTGATATTCTGCACTATCAGACGGTACTGAAATAAGCATACCTGTTTTACTGATATCGAACGCAGCTGCTGTCACCAGCAATCTATCATCAGCCAACTGCCATTTTGTGCCCACTTCATACTGCTGCGATGTCACAGCATCTAGCTTCATATTGTGATTTTCATCTTCTTTATTATCTAGCCTATCACTTCGTTGAGGCTCAAACCCCTCTGAATAACTAAAATACACAGTGCCATTGTCACTTGGGTGATATAACACTCCACCCTTAGGTAGAAATGACTCGTTATCAGCGCCTTCTTTATTTTGTTTGTCATAACGACCACCTAGCGAAATCTGCCAGTGCTCGTTAATTGTCATTAAATCTTGAACATAAATACCATAGTAATCAAATTCGCTGGTATATAGTGAGTCGTCTGTTGCATAACTGATAGCAGGACGCAGTGGTTGATCACTCCCTTCAACAAACGTAACGGATTCTGCTTTAACTCGAAGCTGCCCGTAGTAATAGTCTAATGAGTTAGCACCAATAAGCACCTGATGATCAATTCCACCGAATTCGAACTCCCCCGTCACATCAACAAATGCGGTAGTAAACTGCCAATCGTCAAAGCGATCGTACGGACGAGAGTCATAACTTTTGCCCAGCTGATAATCATCCGGCTTACGCGGAGCTGATTCAAAACGCTGACGAGAAAAATCTTGCTCATTGTAGCCAACTGTTACTTGCCAGCTTTCAGATAAAACTTGTTTAAAATCAATACCCTTATTTTCAACAGTTATATCAGTAAATGCCCAAGAGAAGTCTCTGATTGTTTTGTCGTGCCCAATCACCTGCCCGTTATTATCTAACCACGCACCAGTATCTAAACCTGCTTCATCATTTGTTCTATCATAATGAACACGCACAAAGCTGTGCTCGTTAATATCATAGTCAAGAACGATTGAACCTAAAAAGCGGTCTCGAGTACGCGCTGCACCATCGACATATTCACGGTTAAAATTCACGTCTTGTTTCACTAAAACAGTTCGATAACGCACATCTTCAGCATGTGTTAACGCACCACCCAAATCTAATGTGGCACGTGTAGAACCTAAATGATCAAAATCAACGCCAAGATTCACCAGTGTATTCGCAGTGGGTTTTTTAGTGACCATATTCACTAAACCACCCGGACCTGATTGGCCGTATAAAATACTAGATGGGCCTTTGATTATTTCAACTTGTTCTAAAGTTTCTATTGGTTGCTGATAGTGTGACCAATGCTGATGACCATCACGCAAATAACCATTTGATGAACTTAATCCAAAACCACGGAGGTTAAATGTTTCACGATTTCGCTGCTTAGACCCGGCGGTCAAACTGGCATCATTATTCAGTACTTCCCCAAGCGTTGTTGCGAGCTGCTCATCTATCACAGTATCTGAGATAACAAATACTGACTGTGCAGTCTCAAGTAAGGAGGTGTCAGTCCGCAAAGCACCTTTGGCCGTATCGACTTGATAATCGTTGAAGTAAGTGCCCTTTACTTCAATAACTTCTACATCTGACGACTGAGCCGACACATTAGATGCCGCTATCGCTGAACCAACAGCTAAACATAAAACCGAGTAACGCATGAATACACTCCAAACTAAAAATTCACTGCACATTAGGTGCAAAATCGCAGGAAGATTAATGCGATTTATTTTTATTTGCAATTGTATTTAGGGCTTTATTGCCATGCTCCCTACTGTTTGCTTAAAGTCCGACCGATGGGTGTAAACAAATTAACTCAATGGCTATTTTCGATATGATTAGTTATCAAAAAAATAACAACTACGAGCGCTGCCATTATTACGCCAGAGTGCTTGTCGTAGTTTGCTTTACGTATATGAAAATGCTTTTCACAATGCAGTCACAACATAGGGCAAACCTGTACCACGGTCTCTGGTGACACACCTTGCACGTACTTTTCTATAACGCACCTTAATTGAATAATGAACGTAAACACTTATTAATTGGAAATTTTCTCCAGTATTTTTCTATTGGTCTACACTCAAGTACTAAGGATTTGCCCATAAGTGCGATTGTCATAATGAATAGTCGACTGGTTCGCCGCAAAATCACGCATAAGGATAGGGAAAGGGAATTACAATGACAAAAAAGCAGGTCTCTCCAGCTCGGTTCTTACATTGGTATCATTGGCTTGTTGTATTTGCATCACTCTTGCTCACCGTGACAGCATGGAAAATATCGGATAACCAAATTCAGGCCAAAAGAGCAGCTTTATTTAAAGCTCAATCCGAGTTACTCTTAACCCAAATATCAGAACGTATGTCTCATTATGAAATTGCATTAAAAGCAGGCGCCGCAGCAGTTCAAACCTACTCTTTGCAAACTCCAGCCAGTGATTGGAAGACATTTTCTGACACACTTAATATCTCCGAATCTTACCCGGGTATAAATGGCATTGGCATTATTTACCATATCCCAAAAAGCGAACTCGACTCGTTTCTCATACAGCAACGTAAAATCAGACCTAATTTCGCCATTCATCCACAACATCAAGAACAAGAGTACTGGCCAATTACTTACATAGAGCCCGTTGAGCATAATATGAAGGCGGTTGGGCTAGATATGGCTTTTGAACATAATCGCTTTAGTGCAGCTAAAAAAGCCAGAGATACTGCGTCCACACAAATTACTGCCCCCATAGTCCTTGTGCAGGACGCAAAGAAAACGCCCGGGTTTTTACAGTTTATTCCTTTTTACGATACCTCTGAAACCACCAGCCTTGCACAAAGACAAACACACTTTGTTGGCCACATATACGCCCCATTTATTATGTACAAATTAATGGAAGGCACACTACAACAAAGTAATAGGCAGGTTGTTTTTAGTATATTTGATGGTAAAGACAACTTGTATGACGAGCTCACCGAAAGCAATCATCACTATGACGATAAACCACTGTTTAGTAAAACAGTCACACTCAATATGTACGGCAGACCATGGACGTTTCATATTCAATCAGCGCTGTCGTTTAGAACATCCACACACTCAAGCCAACCGCTTATTATTTTAGGTAGCGGTATTTTGATTGACGCATTGTTGTTGTTTATTTTTATTACATTGACCCGCTCACAAAACAGTGCAATGGCAATCGCCAATCAAATTACACATTCTCTCGCCATTAAAGAAGAATATTACAGACACATCATTGAATCGGCACCTTGCGGGATCATCATTACCAGTGACGAAGGGGTGATAGAGCAAATAAATCCGCAAACCAAATCACTCTTTGGCTACACCGATGATGAGCTCATCGGCAAAAAAATTGAAATGCTCGTACCCTCACGATTTCAACCCAATCACCCTCAGCATCGTAACAGCTTTCATAAAAACCCCTCGCACCGCCAAATGGGTATAGGCCGCGAAATATTCGGGATGACAAAAAGCGGTTATGAATTTCCTGCTGAAATTGGCATTGCACAATTTAAAGATGGTAATGATTTGAAAGTGTTAGCCACGATTATAGATATGGCCGAACATGTAAAAATAACCGAAGAACTTAAGCGCAGTAATAAAGAGTTAAATGACTTTGCGTATGTGGCCTCTCATGACCTAAAAGCCCCATTAAGAGGCATTATGCAACTTTCCTGCTGGATAGAAGAAGACATCATAGAGTTTGCAAATGAGGAAACCAAAGAGAATTTGTCTTTACTTAAAAGCAGAACAGCACGCTTAGAAAGCTTATTGGAAGATTTATTAGCTTATTCTCGTGTAGGACGAAAAGGTGGCGAAATTCAACTAGCTAACGTCCATGATTTGGTGCTCAATATATTTGACTTACAGCCCTCTTCTGAGAACATCTCAATGACCTGCGACATTACTTTACCTGAAATTAATACACCTATCGCGCCACTTGAAACCATTTTCCGCAACCTCATTGGCAACGCAATTAAACATAAAGGCGAGGGTAAATTAATGATTGATGTGTCGGGTCAAGAACACATTACCCACTATCAGTTCTCTGTTGCTGATAATGGTGTAGGTATTGACCCTATGTATCATCAGCAGATTTTTGAACTTTTTAAAACTCTTAAGCCCAGAGACGATGTCGAGGGCAGTGGTATGGGGTTATCAATTATTAAAAAGCTACTGGATTATCATAAAGGTGGGATTAATGTCATTTCAGATGGGGTCAGTGGTACCTGTTTTACATTTACGTGGCCAAAAATATTATAGAGGTAAAAATAAAATATGAGTGAAGTGAATTACAAACACGCATCGATTTTATTAGTCGAAGATGACGATATAGATGCGAAGAGTGTTGTCCGAGCTTTTAAAAAAATGCGTATTGCTAATCCTATCATACGCGCAAAAGATGGGATGTACGCACTAGAGTTATTAAAAAATGACGAGGTACCAAAACCTTTTTTGATCTTGCTCGACCTTAACATGCCACGAATGGGTGGTCTTGAGCTTTTAGCTGAGCTACGAAACGATCAACAGCTCAAAGGTAGCGTCGTCTTTGTGCTAACCACCAGTAAGGATGAGCAAGATAAGTTTGCTGCCTATGATCAAAACATCGCAGGTTATATTGTAAAAGAAAATCTACAACATGGTTTTGATGAGTTGGTCAAACTCTTAGATCATTATTGGCGCATTGTTGAGCTACCAGGCACATAACGGTGAGTCACTCCTCACACCGTGAATAAAATCTTTTATTCACGGTGGAGTTAAGCGTTTAACTATGCTTTTACTTTTACCACAACCTAAGCATCTACAGTGCGCATTATAAGACTTAAACGCCTAAATACCTCGTATAAATAATCAGCCTGTGATTAAGCGGTCTATCGAGTTTAAATCACAGCACATCGATATATTTCGATACGTTAAATATCTAAAAAGCGCGTTCCACTAACCGAATCGATTAATAAAAATATATAAATCAGATGGTTACTGTAAAATTTTATCTAGATTTAACTTCGATAATTTAACCGATTGTAATGGAGTAAGTCCTTCTGGGTAGTCCTCTTGCTCTAACACAATCCACTGTACACCTCCGTCAGTGTACAAAGCTTGCGTTAAATTATACCAATCTATGCCGTTATTTTGGCCGATGATCGGAGATAGATCCGCTGAATTCTGTTCTGGAATAACCACTTTATAATGCGTGGTGATGGTACGATTTGGGTATTTTTTAACATAAGACACCGGGTCTTTACCTGCAAAGGAAGTCCAGCCTACATCTTGTTGCAACACCACATTTGATTTTGTATTTTCAGCAATGTAATCCCAAAATGTTGACTCTTTATAATCTGCAAATTCATGTTGATGGTTATGATACCCAATTTGCATATTGTAAGGCTCAAGCTTATCAGCTAAACGATTCAAATCATCCACAACACTGGCGACTTGAGTATGGTCCCATGCGCGCTTTTCCCATGGATCAATTAAATATTTCACGCCTAACGTTTGATAAAAGTGCACACTGTCGGCAAATTGCTCATCTGAGAACTGTTTAAAATCGATATGTGCGCCACTGGCTTGCAGCCCAAGTGAATCTAAATAGCTTTTTAACCCTTTAGGATCATGTTTATACGGGCCAAATTCGCCTGCAAACTCAACGCCTTCAAAGCCCATATTGGCCAACTGTCGTAATGTCCCTTTGAAATCTTGTTTTAATGTGTCTTTCACTGACCACAATTGCACACTGACTTTAGCTGCTTGCGGTGTTGAGGCTGTTGCATCTGGCTGTGTTTGCTTATTGTCTATTATTTGACACCCCATCAAAGCGCAACTTGATAATGCCATTACGGCTAATGTTTTACTCATTCGTGTTACCTTAAATCCTGTTATTTTTAAGTTCATTAACGGCGTAATCAACTGCTCGCACCGTGATTGCCATAAATGTCAGTGATGGATTAACCGTGGCAGTAGAGCAAAAACTGGCGCCATCAGTGACAAAAAGATTTGGAATATCGTGGCACTGGTTGAAACCGTTCAGTACCGATGCTTTTGGGTCTGCGCCCATTCTAGCGGTGCCCACTTCGTGAATTGCAATCCCAGGGTGACGCTCATGATAGCGTGTATAGCTATACACGTCTTTTAAACCTGCCTTGGTCAACATCTCTTTCGCTGTATCGGCGGCGTCATCCATCATGCGCTTTTCATTGTCTGACCATTGGCAATCTATAACGAGTTGCGGTATCCCCCACTTATCTGTTTTCGTAGCATGAAGTGCCACATGATTCTCGTACCTTGGTAGCATTTCTCCTTGCGCAGACAAACCAAACCGCCACCTTCCTGCTTGTGTTAATTTACGCTTGAAATCCACCCCAAAGCCATCTTGCTTTGCGATTGCTCGCCAATCTTCACGGCTTGACCATGCGGCAAGCGCATATCCTCGCTTGTAACCCTTTGCATAGCGGCTTGGTTTATACTGAAAATTTGGAATATAGGGACTAGTTGGACGCCGACCCGAATAATACTCTGCGTCAAACCCCTCAACGATGCCCACGGCTCCCGCATTGTAATTGTGGTCCATCAAATAATGTCCTAATACGCCGGAATTATTTGCAATACCATTGGGAAAAGAGTGTGATTTTGAATTCAGCATAATTTGTGTAGAGCCTAACGTAGACGCGCACAAAAATACCACTGTGGCAAAATACTCTCGTGTTTCTAGGGTGTCATTGTCAATCACTCGCACACCCGTGACTCTATTTCGACGAGAGTCATAAATTAAACTATGCACCACACTATTTGGCGCGATGTGTAAATTTCCCGTTTTAGCTGCTGCGGGTAACGTTGAGCTTTGGGTCGAAAAATATGCGCCAAATGAGCAACCTTTTTGGCATTCATTACGCGCCTGACATTTTACCCTGCCTTGAGATAGGTGCAGCTGAGTAGGTTTTGTTAAATGTGCAGCCCGTCCCATCACCATAGGCCTATCTGGGTATAGTGAGCTAAATTTATCTCTGAGCATTTTCTCAGGTGCGGTCCATTCAAAAGCCGGCTGCGATACACTATTCGGTAAAACATCCAAATTATCGTTGTGTGCGGCAATGCCTGCATGCTGTTCAACATGGTCATACCAAGGTGCTAAATCTGCATACCGTAACGGCCAATCAATACCATATCCATCCGCCTTATTCGCTTGGAAATCCCACTGATTAAAGCGATAAGATTGCCGATGCCAAAGCAACGACTTTCCCCCTAATTGATTTGCACGGATCCAACTAAAACCCGTGCCTTTTGCTGTCGAGTAAGGTAAATCTCTATCATTACCAAAAAAGTGCTTGGTCGAATCACTAAAGGCATAGCATAGCTTTTGTACGTAGTGTTGTTGCGCCGTCAGTAAGTTGTCAACTTTCATACGATTGTCAAACAACCATGGTCCTTTATGCTCTCCAATATAATCTTTTTGGTGCTCAACAACTCGCCCGCGCTCAACCATCAAAGTTTTGAATCCACGTTCACAGAACTCTTTTGCCGCCCACCCACCGGTTATGCCAGAACCAACTACGAGCACATCGAATTTTTCTTTGGTATTTTTAATATATAAGTCTGTCATGATGTTTATCTAGTAAAATCCTAGAGACCCCCAACTGCTATCTACTGACTTATAGGGAATTGAACCTCGGTATCCACCAGGTATCGCCTGATATTTCAACACCTCAGTGGCCCCATACTCAGTGGTAAAATAACCAAATACAATCAAGCTCTTTAGCAGCTTAAATATCGTTGTATCTTGCTCAGTAAAACCCATACTCTGATTCTCAATCGACGCCAGAATTTCTAACTGCGCTGCGGAGCGCAATACATGAAAGTCATGCTTAAAATGAGTCTGACTTGTACGTGTCATTTTTTCTAATAAACCAATTGCTTGTACTTGCTGATGCTGTGAATACACTGTGTTCAGTTGATGATCAACAAAGCCATGAACATCCAATTCACTGGCCGATAAAGTCTCGGTTTTGGGCATAATTAGGTCACATATGCACTTAAGCATTTGCATGTGTAATTGCTTAAATACCATGGCATCTTGCGCCGTACTGTCTTCTTTGGCCCGATAAGCTAGGGCTGACGACAACCCAGAGCCATCAATAAGCTGTGCCGCCGTCGCACTCCCAAGCAAGACCGTAAAGCTGTGTAGAAAATGCCGCCTGTTATTGTCAATATCCACTGTTTCACTCATTGCTGTACTCCTATGCAACATCTTCATTTTGCTCAAAATTATTATTTTTACGTTGGTACGCCAATAAAATAGAAAAGGCAAATATCAGTACACATGGAAATATCATCAAATACCCGAGTGTTGTTTGCCCAGCGATCAGTTCAGCTTGAGCTGCTGATAAGTTACGCTGCAAAGCGTACTCTCTTGATAGGTCGATCCAATTTCCTATAACGGGGCTCCAAATGCTGACCGATAGCATGCCAATTCCGCCCATCAGAGACAATCCTATCGCGCCTGTTTGTGGCAATTTTTCGGCAACAAAGCCCAACATTGTGGGCCAAAAGTACGTTACGCCAAGCGCAAAGAAAAAGGCTGCAATGTACACTTCCACGCCAGATGCAACACTCATTAAAAATATGCCCAACGTTGCAAATATAGCCGAGACAAGTAACACACCAGTCGCATTAAGCGCATGTACTAAGGGGCCAGCAAAATAACGACCGACCGCCATTAATCCGGTTACCATTGCCATAATCGCCATTGGGCTTGCGCCCGACGCCCCTAAAATTCGCTCAATCCATTGCTGTGTGCCAAGCTCTGTTACCGCAGTCAAAGACATACAAAAAGCCATAAATATGAAGAGTGGTGAGAGCAAACTCTTTACGTTTACAGCCGTAGCAGCTTGTATTGTTTGAGTGTGTGGAAAAGTATGATGTACGATTAAATAACCATAAATACCGGTAGGGATGAACATAATCGCGATTTGGCTTTGCCAAGATAGCGCTAAATGCGACATCCCCATCGCAACACATGCGCCTATAACAATGCCACCAGGAAACCAGACATGGAAGCGGTTGAGCATGGTTGTTTTATTATTTTTATACAGCTGCACAACCAAAGGGTTGCACCCAGCTTCTACGGCACCGTTTGCAAAACCAATACAAAAACTTGAAATGATTAACGACCAAAACCCGACAGCGCTGATAGTTAATGCTAAGCCAATAACATGTCCGACAAAAGCGACCACCAGCAATTTTTTTGCGCCCAGCGTATTGTACAACAACCCACCAATAACAGTCGCAACAGGAAACCCCAAAAAAGCCATTGCGTTAACCCACCCAAGCTCGGTGTCCGTGAGCGCGAAGTCTTGACTAAGCTGGGTTAATATTGCAGCTCTAATCGCAAACGTCATAGCCGTGACCGTTAACGCTAAACAGCAAGCAATAAACAGTTTATTTGACTGAATATGATTCATTGTTTTACTCCATTAGACCCAAAATTTGGCGATTCAATTGACTGTCAGCTTGACTCGATGCAAAATCATCAAACGCACGCTGTGCAGGTTTAATAAGGTGTTTATTGATAAATGGCGCGCCCTCTTTGGCGCCTTCGTGCGCATCTTTTATACAACACTCCCATTCAAGCACCGCCCATCCATCAAACCCATATTGAGTCAACTTGCTAAACACTTGCTTAAAATCTATTTGCCCATCACCTAACGAACGAAAACGACCAGGCCGATGTTGCCAATCTTGATAACCGCCATATACGCCACTTTTGCCATTCATTCTGAATTCCGCGTCTTTAACGTGAAACGCTTTGATACGGTCATGGTAATGGTCAATAAAAGCGAGATAATCAAGCTGCTGCAAAACAAAGTGGCTCGGATCATAAAGAATATTTGCAGCTGGATGCGCATTTGTTGCTGTCAAAAATCGTTCAAACGTCGCTCCATCGTGTAAATCTTCACTCGGGTGTAGTTCAAAACACACATCAACACCGCTGTCTAAAAATGTGTTAAGAATAGGAATCCAACGCTTGGCGAGCTCCGCAAACCCTTCGTCAATGAGTCCACTTGGCCGTTGCGGCCACGGATAAACACTTGGCCACAACAATGCCCCTGAAAAACTGGCATGTGCAGTGAGTGCCAATTTTTCACTGACTTTTGCTGCCATCTTCAATTGTGCAATGGCCCATTGTGTGCGTGCCTGTGCATTCCCTTGGAACTCAAGTGGCGCAAAGGCATCTAACTGTTTATCATACGCTGGGTGAACCGCCACGAGCTGACCTTGTAAATGCGTTGAAAGCTCACTGATCTGCAGCCCTAAATCTTGCAGAGTCCCTTTCACTTCGTCGCAATAACTGTCACTTTCATACGCCAGCTCTAGGTCAAAAATGCGTTTGTCCCACGTCGGGATTTGCACTGATTTATAACCTAAATCAGCAACCCATTGGCCGATTTCTGATAAAGAGTTAAATGGCGCTTCATCCTGAATAAACTGTGCTAAAAATATGCCAGGGCCTTTTATTTGATTCATATTGACCTCTGTGTGGACACCAATGATATTGGGTGCCATTTCTGTGTTGATTGACTCGCTGCAACAACATGTTCAATGAATGCCATACCTCTGACAGCATCTGAGATGTCTGGTATGTCAAAGTTATGCCGGGCCGTAGCATCCCCCTGTTCGAAGGCACGGATCTGCATCGTAAAATTTCGATATATATTGGCAAAGGCTTCAATATATCCCTCAGGATGTCCGCTGGGTAAACGCGTAGCCATTTTCGCCTGCGTGCAAAGACTGGCCATACCGGTGCGGATCACTTGTGTTGGGTGAACTGCTGATTTTAACAGTAAAGTATTGGGTTCAAGTTGGCTCCACTGCAGAGATTGGTGCTCTCCGTATACGCGCAGAGTTAAATTATTTTCATCTCCAACCGCCACTTGACTGGCAAGCAAAACGCCCTTTGCGCCATTATTAAACTGCAATAACACACTGCCATCATCATCAAGTACTCGGCCTGTTTTGCTGGCGGTTAAATCTGCGCAGATTGCCGTAATATCTGAACCACTCACATACTCAGCAAGGTTAGCAGCATGAACACCGATATCTCCCATGCAGCAACTCATACCACTACGCTGTGGGTCGAGTCGCCACTGAGCTTGCTTGTTACCGTCATCCACCGCCAACCAGCCTTGGCTATATTCCACAACCACTTTTGTAACTCGACCAAAATCAGTTTGCTTCACAAGGTGCTTTGCTTGTTTGATTAATGGGTAGCCCGTGTATGTATGTGTCAGTCCATACAAACGTCCAGACTTTTCCACCAACGCCTCCAACAACAATGCTTGTGTTAAATCAAAAGTGGCGGGTTTATCACTGAGCACATGAAACCCAGCTTCTAGTGCCATTTTAGCAACAGGAAAATGTAAATGATTCGGCGTGACCACAACGACGAAATCCATTTTTTGTGAAGAGGGTAGTTTCGCTTCTTCAATGAACATTTGCTGGTAAGAACCATAGCATCGAGCAGGATCTAAATTTAAGCTTTGTCCATAGCTCATAGAGCTTTGTTCATTGGCGCTAAAAGCACCACACACTAACTCTATATCACCATCTAATGAGGCGGCCATACGGTGTACTGCACCAATAAACGCACCATTGCCTCCCCCTACCATCCCCATTTTTATTCTTTTCACGGGCTGTTACTCATTTTTTCATTTCATTCTTTAACGACCAGTCTATGATTTTGTCACTTATGTGGGTAAGATAAATTCAGTGAACTATATAACTAATTCAGCGTCATGTCATTTTAAGCCCCGACTAAAAACAGAGGTTACAAAGCGATGAAAAAGAACGATAACCAACTAATTTTCATGGAGAAAATGGGTGTAAAGCAAATGGCACTCATGTACGATTTCATTCCAGACATTTTATTTTGGGTAAAAGATTCTAAGCACCGTTTTATATATGCGAACCATACTTTTTTAGAGCACATGGGGGTTTCACGGCTAGAAAATATTATTGGCAAGAATGATTTTGATTTTTCGCCGTCTCATGTTGCTCGCCAATTTATTCAAGACGATAACAATGTACTCAAAGGAGAGTGCGTCACTGAGCGGTTCGAAATGAATCAAACCAAAAAGGGGGATTTAGCTTGGTTTACCACCACAAAAAGACCCATTTTTGATGACAAGAATAAGATCATCGGCACTTATGGTATAACACGGCATTTACAGAAAACTTCAACCACGCTCGCCAATATTGACGCCATAAAAACACCGGTTGAATTTATTCGCACCAATTATCACAATCAGATCACTGTCGAACAACTTGCTGACATCGCTCATCTGTCAGTTAGTGCACTAGAGCGACGATTTAAAAAACACCTAGCTAAAACCCCTAAACAATTTTTGATTGAGATCAGATTAGAACAAGCGCGCAAACTACTTATCGAGACAACGCTGCCTATATCATCCGTATGTTTTGACACCGGATTTGTGGATCCTAGCTATTTCAGTAAGCTATTTAAGCGGTTTTTCGGTATGACACCATCACAGCTGCGTACTGATAGCCAAATAGATCTTTGATAAAACAAGCATGAGTGAACAACTTTATGCTTTGGGTTTAAGATTTTTTATCATCGTAAAGACTGACTATGTGAGCGAATTTATAATACCTCCAATCACCGGTTCATATTTTCGCAAATACATCTTATAAAATGATTAAAGCAAGGCTTACAGCGCTTCACCCCAGCATATTAAATTTAAAAAATGCTTTAAATATAGAGGCTTAAATTTTGCTCCGATGCACACATTCAGCTATAGTTACGCGTAATTTGCAGTGTGATATAAAAGAGTTGAGATGAAAGACGAATTTATCAGGGATGGCATAAGGGGTAACTTAGTTGTCAAAAATTTTGTACCTGCTACCAACATCGGAAAGTTTGACCTTAGAGTAGAGCCGCACAAGAAAAAAATCACCGTGATAGTTAAAGTTTTTTATCGATTTATTGATAATACCCAAGATCAACTGACTTGGACAATGACTCAAAAAAGTGATTTTAAACGAGCAACGCGCCGTGCCATTATCGATAAATGGTCCAATAACTATAAAATTCGCTGTATCAAACCGGGTTGGGAAGAGTTTGTCATGAATATTGACTTTGTCATTGCCCAAGTAAACAACCCTGCCTATTGCCAATATGTTATTGAAGTAAAAAAACTGGCCCGATATAAATCAAGTGGCGGCATAAATCACGGTGTAACCCCACATGTGTGTGGCGTGAACAATTTCGCCAACGAAGTTGATATTACCAAAAATCAAGAATACATTTTTAATTACAAAGAAGGGCTGATCCGCGCCGGATTACGCAGTTTATTGCCAGCTGGTGATGGGGACTATGTTACTTTTTCAGCAAATCAGCATATATTGGCATCAAGCATGAAAACTTACCTAGATCGCTTTCTTGCGATTGTTAGAATGAGGCGAACATCTGATGTGCTGGGTATTAAAGCGTATGTCATCGGCCTAAAAGGTAAAAATGACGGCATGTTTACGCACAATTTAGAGTCCAATCGTGCCACTGCGATTGCTAACTACATTAACACACGTATTACAGGAGATAACTTTGCCATTGCATCAGATACTTCTGAACAATGGGCAAAAGACGCCGTTAAATTTCTAAAAACACGCTCACGCAACCATACCATTTCAGGTCAAGATGGAGGGGCACTCATTGTTATTCGAACGCCGAACAATGTCGAACGAACCGTGCCTCACAAATACATAGTTATGACACACGAATTTGGACATATGCTTGGCTTACCTGATGAGTACCTAGGCATTCACAGCACATCAACCCTATCGAAAATCCAACTGGATCGCGTTTGGCCTGTCACTTTAGCATCCACCTCCGTAACAACTGGGTCCGACCGTTTGCGTTTAATGCAAGATGGTTACACCGAAATGGTCACACAAGCGAATATTCCACTGCCAAACTTAATCTCAACCACCACCACGGCCAAAAAGCCAGAAGCAAGGTATGCGCAGCAAAAAATAGATGAACAAAACGACCTACACTCTACACGCAAACGACAACTTAAAGATAAATTAGGTCAAGATAACTGGATCTATAAGAAATATAAGAATTCTCACCCTTACCTGTCTGGTCCCCCCCTGTTAACCGCTATTTCAAATAGTATTATGCACAGTGGTAGTGATATTCAAAAAGCCCATTTTGTGACTATTTGGTCTGCACTTTGCAACGCGACTAGCGACCACCTACAGTGTACCGACTGGGAAATTATACCCACTACTTGATGGTAATTACCGATTAAAATAGCCACATGCATGTGGCTTAATACTGCTTTTAATACACATTTGTTAAATACATTATTGCGCTACTATGCGACTCGTTACACACTCAGATGCTCATAATTCAACGTCAAAAGTGTTGGCAGCATAAAGTGTAACGAATGGAATTTATGCCAATATTGTTATGTTGTATAAATACGCGATATTAAGATGAAAATATCAAACCTTGCAATAAAAGAGCAAATTGCCCACCTAAAAAACGTGTTACTTTTGTATCGCCTAGCTCTGAACCTATCAGCTATCAGCTATCAGCTATCAGCTATCAGCAGCACAATTCTTACAACCGAAATTCAAT